>CAYLSK010000082.1:2018-11669 GCA_964385975.1 uncultured Anaerolineaceae bacterium | reverse complement strand
ACGCTCCTGCCGGCCCGGCCGCGCTGGGAGAATTACGCCGACATGTGGAATGCGCTGCCGTTCGGGGCGTTCTTCGTCAACTCGGTCAAGCTCGCAGCGCTCAACACCGTCGGCCAGCTGATCAGCTGCTCGATGGCGGCCTATGCCTTCGCCGTGCTCCGGTTCCGGTTCCGAGGGCCGCTGTTCGGCTTGTTGCTCGTCACCCTGATCATCCCGTTCCAGGTCGTCCTCGTCCCGAACTTCATCCTGTATCGGCTGCTGCCCCACCCGTTCAGCACGAGCGGCAACTGGATCGGAACGCAGGAGCCACTCTGGGTCGGGGCGTTCCTCGGCGGGGCGTTCGGGACCTTCCTGCTCCGCCAGTTCTTCCTGACGATCCCGCGCGAGCTCGGCGACGCCGCCCGGGTCGACGGGGCGAACCCCTGGCAAATCTACCGCCACATCTACCTGCCGCTCGCCCGCCCCGCGCTCGCGACCCTCGCGATCTTCACCTTCATGTGGTCGTGGAACGACTTCATCGAGCCGATCGTCTATCTGCGCGACGTCCAGTCGTTCACGCTGACCGCCGGCCTGTCGCTCTTCCAGGGGCAGTACGTGGGGAAATGGCCGTTGCTCATGGCCGGCGCGCTGGTCAGCGTCATCCCGATGATCGTCCTGTTCGTCGTCGCCCAGCGGCATTTCGTCCGTGGAATCGCGTTGACCGGGATCAAGGGGTGAGCATCGTGGCGGTTTCGGGGCTGCCGCTCTATCGGCAGATCGAGGCCGACCTTCGCGACCGGATTCGGAGCGGTGTGCTGCGACCGGGAGCCAAGATCGCGCCGGAACCCGAGCTCATGTCGGAGTACGGGGTCAGCCGCGCGACGGTCCGGCAGGCGCTGGCGGGGCTCGTCGCGGAGAGGCTGCTCGAGATCCGGCGGGGACTCGGGACCTACGTGACCGTGCCGCGCTTCGAGCACACCATCGGTGGGTTCTACTCGTTCAGCCGCGAGATCGAGCGGCACGGGCTGCAGCCGGGGACGAAGGTGCTCGAGCTGCGAAAGGAGCCGGCGGCCGACGTCGTCGCCGAGGCACTCGGCGTTTCCGCGGGCACGGAGGTCGTCGCCCTCCGTCGGCTTCGGCTCGCCGGGGCCGACCCGCTCGTCGTCGAAACGAGTCACCTGCCGGCGGCGCGGTTTCCGGGTCTCGAGACCGTCGACTTCTCGCGGGTCCGGCTCTACGACACGCTGATGAACGGTTACGGCTGCCGCCCGACCCGGGCCCGGGAGACGTTCGAGCCGGTCCTCCTGACCGCCGATGAGGCCGGGCTCCTCGATCAGCGTCGTGGCGAGCCGGCGCTCCGGGTCGAGCGAATCGCGTTCGACCAGGACGACGTGCCGATCGAGTTCTGCCGGAGCACGGTCCGCGGCGATCGCTACCGCTATTCGGTGGAGCTGCGCGACCGATGACAGCCTTCGAGGACCTGCTGACCTGGCGCGAGAGCTCGACGTCGGGCGAGGCGATCGCCGCTGCGCTCGATGCAGCCGGCCGGGCGCCGGCCGCCGCACGGGACGTGCTCGCGGCGGCTGACTCGATCGTCGTCACAGGCGCGGGCTCGTCGTACTACCTCGCCCAGGTCGTCGCCGCGGCGGCGCGCGCGGTCATGCGCCGGCCGGTGCTCGCGGCGCCGCTGTCGGAGCTGATTCTTCGGCCGGAGGGAGTGCTCGCTATGGCTTCGCGCGGCGGGCGCGCCGCAGGCTACGAACCCGTCGTGATCATTTCGCGCTCCGGCTCAACGTCCGAGGCAGTCAGCGTGGCCGAGCGGATGCGCGCGGCCGGCCACCCGACGGTCGCGGTCACCTGTCGCGCGGGCAGTCCGCTCGCGGTCCTGGCCGACGTGACGCTCGTCTCGCCGGCCGGCGATGAGGAGGCGATCGTGATGACGCGGTCGTTCGCCAGCATGCTCGCCCTCCTCCTCTGGGTCGTGGCGATCGTTGGCGGCAATGACCGCCTCGTGGCGGACCTCGCCCGTCTCCCGGACCGCTGGGACGAAGCCGCGGCGGCGGCCGGGGTCGGGCGTCGGCTGGGTGCGACCGACTGGAGCCGGATCGTCATCCTCGGTGGCGGGCCGGCGCTCGGCATCGCGGCGGAATGGGGCCTGAAGCTGACCGAGACGAGCCAGGTCCCGACGAGCGCCTACGAGCCGCTCGAGTTCCGCCACGGCCCGATCTCGGTCTGCGAGCCGGGCATGCTCGTCGTCGGGCTGATCGGCGGTGCCGGCGCCGCCGAGGAGGCTGCGGTCGTCGAGGAGGCCGCGCGCCTCGGGGCCGCGACATGGTTGATCGCGCGCGACGAGGACGAAGCCCGCGGCGCGACCGGCGAGGTGAGCCTGATCGGTGGCGGACTTGATCCCTCGGCGCGCCTGCCGCTGCTCCTCCACCCGGCCCACGCGCTCGCGCTCGGCCTGGCGCTGACACGCGGCTGCGACCCTGATGCGCCCCGCCATCTCGGCCAGGTCGTCATCCTCGGCCCCGAATGAACGCGGGCGACCTCCGTCTCGCCGATTTCCGACCGCGGTCGTCGCTCCGCGTTCCGGTCAACGAGGTTCGGCGGCCGAAGTATCCAGTCGTCGACGCGCACAACCACCTCGGGCCGGCGTTCGGTGGCGATTGGGCGACGCGTCCCGCGGCTGAGCTGATCGCGAAGCTCGATGAGTCGGGCGTGGAGATGGTCGTCGACCTGGACGGCGGCCACGGCGACGCGCTCTCGGCAGAGATCGAGCGATGGCAGGCGGCATATCCGGATCGAGTCGCGGTGTTCGCCGGCGTCAACTACGACGGCTGGGCCGTCGACCCGGCCTTCGGCAAGACGGAGGCAGCCCGGCTACGGGACTCCGCCGCGCGGGGAGCGCGCGGGCTCAAAGTCTGGAAGCTGCTCGGACTGCGGGCGCGCGATCCCGACGGCCGCCTCGTGGCGGTCGACGACCCGCGGCTCGACCCGCTCTGGGCGGCTGCCGCGGAGCTCGATCTCCCGGTCGTCATCCATATCGCCGACCCGATCGCCTTCTTCGAGCCGCTCGATCCCGCGAACGAGCGCTGGGAGGAGCTCCACGCCCACCCGGACTGGCATTTCTGGCCACCCCGGCCGACAAGCGAACCCGACGGGCCTGGCTTCCCGCCGTTCGACGAGCTGCTGGCCGCCTTCGGGCGGCTCGTCGCGCGCCATCCGCGGACGACGTTCGTCGGCGCCCATGTCGGCAGCGCCGCGGAGGATCTCGGTCTTGTCGGGCGACTGCTCGACGCGTACCCGAACCTCAACGTCGACATCGCGGCGCGACTCGGCGAGCTCGGCCGCCAGCCGTATTCGACCCGGGCCTTCTTTCTTCGCCACCCAGACCGGATCCTGTTCGGCGTCGACATGGCGCCGGATCCGGACGTGTACGCGGTCCATTACCGGTTCCTCGAGACGCTCGACGAGTCCTTCGACTACGGGCCGGACCCCCTTCCGGGCCAGGGTCGCTGGCAGATCCACGGGATCGGCCTGCCGGACGACGTCCTGCGCAAGGTCTACCGCGATAACGCCCGGCGGATCCTCCGGCTGGCACCGGCATGACCGCCGAGATGCGCGCTCAGCGGCCGTTCACGATCGGCACCCGGCGGGGTCTCGACGCGTGCGCGTCCGCCCGCGGGACCTTCGCCGTTCTTGCCCTCGACCATCGCCAGAACCTGCGCAGGGAGCTCCGCCCGGCCGACCCCGACTCGGTTACCTACGACGAGATGGTCGAGTTCAAGCGAGCCGTCGTCCGCGCCCTGACCCCGGTTGCCACGGGGACACTGCTGGACCCCGAGATCGGGGCCGCCCAATGCATCGCGGACGGCTCGCTGCCGGCCACGGCCGGGCTCATCGTCGCCATCGAGGCGACCGGTTACTCCGGCCCGTCGACCGCGCGGATCAGCCGAGTCCTCGAGGGATGGAGCGTCGAGAAAGCCAAGAGGATCGGCGCCTCGGCCGCCAAGCTCCTCGTCTACTACCACCCCGAAGCGGCGAACGCCGCAGACCAGGAGCGCCTCGTGGCCGACGTCGCCGCCGAGTGCCGCGCTGTCGATCTCGCGCTCTTTGTCGAGCCTCTGTCCTTCTCGCTCGTCGACGGCGAGAAGCTGATTGGCGAGGCGCGGCGGCGGGTGGTCGTCGAGACGGCTCGTCGGCTGACCGCGATCGGTGGCGATATCCTCAAGGCCGAGTTCCCCTACGACCCCTCGGTGACGGATCGCGGCCGATGGCGTGAGGCCTGCGTCGAGCTGAACGAGGCATCCGCGGTGCCGTGGGTCCTCCTGTCGGGCGGGGTCGACGAGGCGTCCTTTGAGACCCAGGTCTCGACGGCGTGCGAGGCCGGCGCGAGCGGCGTCCTCGTGGGTCGGTCCGTCTGGGCCGAGGCCGCCGCGATGGAGCCGGCTGCCCGTGACACGTTTCTGGCCGGCACCGGCCGCGTGCGGCTTGGCCGGCTCGCGAATCTGGTCGACGTCGTCGGCCATCCCTGGCACGACCGGCCGAGCCGGCTGACGACCTCGCCGATCCCGGGCGACGGCTGGTACCGGGAGTACTGAGCGTGACCACGAGCGACCGCGACCTGGACATCCTCGTCGTCGGCGAGATCAACCCCGATATCGTCATCGCCGATCCGGACCCGGTGCCGGTCTTCGGCGAGGTCGAGAGGATCGTCCGCTCGATCGGGATGACCGTTGGCAGCTCGTCCGCGATCTTCGCCTGCGGCGCGGCGCGGCTCGAGCTCCGGGTCGCGTTCTGCGGGGTGGTCGGCGACGACGTGTTCGGGCGGTTCATGCTCCACGAGATGGCCCGCCGCGGGGTCGACGTCTCGGCGTGTGCGATCGACCCGGCCCGCTCGACGGGCGCGACAGTGATCCTGACAAGCGGAACTGACCGGGCGATGCTCACCGCGATGGGTGCCATCGGGGCGCTCGACGTAGACGCGGTTCCGACGTCATTGGTCGGCCGGGCGCGGCATCTCCACTCGGGTTGCTTCTATCTCCAGGAGACCAGCCGCGACCGGCTGCCGGGGTTCTTCACCGCTGCCCGCGAGCGCGGCCTGACGACCTCGTTCGACACGAACTGGGACCCGACCGACCGATGGGACGGCGGTGTTGCCGAGATGCTCCGAGCGTCGGACGTCTTCTTTCCGAACGCGGCCGAGGCACGGCGAATCGCTCGGGTCGACGACGTCGACGAGGCCGCGCGGGCGCTCGTCGCGATGGGCTCGATCGGGCGGACCGACGGCGGGCCGATCGTCGCGGTCAAGCTCGGCCCAGCCGGAGCGCTCGCCTGTCGGGCCGACGGCCCGATCGTCCGCGTCCCTGCGATGCCGGTCGAGCCGACCGACACGACAGGCGCCGGCGATTCGTTCAATGCCGGCTTCCTGCGGGCCTGGCTCGACGGTGGCGACCTCCGCGAAAGTCTTGAGCTCGGGGTCGTGTGCGGGGCCCTGTCAACGCGCCAGGCCGGGGGAGTGGACGGCCAGGCGACGCTCGCGGAGGCTCGACACGCGCTCGCCTCGTGGGCCGACGGATGAGCCAACCGGAAATCGCCGGCCGTCGTGGGCGGTTGCTCTTCGTCGCGGCGAACCCGTCGATAGACCGGCTCTACGAGCTCGATCGGCTGGCGGCCGGCGAGATCCACAGGCCGAAATCGATCGTCGCGGTGCCAGGCGGCAAGGGCCTGAACGCGGCGCGAGCCGCAGCAGCGCTCGGCGGCTCTGTCACCGCCGTCGGGATCGTCGCCGGTCGGGCCGGCGACTGGATCGTCGAGCGGCTCGTGGAGCTCGGGATTGACGGTCGAATGGTCCGGTCCACCGGCGAGACGCGGAGCTGCATCTCGGTCCTCGACCGCTCGACGGGCGCCCTGACCGAGATCTACGAGCGTGGGGCGGAGGTGGAACCGGCCGCGTGGGTCGCGCTCGAGGCGATCATTCAGGCCGAGCTCGATGTCGGCGACGTCGCCGCAGTTGCGCTGTCAGGCAGCCTCCCGCCCGGCGCGCCCTCGGACGCTTACGCGCGAATCGCCCGGATCGCTTCGGCGAGCCCGCGTCCTGTCCCGGTCCTCGCCGATACGTACGGACCGGCCCTCACCGCCGTCCTTGACGAGCGCCCGGCGATCGTCAAGCTGAACGCTACTGAGGCCAGCGAGGCGAGCGGAATCCACGTTGTGGATCCTCCATCGGCCGTCGAAGCGGCTCGTGTCCTGCGCGATGCGGGTGCGGCCTGCGTCGTCGTGACGCTCGAGGTCGGTGGGGCGGTCGTGGCGAGCGCCGACGAACGCGCGCAGCTCATTCCGCCGGATATCCGCGGGGCGTATTCCGTCGGGAGCGGCGACGCGTTTCTTGGCGGGCTGATGGTTGCGCACGGACGTGGCGCGTCCGTCGTTGAGGCCGCCCGGCTCGGGCTGGCCGCGGGCATCGCGAATGCACAGATCCCGGGCGCGGGCGTGCTCGATCCGACCTCCATCGGGCCGATCCTCGACCAGATACGCCTCATCTCGATCAATCTGGATTCATGACCCCGCGCCGATCGTCGAATCGAAGAAGGCATCGAGCCTCCGCTCGTACTCCGCCGGTTCAAGCACGATGGCCTGGGTATGATCCGCGCCAGGCACGATCCAGGGATCTACGGTCCCACCATTCGCGCGGTCGGCAGCGGCGAGATCGGAGGCGTACTGGACCGACAGCCGGCGGTCCGCGGCCCCGTGCGTGATGAAGATGGGCCGGCCGTTGAGCTTGGCGACCGCGCCGATCGGGCTCAGGCTCGTCAGGTCGTCGCCATGCAGCCGGGCCACGAGGTAGCCGCCGAACCGGAGGTAGGTCGGATACCCGTTCCGCGCGAGCTCCGCCTGGATTGCGACATCGACGTCCGCATAGCTGCTGTCCGCCCACGTGACTGGCACCCGCGGCTCCTCGCCCATCGCGATGAGGACCGTCGCCGCGCCGAGTGACATCCCGAACAGTCCCACCCGATCCGGGGCAAATCCGCCGGCATTGACGAACCAATCCCAGCCGCCGAGCGCGTCGCGGTACTCGCGAGTGCCGCCGGCATAGCGGCCGTTGACCACGGTCGAGTCTCCATGGTTCCGAAGATCGATCAGGAGAACGGCGATCCCGTCTCGATGGAGCATCCCGGCTGCGAGGAGGAGGCGATCCTCTCGTTTGCACGAATTGAAGCCGTTGACCACGACGACCGCAGATGTCGCGGGGCCGTGGTCTGGTGGCACATACCACCCGCTGATCGCGATCGCGGAGTCGCGGCTGGGGAGAGTGATGTCCTCATAGGTCGGCATCATGTAGTGGCTTGTGTCGACGCCTTCCACCGTGTACGCCGCGGGTGTGTTGTTCGCGAAGCGACCGTTGCATTTCGCGACAACGACCGAGAGCTTGTCGTAGACGATCGAGCTCGCGTACAGATAGCCACCGACCAGGGTGACGAGCAGGACGAGGGCGACGACGCCGGTGGCTCGACGCCATCCGGTTCGCCTGCCGCCGCGGCTCACAGCGCTCGAACCGCTTCCTCGAGTCGGGTGGTCGCAGCCACCGGATCCGCGTCGGCGTCGAATCGAATTGGCTCGCCGAAGATGAGCTCGACATTGCCCCGCCACGGTGAGCCGCGCGCGTCGAGGCGAGACATGCGGTGGATGTGGATCTTCATCGGGACGATCGGGGTGGCCCCTTCGATCGCGATCAGGCCGACCCCGGGTTTGAACGGCTGCAATGGGCCACCGACCGTCAGCTTCCCCTCGGGAAAGATCAGGATGTTGAAGCCGCGATCGAGCCGCGCGCCGAGCAGTTCGAGGCTATGCCGGACGCCGCCCTCGCGTCGGAGCGGAAAAGCGTTCGCAAGGATGGACGCCAGGGCCCCCCGGATCGGGTTCGCGTAGATCGTGTCAGCCGCAGCGGCCGCGGATAGCTTCCAGCGCCAGCCAATCGGTATCCGGCTCAGAATGATCGCGTTATCGGTGTGGAGACAATGATTTGGTATGAAGAGGACTGGCCCCTCCAGGCCATCGAGGCGGTCGGCGCCGGTCGTCGTCACCTCGTAGAACACGCGCACGAGCGGCTGCATGATGGCGATCTGGAAGCCGAGACCAATGGCGCGCACAGCCGGGTTGAGCGGCCAGCCGAAGATTCCCGAGGAGCGTTTCGCTCCCTTGGCAGCCTCGACCAGGCCCTCGAGCTCGGCAACCGTGGCCTCGGGATCGAGCGCGTCGTCGTCGATGTAGGCGCCAAGCTCTTCCTCGATCATTCCGAGCAACTCCACCCGCTGGAGCGAGTCCAGATTCAGGTCACTGGACAGCCGTGCCGACGGCGTGATCGCGCTGGCTGGGATTGCCGCGATCTGTGCGATCAACCCTACGAGGGGGTCGATTCCCCCGTCGCCGGCGTGCGCGATCGCCTCGGTCTCATCGGACGACCGGCCCGACTCGCCCTCGATTCCCGCACGGGCGATCGCCGCGAGACGGGCCAGCACTTCGTGCTTGCGGACCTTGAGGGTATGCGTTCGGGGGAAGTCCGCATCGGGCCAGACGGTGTGTCCCCGGATCTGCTGGTGAGCGGCGAGCCGTGCGTTCGCATCACGGACGATTGTCTCGGCGAGCGGCGGATCGTCCAACAACAGCACGGCATGCACCTTGAGATCGGGGCCAGGCGGCCAGCCGAGGACGGCAGATTCCTTCACGCGTCCGTCGGTAGCGAGGATGGCCTCGACATCCTCGGGGTAGACCTTCTGGCCGTCCGGCAGCGCGAGCATGTCCTTCTTTCTTCCGTGCATCGTGAGGAACCCATCCGCCGACAGGCTGCCGAGGTCGCCCGTGTGGTACCAGCCATCCGCGTCGATCACCGCAGCTGTCGCCTCGGGGTTTTGCCAGTACCCCTGGAAGCGATTAGGTCCTCGGGCGAGGATCTCTCCGTCTTCAGCGATCCGGATTTGGACCCGCGGGATGGCCTGCCCGACCGTCCCGAGTCGATTCGCGGATGGTCGGGTGAAGCTCACAACCGGGCTCATCTCGGTCGCGCCGTAGCCCTGAAGGACGTCCACACCCATATCGATCCAGCGCTGGGCAAGCTCGACTTCGAGCGCCGACGCTCCAACGCCGATCGTCCGGAGCTGGCCGCCGAACCGCGAAAGGACCGGAAAGAACAACAGCCGCCGGATAGGCCGGGCGACCACGCGGGCGACGGCGTGCAGCCGCCGGAAGAGGTTCGTCCGCCCGGCCTCTTCGACCCGTCGCTCGATCGTGCGATCCAGGAGGCGGAGCCCCTGCGGGACGATGAGGAGCGTCGTGACGCGGAAGTCTCGGAAGGCGCGGACCAGGACGGCCGGCTGGCGGCTGACCGGGTACACGACGCTCGCCCCCGCGAGCATCGGCGTGATCAAGCCCAGGACCTGCTCGTACAGGTGTGACAGCGGCAGAACAGAGAGAAGACGCTCGTTGCGGCCGATGGGAAACACCTCCGCCATCGAGCTTGCGCATGCGAGGAGGTTGCCGTGCGAGATCATCGCCCCCTTCGGATCGCCCGTCGTGCCGCTTGTGAACACGATCTCTGCCAGGTCATCGGGTCCGACGGCCGCGGGCGGCAGCGGACTCGCGCGTCGAGCGTGATCGGGGAGTGTCTCGATC
>CAYLSK010000082.1:0-2008 GCA_964385975.1 uncultured Anaerolineaceae bacterium | reverse complement strand
CCCGAGTGAGTTGGCGCCCTCGGCGGTCTGGCGGCTGGCCAGGACCAGCGTCGCACCGGTCTGTGCCGCGACCTTTGAGGCGAATTCCTTGGTATGACGGGCGTCGAGCGGGACCGAGATCGCGCCGGCGTGGGCAATCGCGAAGAACCCGATCCCCCATTCGGGCCGATTGACGGCCCAGACGATCACCCTGTCGCCGGCCTTGACCCCCGCGTCCGCGAGGACCTGGGCGGCGCGGGGCACGACCGTCCCGAGGTCGCGGTACCGCCAGATCCGTGTCCGGAAGGTGGGGCGGATCAGGAGTGCGGGCCGCGCGTCGTACTTGCGAGCCCCCTCGGCGATCAGGTCGATCAGGTTCTCCATCCGACTCGCTCCTTGTCCATGCACGTCGCGTCAGGCCGAGCTCGCCCGGCGGGCTCGTTCGGCCAGCGAGGCCAGCACGCCGTTCGCGTCATGACGGCACGGCGGGCCATGGCCGAAGATGATCGTGTTGACGTCTCGCTCGGCCATTCGTTGCACGCTTGCCCGCGCCTGGGTGAAGTCGTCGCTGAAGATCGCGCTCGCGAAGCCGACCTTTCCGCGACGTGTCTCGAGCGCATCACCGACGAACAAGATTCGGTCTCGCGCGGCGTACAGGCAGACACTTCCCGCGGTGTGGCCGGGTGTATGGATGACCTCGAGCCCGCCGAGGAGGGGCAGGACGTCGCCGTCCTCGATCGGTATGGTTCCCTCCGGCGTGCGTGCCGTGTAGGCGAACAACTTGCCGCGCGAGGGACGCCGGAGAGCCTCGCGCAGCGTGACCTGGAGCGCCGCCTCGTCGGCCGCGTGCATGAAGACGTCCAGCCCGTCGGCCGACAGCTCGCGAACTCCGCCGACGTGGTCCGGATGACCGTGCGTGCACACGATCCGGACCAGCTCGTCGAGGGACCTCCCCAGCCCAGCGACATAGCTTTCGAGTCGCCGGCTGGAACCAGGGAGGCCAGCGTCGATCAGTGTCAGCCGATCCTCACAGATCAGGTGACCGGTCGCGCCGAGAAGCGGCACCGCGTGGACGCCAGGCGCGATCTCCATCGCGAGCCCTCAGTACGAGTCCGGTGGGTTCGCGACCCGATGCCCGCCCGACCTTCATCGTCGTCGCGCGACCCGCGGACGATAGCCTACGACGCTGCTTGGCGAAGCGGAAGCGTCGGGCGCGGCCATCTCCCACAAGGCGATGGCGTTCGATCCGCATTTGGGCGTCTCGCCCGACTCCGAGCGTGCGCTATCCTCGCTCGGTGACGTCCCGCGTCCTCGGGACGGGCGGTCGGATCGAAGACGGAGCACCGAATGACCGCGACCCTTGCCCCCACGCTCATCCGTCAGGACGGCCGGGATAAGGTCACCGGAAGCGGTCGCTACGCGGCCGACCTCACCCTGACCGGGATGCTCCACGGCGCCCTCCGGATCGCTGAAGTCCCACACGCCCGCATCCTCGGGCTCGACACGACAGCCGCGCGCGCGCTGCCAGGCGTCCATGCGATCCTCACAGCCGCCGACGTCCCCGATATCCGGTACGGCGCCTTCCTGAGGGACCGGACGCTCTTTGCTCGGGACGTCGTGCGCTGGGAGGGCGAGCTGATCGCCGCGGTCGCGGCCGCAACACCGGAGCTCGCCGCTCAGGCCGCCGCATTGATCGACATCGACCTTGAACCCCTTCCGGCCGTGACCGACCTCGAGACCGCCGCGCGCTCGGATTCCCCGCTCGTACACACCGCCTGGGCGACGTACGATGGCGACGAGAACCTCGTCCGCGACGGCAACGTCGCATCACGCTCGACGATCGTGAAAGGCGATGCCGAGGCCGGAATGGCCGCGGCGGACATCGTCGTCGCGGACCGCTACGTGGCCGACGGCTCGCACGCCGTCCCGATCGAGCCGCGGGCGATCCTCGCCGAGTGGCAGGGCGACCACGTCACGATCTGGTCGTCGACGCAGGTCCCGTTCCTGGTCAGGTCCGGCGTGGCCGAAA
>CAYLSK010000081.1:0-11719 GCA_964385975.1 uncultured Anaerolineaceae bacterium | reverse complement strand
GTTCGGCTTCCTGCCGCCTCCGTGACCGCCCCCGCCGCTCGCGGCCGGCGCGGCTTGAGCTTGCTAGCCGCGCCGCTCGTGCTGTTCATGGCGCTGCCCATCGTCGTCCTGATCCTTCGGGCACTGTTCGGCGGGGGGCTCGTAACCGCACTCGGCAGTCCTGTCGTGCTCGATGCCCTGGCACTCAGCCTGGTGACGACCGCGGTCAGTCTCGGGCTGACCCTCGCCTTCGGCGCGCCGCTTGCCTACCTCCTGGCACGTCGATCGTTCCGGGGTTCGTCGATCGTCGAGACCGTCGTCGATCTGCCGATCGTGCTGCCGCCGTCGGTCGCCGGTCTGGCGCTGCTGCTGGTGCTCGGACGGCGCGGCCTGCTGGGCGGCGCCCTCGACGCGTTCGGGATCGCGATACCGTTCACGGCGCTGGCGGTGATCTTCGCCCAGACGTTCGTGGCGGCCCCGTTCTTCGTGCGCTCGGCCCGAGCCGGGATCGCGGCCGTTGACCGAGACACCGAGGACGCGGCGCGGGTCGACGGAGCGTCGGAGCTCGACGTCTTCCGCTGGGTCACGACGCCGCTCGCGGCGGCGGCGCTGGCGGCCGGCGCCGTGATGAGCTGGTCACGGGCGCTGGGCGAATTTGGGGCCACGATCATGTTCGCCGGCAACATCGAGGGGCGGACGCAGACGCTGCCGCTGGTGGTCTACTCGGAGTTCGGCGGGGGCGACCTGGACGCCTCAATTGCCGCGGCCGCGATCCTGATCCTGGCGGCGTTCGGCGTGCTCGTCTCGGTTCGAGTCCTGCGCTGGGGGCGGGCTCTAGACGTTCGCGGGGGTTGAATCGGCGGACCGTCCCGGCCGATGCCGGTAAAACGGGACAGGTTCGGGTGGGAGCGGAGTGTTGCCCAGGATCAGATCGGCGGACTTCTCGGCCAACATCATGACCGGGGCGTAGATGTTGCCGTTGGTGACGTAGGGCATGGACGAGGCGTCGACCACTCGGATCCCGTGCAGGCCATGGACCCGCATGGTCGAAGGATCGAGGACGGACTCCGGGTCGGTCCCCATCCGCGCGGTGCACGAGGGATGGAGGGCGGTCTCGGCATCGCGCCTGACCCACTCGAGGATCTCCTCATCGGACTCCACGGACGGCCCAGGTGACGACTCACCGCCGTTGTACGGCGCGAGGCCCCGCTGGTTGAGCAGCCGGCGCGCGATCCGGACCGCTTCCACCCACTCGCGCCGATCCTGATCGGTGGACAGATAGTTGAAACGCAACGCTGGATGAACCCGCGGATCGATAGAGACGATCTTCACCGACCCGCGTGCGTCGCTGTACATCGGGCCGACATGGACCTGGTACCCGTGGCCGCCTTTCGGTCCAGAACCGTCGTAGCGGACCGCGAGCGGCAGGAAGTGGAACATCAGGTTCGGGTACAGGACGTCGTCATTGCTCCTGACGAAGCCGCCCCCCTCGAAGTGGTTCGTCGCGCCGGGTCCCCGCCTGAGGAAGAGCCATTCGGCTCCGATGAACGGCCGCCGCCAACGCTGCAATGCGGGCTGCATGGAGACGGGCAGGAGGCAGCGGTGCTGGATGTAGACCTCGAGATGATCCTGGAGATGCTCGCCGACCCCGGGGAGGTCGGCCACGACCTGGATGCCGAGGGCCGCCAGCTCGGTCGCCCTGCCGACCCCGGACAGCTGCAGCAGCTGCGGGGAATTGATCGAGCCGCCGCACAGGATCACCTCCCCGGCCTCGATCCGCTCCAGGCCCGTGCGTCCGCGGGCGACCTCCACCCCGATCGCACGCGTGCCGTCGAACAGGACCCGGGTGACGAATGCGCGGGTGCGAACCTCCAGGTTCGGACGCCCCATCACCGGGTGGAGGTAGGCCCGCGCCGCGGACAGCCGCCGGCCGCGGTGGATGTTCCGATCGAAGGGCGCGAACCCTTCCTGGCGGTAGCCGTTGACGTCCTCGGTCAGCTGGTAGCCAGCCTCCCGGACCGACTGGAAGAAAGCAGCGAAGAGCGGGCTGGTGGCCGGACCGCGCTCGAGCACGAGCGGACCGTCATGGCCGCGGAACGGATCGTCCGGCGCCGCCGCGAGGCATGTCTCCATCCGCTTGAAGTAGGGCAGGCAGTGCGCGTAGTCCCAGGTCTCCATGCCGGGGTCGGCGGCCCACCGTTCGTAGTCGAGCGCGTTTCCACGCTGGAAGATCTGCCCGTTGATGCTCGAGGAGCCGCCGAGGACCTTGCCACGAGAGTGGTAGATCCGCCGATTGTTCATGAACGGCTCGGGCTCCGATTCGTAGCGCCAATCGTAGAATCGGTTGCCGATCGGGAAGGCGAGAGCCGCCGGCATGTGGATGTAGACGTCGAATGGGTAATCCGGCCGGCCAGCTTCGAGGACGAGGACGCGCGTGCCAGGATCTGCGGAGAGGCGGTTCGCGAGGGCGCTGCCGGCCGAGCCGCCACCGACGATGATGAGGTCGTACCGCGCCGCCATGGGTTGCGATGCTAGCAGGAGGGGTGGGCCACGTGACCGACGGTCAGATCGACTTCGGACGCTTCGAGGCGCTGACGTTCGACTGCTACGGAACCCTGATCGACTGGGAGACCGGCATCCTCGCAGGCCTCCGCCGTTCGCTGGCCGCCCACGGCGTCGCACCTTCCGACGACGAGCTGCTGGAGCGCTACAGCCGCGCCGAAGCGGCGGCGGAGGCCGGCCCGTACCTGCGCTATCGGGAGGTCCTGGCGCGCTGCCTGCGCGAGGTCTGTCGTCGCTACGAGGTCGAGCCGGGCGACGAGGCGGCCGCGGCCTTCGGGGCTTCGGTCGCCGACTGGCCGGCCTTTCCGGACTCCGCCGCGGCGCTCGCCCGGCTCAAGACCCGGTTCCGCCTGGGCGTGATCACGAACTGCGATGACGACCTCTTCGCCAGCTCAAACACCCGCCTCGGAATCGAGCTCGACTGGGTCGTGACGGCCCAGTCGGTCGGCAGCTACAAGCCGGACCCGCGCAACTTCACCGCCGCGTTCGAGCGCATGGGCCTCCAGCGCGAGCGGATTCTGCACGTCGCCCAGAGCCTCTTCCACGACCACGTGCCGGCGAAACGGCTGGGGCTGTCGACCGTCTGGATTGATCGTCGCCATGACCGCCCGGGGTCCGGCGCCACGCCACCGGCCGAGGCCAGGCCGGACGCGACCTTCCCCGACATGGTGTCCTTCGCGGAGGCCGCAACCCGGAGCTAGTGCGGCAGCTTCGGCCACGCGACTGGCTCACCGGATTGGAGCTGTCCGCCGCCGCGACGCTTTGCCTCGTAGAGGGCCGCGTCCGCGTTGCGGATCAACGCCTCGGCGACGCCCTGGAAATAGATCGGCGGGAGCGGGACCGCCATCTCGGACCGATCGTACGAGCCGCCCGGCAGCGTGCACGCGCCGAGGCTGCAACGGACGGGAATCTCGGCGTCGGGACCGCCGACGTGTTCGGCGGCGAGCAAGGCAAGGATCCGCGCCCCGACCTGGGCCGCACCGTCGAGGTCCGTGTGGGGCAGGATGACCGCGAATTCGTCGCCCCCGTAACGGCCCGCGACGTCGCTCTCTCGAATAGCCGCCCTGAGCGCCTCCCCGATCCGACGGAGCGCCCGGTCGCCACCAAGATGGCCAGCCCTGTCGTTGATCTCCTTCATGTGATCCACATCGATCATCAGCAATGAGATCGGGCCCGCGTTCCGGAATGCGGCGTGGAGCTCCTTCTGGATCCAGGTTTCGAAGAATCGTCGCGCGTGCACACCGGTCAACGGATCCAGCGCGGCCATCTCGTAGAGCCGGATGTTCTGGATGGCGACCGCGGCCTGGTTGGCCAGGATCCGCAGAAGCTCCAGATCCTGGGTTGAACCCATCGGTTGCTCGAGATAGATCGTTCCGAGGATTGTCTGGCCTGCACGGAGAGGCACGATCGTCGATCCAGCGACGCTGACCGTCTCGCCACCTCGGATGGCGTCGAGCAACCGCGAGACCTCGTCCTGCGACAGCACGGCGTTCAGCTGCGAGCTGGGGGCGAAGCGGCCGGAACCCGCCTGGATGACCAGATCCGAGTCCTCCGCAACCATCGCCACGAAACCATCGGGCTCGACCGTGCCGCGCAGCGCTGCACCCTCGGGGAGAACGATCAGGAAGGCGTCCGTCGCTCCGAGCAGACCAATGACGTGCTCCAGCACGAACGGCAGCAGCTCTGCCAGCGGTTGCATTCGGTGAAGCTCAGGAGTCGCCGCCAGGATGTAGCTGAGCGCCTGGCGGTTCTTGTGGACTTCCTTGAGGGCGGCCGCCTGTTTGAGTGCCGCGTCCGCCCAGAGGAGCAGCTTGTCCGGCCCGTCGCTCTTGTCGTGGTAACCCTGGATGTCCAGGCGTTTGAGCATCTCGCGCGGTGGTCGCTCGCTGCTGTAGCCGGTCTGCAGCACGACCTGGATTCGCCGGTTCGTCTTGCGCAGCTCGGTGACGACTTCCTCACCGGTCAGGCCGGGCAGGAAATAGTCGAGCAGCAGCACATCCGCCGGCTCGGTCCAGAGGACGGCCAAGGCGCCGGTTCCGTCGTTCGCGACGAAGACCTGGTGGCCTTCGGACTCGAGCAGCGCCCGCGTTGCTTCCAGGTAATCGGCGTCGTCGTCGACCAGGATCAGGGTTCGACCCGAATCCTCGGTCTGACGGTGTTTGCGAGGCATGCTCAGTCCTCGCCGGCCAACGGGAAGGTGAGCGTGAAGGTCGTCCCGTGACCGGGCTCACTGGCCAGGTCCACAACACCGCCGAAGTGCCCTTCGACAAGATCCCTGACGATGGACAGCCCGAGGCCGGTCCCTTGCTCAAGAGGTTTCGTCGTGAACATCGGCTCGAAGACCTTGTCTCGCAGTTCCGATGGAATCCCGCTGCCGGTATCTTGCACCACCAGTCGAGCGACCTGCTGGTCAGACGACAAGGTGAGCGTCACGGCGCCTTCGCCGATCTCGGGCAGGGCATCGAGGGCATTGGTGACCAGGTTCGTCACGATCTGGGCCAGGCGGCCTGGCGTGCCCAACAGCTCGATCGGCCGTTCGGGCGGCTCGAAGCTGACGCCTCCGGTAGCTCGGCGGATGTCGTAGCTCAGCAGGAGCAGCGACTCCTCGATGACCGGGACGGGATCGAATCGCAGCTTCTCCTGGGGCGCAAGGTCGCGGGTCTGGGTCTTGATGCCACGCACGAAGCCGGCGGCGCGTTCCGATGCCCTCGAGGCAAGCTGGATGGCCGCCCGCATCTCGGCGACGATCTGGAGATGATCCTCGCGCGTGACCTCCTCATCCCCCACTGAGGCCTCGTACTCCACGGCCCGTTTGTCGATCTCGAGCAGCGCCGCTCGAACCGCCGCCAACGGCGTGTTCATCTCGTGGGCAATGTTGGCGGTAATCCGTCCCAGGGTCGCCATCTTCTCGGCGCTCAAGAGACGTTGCTGGTTGTCCTGCAGCGCCCCGTACGCATCCTCGAGCTGGCCGGCGCGGACCTGGAGCTCCTCGATGAGCAGGGCGACCTTGAGGGCGCTGCTGATCTGTTCGCGCAAAGCCTCATACGTCAATCCCTCCACCGGCCCCATCTCGAAGATGGCGTAGCCGAAGGGATCGTCCTTGAAGAAGAGCGGCTCCACGACCATGGCATAGGTGCGGTCGACCGGCAGCAGCCCATCTGGCACGAAGGTCCCCTCGATCGTGGCGTCACGGAGCCCCTCGAGGGCCCCCGGGTTTCGCCCCGGATCGTGGGCGAAGGCCACGTGCGCACCATTTGAGGAGACTTGGTCATTCAGGACCAGGTAGGCGCTCGGGACACCCAGTCTCGGCAGGCAGTCGCGGAGCAACTCGCCGAGCGACTTGAGATCGAATGCCGCGCTCAGCGTCTCGGCCGCCTCGGAGAGCGCCCGTGTGCGGCGCTCGATCATCAGCCGATGCTGAGCCAGGGTGTGCTCGACGGCATCGCCGACCAGGACCCGCGCCTCCTGGAGCAGGTCCTCGGCCCGCGAGCGCATGATCGGGTTCGCTGCGAGGCAGGGCATGAGCTCGCGGCGCAACGCGGACAGCGCCGGCTGCCAGGCGCTGCCCGTCATGCCCGAGCGCATCAGGTCCTCGAGCAGCGTGTTGACCCGCTCGGCAAAGCTGGCGGGAGCGCCTCGCAGCTCCGCGATGAGGGCGTCGAGCAGGCCTTCCTCCCACCCCGCCGGAATGCCATCCAGCAGGCCGATCACGGGCTCCCGCATCGCCTCGAGGATCCGGGAGCGGCGGAGCCGCAGCGCGTCGTCGACCGTGAGCTCGGTTCCGGGGCTGGTCAGCGGGGGCGGCAGGTCGTTCGTCATGTGGACGCTGCGTGCGTCTGAATAGCAGCCGCAGCTGCGCCGGACGACGAGCTCGGCAGGCAGGACGAGGACGTCGTCGACGGGCTCGCCGCGAAGACGTTGGAGGAGGACCTCGACGGCGAGCCGGCCCTGCTGCTGGAGTGGCTGGCGGATCGTCGTGAGGGGCGGGGAACAGTAGCGGGCTTCGCGGATGTCGTCGAATCCAATGATGGCGATATCCCGTGGCACTCGGATGTCGCGAGCGCGCAGCGCGTCGATCACCCCGAGCGCCATATGGTCGTTGGCCACGACGATCGCGTCGAAGGTCGCGTCCCGCTCGTCGAGCAGGACCCGCACCGCATCCACCCCGCTCTCGTACTTGAAGTCGCCGGGCGCGACGAGCGAATCGGGCGGCCGGAGCCCATAGCTGGCCAGCACCTCGCCGTAGGTCCGCAGGCGAGCGCGCGCCTCGAGATTGCCCTCCGGCCCGCCGAGGAAGGCGATCCGCCGGTACTGGTGGTCCTCTACCAGGTGCCGGATCCCCTCTCGTAAGGCTCGCTCGCCATCGATGAGGATGCTGGTCATCCCCTCGAGCTCGGCGGCGATGCTGCTCATGGGCAGCGGACGGTAGCGCGCGCAATAGCGGGCGAGGTCGTCCAGGCCCAGATGGTTGCCCAGGGTCGCCAGGATCACGAGCGCATCGATGCCCTCGGAACGGGCGAGGTCGTAGACGACGTTTCGCTGCTCGCCGAAGCGGAACGGCGCATGCAGCGCGGCGCCGACGAAACAGATGAGATTGACGTCGGATTCGCGCGCGGCCTCCACCACACCCCCCACGCGGAGCTCCTCGCCTTCCAGCCAGTCCACCAGGACGCCAAACGTCGGGGCGCGAGCCAGTGGCTGCGGCGCGCGGGGCACCATCAGCTACCGGGCCCGCATCCGATTGTTCTTGGCGTCGTGAGTGAGCTCGGCCAGACCGAGCGCCTCCAGCAGCGGCGGCATGTAGACACCGAAACGCCCACGCAGGCCCTTCTTCAGGCCATACCAGCCACCAACCGGGTTGTCCGCCGATCTGCCCCAAGCCTCGACGCTGCCCTCTGGCGCCGGTTTCTGCTCGTCGGCTCCGCCCAGCGGCATCCAGTCGCCGTGGGCCTTGAGCATGGCGTGCAGGTCGTCGATCGCTCGCCGGTCGTAGCGCAGCTGCGTACCGCCGACCTGGCAGACGATCGATGGGGGATCAGAGCCGTCATCGATGTACATGGTGTATCCGGAGGTTCCCGGAGGCGTTGCCAATACCCACGGATCCGCCTTGCTCCCCGAGCCACTCTGATTCGACATGCTTGTCCTTCCTTCGCCCGCCATCGTGGTCGACGGCCCTCAGGACGGCTAGGGTAGATAGCCCGTCGGGGCCGGGCAAGACGGGGACGAGCCCGGCGGGAGCCGAACCTAGCGCGATCCGGTTCGGAAGGTCACGGCGAACGTCCGGCTGAGGGGCAGGCCCCCGCTGGCCGAGGTGATCCCACTGACGACGATCCGATAGGAATGGTTCGAGGCAAGCCGCACGGTCGGGGTGACCGTCGCTACCAGGCTCGAAGCGCTGTAACTGATCCGGATGGTGACCCGCCCGCCGCGTGATAGATCGATCATCGTGATGGTCCGAGTTGAGATCCCGGTCACCGGGATGGAGAACGTCAGGCGGGGCCGGGTCGAGCGGAGCACGTTTCGGCTTCCGTTCTGCGGCGACGACCGGGTCACCGCTGGGATCACCGGCGTCGGCGTGGCGCTGGGGGTGGGGGTCGGGCCCGCATTCGGATCCGGGGTTGGGCTTGGACTCGGGCTCGCGCCGGGTGTCGGTGCCGGCGTCGGCGTCGATGTCGGGGTCGGAGTCAACACCGGCGACTCCCCGGCCACGAGATCGATTGCCGCGCCGACCTGCAGCAGGCCGAATCCGGAGTCCGGGTTTCGGCCACCTGCCACCAGGGGCCTGGCGGTCTGGCTGAGATCGGCGATGACCTGGTCGACGCTGATCTGTGGGTCGAGCGACCGCATCAAGGCGACCGCACCAGTGACATGCGGCGTGGCCATCGAGGTGCCCGTCCCGTAGGCGTAGTCGTTACCCGGAATGGCGGATGCGATGTGCTCGCCGGGCGCGACCAGGGCCAGGGCGGCGGTCCGGGTCGAGAAGGTGCTCACCGCGCTGCCGTCGTTGGTGGTCGAGCCAACACAGATGACGTGGATGAAGTTGCAGGGGTACTCGTCGACTGCCGCGGCGTCGTTGCCGGATGCCGCGACCACGACCACATCGGCAGCGTACGCGGCGTCGAACGTCCGTTGCAGACTCGCAACCTCGGCCGGCTCGAGGGCACCGCCCAGGCTCATGGTGATGATCCGGGCCCCATGCGCGATCGCCCAGTTCATTCCGGTGACCATCCCAGCGAAATCGCCCTCACCCTGGGCATCGAGGACCTTGACCGGCATGATCGAGACGTTCGGCGCGATCCCGGCGATTCCGGCGCCGTTGTTGGCCGCGGCCGCGATCGTGCCGGAGACATGCGTGCCGTGTCCCTCGTTGTCGTTGGTCGGGCCGAAATCAGTGGCGCTGTCGGCCTGGCCGGTCAGGGCGTCGTAGCCTGGCACGACACGCCCCGAGAACTCCGTATGCGAAGCGTCGATCCCCGTATCGAGGACGGCCACCACCACGGCGGGACTGCCCGTCGTCCGCAGCCAGGCCGCGGGCAGGCCGATGGGTGGGAGATCCGTCTGGAGGCCGAAGTAGATGTCGTCAGGCGCGCTGGCTGGCCAGTCGAAGGCGTGGATTGGCGCCTCCAGGCCGGTCGCAACGGGCGCGGCCGAGGTAGCCGACGCACCGCCGATCGCGAGGAGGATGGACAGCAGGAGGGCCGCCATGGTCCGCGCTGCCCCGGACGCAGCGACCCGGCGTGCGTCCTTGGGCGCACCGAGGAGCCGAGGTCGGCTGGTTGAGGCGTTGGTCACGTCAGAAAGGTCCGGGTCCTGCTGCAGCATCGACGATGGGAGCGCGTGGGTCCATCGTCGGGCACCCCGAGCGGCCCGTCACTGCTCCATTGGTCATGAGCTGGCCGGAACTTGGGTCCGACTGGCCCATATTGGAGACGCGCCGCCTTGAGAACCGTTGCGCTCGAGACGAGGGGCGGCCGATCAGGCCGGTGTCACCCTGCTTGAGAAGCCATTCTCTGGCGCCGGACTCGGCGAGGTCGTCCGCGAGGCCCTCGCCGGCGATTAGGCGACATCAGCCACCACTCGTCGAGACCGACTCACGCTCGGCTGTCAAGGTGACCACCGGGACCGCGACCGACCCCTTGAGGCGCGTCGGAACGTCCTGACCGAGCCAGCGCGAGATGCCTGCCGGCAAGGTCGACAGGAGGATCTCGTCGACCGACCGACCGCGGATGGCATCCTCGACGGCCTCGATCGGATCGCGTGCCCCGATCTCGCCGCTGACCTCCACGCCCAGGGCGCGCAGCCGGGTCAGCATGGCTTCGAGTCGCTCGCTTGCGACCTGGCGGGCCTCCTCCTCGTTCCAGGTCAGGCCGCGCTGGACGGGTGCCGCCGGAACGACGACATGGAAGCTGGACGGACCCTGGTTCACGCGCTCGGCGATGGCCGCCGCGAGCGTGGCACTGCCGAGGGTCTGGTTCCCGACGACCAGATAGGAACGCATGGGACACCTCCTTGGACGCGTGCGATCCTGCTAGAACGGTACGCTCAGGAGGCAAGCTTGGATCCGGGGTCCGAGGGCCAGGGCATCGAGTTCTTGAAAGGGAGCGTGAGCACGTTGCGGCACATGATTCGGCACATCGTGAAGCTCGGCCATTACCAGGAGTTCATGACGGCCATGGCGGCCTGGAACGACGCTGCCCGGAGCGTTGGTCTGCCACCCTATCGGATCTGGGAGTCGCAGTTCGGGACGGTCCAGGAGATCTTCACCGAGGCCGAATTCGAGAGCATCGATGCGCACCTGGCCGCGCTCGAGGCAGCCCACACGGACGCGAGCTTCGCCGCGGCCAACCAGGATCTCTCGTCCCATCTAGTCGACGGTAGCCTCCACGATTACGTGTTGTTCGAGGCCTGATTCCTCGGCCTCTGTGTCAGATCGCGCCGACGAGGCTCAACCCGGGAACAAGCGTCGGCTCGCCGGGTCGCCAGGCGACCGGGCAGACCTCACCAGTGTTCTCGCGAACGTGTTTGGCGGCTTCAACCCGTCGGACGAGCTCCTCGATGTTCCGGCCGATCGGCGTGCCGTGGATCTCGAACGCGGCAACGCGGCCCTCTGGGTCGACGACGAATGAGCCGCGGAGCGCGACACCATCCGGCTCGAGGTAGACGTCGAACGCCCGGCACAGCGTGCCCATGGGATCGGCGACGAGCGGGAACCGGACCTGGCCGACCGCCGGCGACGCCTCGTGCCACGCGCGATGGACCCAGACGGAGTCCGTGCTCACGGCAACGACCTCGGCGCCGAGGGCTTCGAACTGCGGCTGGAGGCGGGCCGTCTCGCGCAGCTCGGTCGGGCAGACAAAGGTGAAGTCGCCCGGATAGAACAGGACCACGAGCCAGCGGCCTCGATAGTCGGTCAGGGCGAGGTCGACGATCTCGCCGTCGTGATACGCGGATAGCCGGGTCGCCGGGACCGCATCGCCGATGCGCATGGAGGGACTCCTTCGTTGCCGGGCATTTGGGGTGGGATACCCGGTCTGCGGAGGCTCGCATGGTCGCCGATTCGACGCTACCGTCGGTCGTCGTGGTTCACGATGGACAGATGACGACGATCGCGATCGCCGGACGGTGCGGTTGGCGGCGCATGCTACGCGTGGATCACGGCGGCGGGCCGCTCATAGAGCGCGAGCTGCCAGATCAGCGTCGTCCGGTGGAGCCGCTTGACGAGGCCGTGCGAGGCAACGATTGCATCGACCTCGGCGGTGCGGTGGACGTAAGCCCGAAAGGACGACCGCGACAGGCGGAACCCGGCGTTCAGGAACGCGACGCCGACCCGGCCGAACCATGAGTCACGCGGGTAGACGAGGCCATACCGACGACGCGCCAGGGTCGCCGATCGACCGACGAGGGCGGCCATGTCGGCGTAGCAGCAGATGACCCGGTCAAGCGCGACAAGGTCGGCGGGGTCGAGCTGCTCGGCGAGCGACACGAAGTCGCCGGCGAGGTAGCGGGCGCGGTCGGCATGACCTTGCCGTTCGGCCTCCTCGCGGGCGACCGAGAGGTAAGCGTGTGACGCGTCGACGTCGACCGCAGCCGGGAGCGCCACACGAAACGGCGTGGGCCGGGTCGTCAGCGAGCCGTCGCCCAGCTGGCCGTTGGCGTTGGCGCCCCAGCAGTAGACCTC
>CAYLSK010000080.1:0-11740 GCA_964385975.1 uncultured Anaerolineaceae bacterium | reverse complement strand
CTCCACGAGAAGGGCGTGGCCTAGGCCGACGAGATGGCCGCTCGATCGGTCTTCGCACGGGCCGCCGAGCTTGAGGCGGCCGGTCAGTCGTTCGCGGTCGCCACGGTCGTGGCGGTTCGGCGGCCTACGTCGGCACGTCCGGGTGCGTCCGGGATCGTCCATCCGGACGGCACGATCGAGGGCTGGGTCGGCGGCAGCTGCGCCCAGCCCGTCGTCGTCCGCGAGGCTCTTCGGGCGCTGGTCGACGGTCAACCTCGCCTGCTCCGACTGTCGAAGGACGTGCCCGCCGAGGGCCGTCGCGGCGACGGCATCGTGGAGCTCGTGATGACCTGTCATTCCGGGGGCACACTGGAGATCTACGTGGAACCGCATCTCCCTGCGCCGGTCCTTTGGGTCGCCGGGACGACCCCGATCGCGAGCGCGCTCGTGGCGCTCGGCTCGGCCGCCGGTTGGCGCGTCTCGATCTTCGATCCGGTCGCCGATCCGGCGGCCTTTCCGGGCGCGGAGCGGGTCGTGGTCGGCACGGAGCTACGTGAAACGGATCCGGAGGCGGCGCCCGCGGTGGTCGTCGCCACGCAGGGCGTCTGGGACGAGGAGGCGCTCGCCGCCGCGCTCTCGCGGAATGCCGCGTACGTGGGCCTGGTCGCTTCTCCAACCAGGGCCGGCGTCGTACGCGCCTGGCTGCGCGAGGAAGGCGCGATTCCGGAAGAACGGCTGGCCGCGCTGCGCGCGCCGGCCGGCCTCGATCTCGGGGCCGAGACCGCCGAAGAGATCGCCCTCTCGATCCTGGCCGAGCTGGTCCAGGTCCGGCGCGGAACGGCGGCCTTCGTGGCGTCACCGGGGCCGGCGACGCTGGCCGGTGAGGCGGCAAATCCCACGACGATCGAGCCGATCGTCGACGACATCGTGCTGCTCGATCCGGTCTGCGGGATGACCGTGGATCGCGCCCACGCTCGTCATCTCGCCGAGCACGATGGCGTGGTCTACGCCTTCTGCTCGATGGGCTGCCGGACGAGCTTCATGCGCGAACCGACCGCCTATCTGCCGTCGTCCGTATCATCGGCGGGCTGACCCGCACGTCACCTCGTATCGCTGGAGATCCGCATGCGTTTCGAAGGTTCCGTCCCGATCCGCGCCTCGCGGGAGCGAGTCTGGGCGTTCGTCACTGATCCCGACCAGGTTGGTCACTGCGGCCCCGGCGTCGAGAAGATCGAGGTCGTCGACGCGACCCACTTCAAGGCGACCGCGATGGTCGGGATCGGGTTCATCAGCGCCCGCTTCGTGATCAACATGGAATTCGCCGAGCAGCAGCCGCCGGATCGGGCGCTGATCAAGGCCCACGGCCAGGCGCCCGGCAGCGCGGTCGACGCGACTTCGGAGATGCGCTTGTCCGATGGCCCCGACGGCACGATCGTCATGGACTGGAACGCGGACGTCAACATCGCGGGCACGCTCGCCAGCCTCGGGGCCCGGTTGATCGAGGGCATGGCCAACAAGATGATCGGCCAGACGTTCGACTGCATGCGCGCCAAGCTCGAGGCGTGATCGACCCGGCCATTCTGCGACGCAGGGCCCCGGCAGGGGACCGCACAGCGGCGTGACCGCGTCGCCTGTCCCGGCGACCATGACCGACGGGCTCGCTGTCGAGCACGCGTCGTCGCGGGCCTGGCGCTACCTCCGGGCGAACCCGAGCTTCTGGATCGGCGCAATTGCGGTCTCCTTGATCGTCGGCGCAGCGATCTTCGCGCCCCTGCTCGCCCCGCATGACCCGAACTTCCAGTTCCGCCGTGAAGGCCTCACGGCAGCGGGCGATCCGCTCGGGCCCACGGCGAAGTTTCCGCTCGGGACGGACAAGCTCGGGCGCGACGAGCTGAGCCGTCTGGTGTTCGGGGCCAGGACCTCGTTGACGGTCGGGATCGTCGCGAACATCCTGGCGACCCTCATCGGTGTCGTGGTGGGCACGGTGGCCGCCTTCTTCCGTGGCTACCGCCTGCGACTGGCGGCCTTCGGTCGCAGCGCCAGCGTGCCAATCCCGATCGAGACGATCCTGATGCGGGTCACCGACGCCGTCCTGGCCTTCCCGGCACTCCTCGTGGCAATCGCCCTGGTCGCAATCGTCGGACCGAGTCTGGGCCTCGTGATCGTCGTCATCGCTGCCGTCCTGTGGACCGCCACGGCGCGGATCATGTACAGCGTCGCGCTCGTCGTCCTGTCGAGCGACTTCGTGTTGGCCGCCACGGCGATCGGAGTCTCGGGCGTGCGGATGGTCGTCCGTCACGTCTTGCCGCATCTCCTGCCGCTCATCCTCGTCTACGCCACCCTGGGGATCGCAACGACGGTCTTGTTCGAGGCGACGCTGTCGTTTCTCGGCGTCGGCGTGCCACCGCCCGCGCCGTCGTGGGGCGGCATGATCATCGAGCACGTCGGCTACTACCGGACCGATCCTCGCGTCGTCGCCCTGCCGGGCCTCGCGATCATGGCAACCATCCTCGCCTTCAATCTCCTCGGGGACGCCCTCGCCGACGCCCTCGACCCTCGTCATTGGCGTTGATGCGTGGTCGGCGCTGACCGACCAGAAAAGGAGGCTGTCGTGCAATCGACCCAGGCCCACAGGCGGGTGGCCGCCATCGGCGTGGTCATCATGCTCGTGGCAGGCGCCTGCGGGGCGCAGAGCTCACCCGCCCCTTCGGCTGAGGCCTCGGCCGCAGCGGGAGCGAGCGCTCCCGCCGCCTCGACCGGCGCCAGCGAACCGGCAGGCATCCCGCAGGGCGGCACGCTCTCGATCGGATGGAATGGCGAGATCCAGTGGCTTGACCCGGCTCTCGGCTACGACGTGACCTCGTGGCCCGCCGAGCGTCTGATGTTCGAGCCGCTGATGGCCTACGACAAGGGCACGACGCTCGTGCCGCTCCTCGCCGACGGCATGCCGACCGTCTCGTCGGACGGCAAGACCTACACCTTCAAGATCCACAGCGGCGTCAACTTCGTCAACGAGGACGGCAGCGTGCTCCGGCCGATGACCGCCGACGACGTCGTCTATTCGATCAACCGGGTGCTGAACCCGAACATGAAGCCGACGCCGTCGCCGGTCTCCGGTGGCTTCTTTGGCAATATCGTCGGCGCCGCCGATGTCCTCGGTGGCAAGGCGCAGACCGCCTCCGGGATCAAGGCCATCGATCCGACCACCGTGGAGATCGACCTGGTGCAGGCCGATGCGACCTTCCTCAACGTCCTCGCGACGCCGTTCGCCTCGGTCGTGCCAAAGGAGCTCGCGGGCGATGACGCGACGGCCTTCTCGGCCAAGCCGGTCGGTACCGGGCCGTACCTCTTCAGGAGCTACGCCAAGGGCCAGGGCGCGATCTTCGTCAAGAACCCGAGCTACTGGCAGGCCGGTCAGCCGTATCTCGACGAGATCGACTACAAGACCGGCCAGGACGACAACGCGATGCTCCAGCAGATTGAGACGGGAACGCTCGACCTGATGGGCGACCCGCTGCCGGCTGCCCAGTTCACCGACGTGACGACGAATCCCGACTACGCGAACCAGATCGTCCACCACACCCTGGTCGACACTGACTACGTGTTCATGGACACCCAGCAGCCAGGCAACGGCCCGTTCGGCAACGCCAAGGTTCGCCAGGCGGTCAATTACGCGATCGACAAGGACGCGATCCTTCAGATCACTCACGGCGCCGGGGTCGCCGCGAACTGCATCTACCCGCCGGACCTGCCCGGCTACGACCCGAGCTGCAACCCGTACCCGCACGACGTGGACAAGGCCAAGCAACTGATGAAGGACGCCGGCTACGAGGCCGGCTTTGACACCAAGTTCTATACCGACACGACCGACCCGGACCCACAGATCGGCGCCTCGATCCAGCAGGACCTGGCCGCGATCGGCATCCGCATCGAGATCGTCTCGCAGGAGTTCGCCACCTTCCTCGACACGATCGAGACGCCGCACAAGGCCCCGATCGGCTGGGTCGGCTGGTTCCAGGACTACCCGGACCCGTCCGACTTCATCGACCCGATCCTGTCCTGCGCATCGGCGGTGGCCGGGGGCGCGAACGCATCGCTCTACTGCAACCAGTCCGTCGACGAGTTGGCGGCCAAAGCCAAGGGCGAGACGGACACGACCAAGCGGATCGCCGACTACCAACAAGTCCAGCAGATGATCATGGCCGACGCACCGTGGGCACCGTTCCGCCACCAGGAGTGGTACACGCTCGTGGGCAAGCGGGTCGGTGGCTTCGAGATCCATCCCGTCTGGCAGTACGACGTCCGCAACCTCTGGATCAACCCGGGCTCCTGAGCTCAAACCCGCGCACCTGACAGGGTTCACGATCGCGAATGGGCACCTACATCGTCCGGCGGCTCGGCTGGTCGGTCGTCGTCCTGTTCGCGATCGCCATCGTGACCTTCGTCGTGACCTACATCCTGCCGGCGGATCCGGCCCGGATGATCGCGGGCATCCGGGCCACGCCGGAGGATGTCGATCGGATTCGACACGCCCTCGGGCTGGATCAGCCCTTCCTGGTCCAGCTCGGGCGATACCTGGGCCGGCTGCTCAGCGGTGACTTCGGCCACTCCTACATCCAGAACCGGGACGTCCTCTCGCTCACCCTCGAGCGCTTCCCGGCGACCCTCCAGCTGGCAGCCGCCGGATTGTTCGTGGAGCTGGCGATCGGCCTCCCGCTGGGTGTCTTCGCAGCGACCCACAAGGGGACCTGGCCAGATCGCCTCTCCACGTTGTTCACCATCGTCCTGGTCTCGGCGCCGTCGTTTCTCGTCGGCTACCTGCTCCTCAACTTCCTGGCCTTCCAGCCCCAGCTCCTCGCCCACCTCGAGATCTTCCCGATCGGTGGCTACAAGCCGCTTGATCTGCGCTACCTGGCCCTGCCGGCGATCACCCTCGGGTTCAGCGGCGCCGCCTACTACACCCGACTCACCCGCACCGCGATGATCGACGAGCTGACCAAGGATTACGTCCGCACGGCCCGAGCCAAGGGCCTGCGCAACCGGGCGGTCCTGTGGCGGCACGCGTTCCGCAACGCTTTCGGTCCGGTGCTCAGCCAGATCGGACTCGATCTTGGCTTCTTCCTCGGCGGCGTGGTCGTCGTCGAACGCGTCTTCTCGTGGCCGGGGATCGGCAAGCTTGCGGTCGACTCGATCGTCACCGCCGATGTCCCGCTCATTCTCGGCACCGTCCTGTTCGGCACACTGTGCGTCGTCCTGGCCAACCTCGCCGTCGACGTCGCCCAGGTCCTGATCGATCCGCGGATTCGTCGATGACGGCCGACACATGCCCTCGATGGAGATTCCGATGACCTTCTCGATCGTCGCGCTCGACCCGGCAACCGGCGATCTCGGGGTCGCCGTGCAGTCCAAGTTCCTCGCCGTCGGCGCAGTTGTGCCCTGGGCGCGGGCGGGCGTTGGGGCGATCGCCACGCAGGCCTTCGCCAACGTCGGCTACGGACCGGACGGCCTCGCGCTCCTGGCTGACGGTGTGGCCGCCGACGAGACGATGGCCCGCCTCGTGGCGATCGACAACCTGCGCGAGGAGCGCCAGGTCGGGATCGTCGACGCTCGGGGCGGCTCCGCGACCCACTCGGGGCAGCAATGCTTCGCCTGGGCCGGCGGCAGGACTGGGGCCGGCTTCGCGGCACAGGGCAACATCCTCGCCGGAGCCGGGGTCGTGGACGGCCTCGTTGACACGTTCCTGGCGGGCGGCCGGCCGTTCCCGGAACTCCTCGTTGGCTGTCTGGCGGCCGCCGATGCGGCCGGCGGCGATCGACGCGGTCGCGAGTCGGCCGCCCTCCTCGTGGTCCGAGCCGACGGCGGCTATGGCGGTGGGAATGACCGATGGATCGACTTGCGAGTCGACCACCACGACGACCCGATCGGCGAACTGGCCCGGCTGGTGGACTTGCAACATCTCTACTTCGACCGACCCGCCCTGGCCGACCTGCAAGCCGTCGACGAGGTGATCGCCGGCGAGATCCGGTCCATCCTCGAGTCGCTGAGTGCCGGACCGGGTGGCCGGTTCGGTGCGGTCTACGCGCCGATGTCCGGGGTGGCAGCGAGCGAGAGCGAACCGCGGCCGTCGGTTGGCGAGCCCCGCCCGCTCCCTCCGAACTGGAATGAGCGCTGGCAGCGGGCGCTCGACGAATGGATGGCCGTGGAGAACCTCGAGGAACGGGCTGCGGCGCGCGGCTGGATCGACGGGCGCGCGCTCAGCGTCCTTCGCGCGAGGCGGCCTGCGTAGGCTTCGCGGCCCGGTCGGGCGCGGCCGGGCCTGCGCCCACCGTCTGCGACAATCGCCGCGATGGAGCGCCTCAGCCGGGTCGTCGGGCCGATCGCGACCAACGTCCACGTCCTGGCCGACGTCCGTTCCCGGGAGGCCATCGCGATCGACACCGCCACCCCGTCATTGGCCTGGATCGCGGGCGAGCTGGCCGAGCGAGACTGGACGCTCAAGCTGATCGTGTCGACCCATGGCCACTGGGACCATATCGGCGACAACGCCGCGGTATCTACGCACACCGGCGCAGAGATCGCCGTCCATCCGCTCGATCGAGAACGGCTGGAGCGGCCGCAGCCGCTCTTCGCCCCGTTCGAGATCCCGCCATCGGCGCCGGCGGTGGAGTTGGCCGAAGGCGGCCTGATCCGGTTTGGCGAGCTGCGCCTCCGCGTCCTGCACACGCCCGGTCACACCGAAGGCTCCGTCTGCCTGCTGGCCGAGGACGAGGGCCTGCTGTACAGCGGCGACACGCTCTTCGCGGGCGGCTGGGGCCGCGTCGACCTGCCGGGCGGCGACCCTGAGGCGATGGTCGCGTCGCTGGCGCGCCTCACGGAGCTCGAGGACCGGATTGGGGTCTTCCCCGGCCACGGTCCCGCGACGACGATCGGTCGTGAGCGCGCCTGGCTCGAACTGGTGCGCGACGGCGGCCGATTGTTCGCGTGACGGCGCCGACCGGATGGGTCGATGCAAGGATCCGGCGCGCCGGCGCGTAGAGATGCTGTGACCGACCGGGAACTGCGCCGCGACGCGGTCGACCGCGCGGCTGGCCGGGCTCAACGACCGCCTAGCGGTCCTGCCAGGGCACGGCGGCGCAACGACGATCGGCCGCGAACGGGCGTGGATGGAGCTCGTCCGCGATCAGAATCGCCTGTTTGCCTGAGTGGCGGCTCGGTGCAAGGAATCGCTCAGCCCGGACGTACTTGAACCGTGAGCGACCACGAAGCACGCCGGCAGTCCGTCGAGCAGGCCTACCGCGATCATGCCGACGACGTCTATCGGATCGCCCTCGCCATCCTGCGTGACCCCGATGCGGCTGTCGACGCAACCCACGACACGTTCGCTCGGGCGTTTGAACGCTGGGAGCAGTACGACACAAATCGGCCGCTGCGCGCCTGGCTCCACGGAATCGTCAGTCACGCCGCGCTGGACCAAGTCAGGCGGCGAGCGGTTCGGACCCTGGCCGTACCGATCGTGGGGCGCGTCCTGCAGGCTCCGCCAGTGGGCCGTGGAGAAGGCGGCGATCCCGGGACGAACCTCGCCGAACGGGAGATGATCGCCGGCGCGCTCGAGCACCTCAAGCCGGACGCGCGAGCCGCCCTCATCCTCCGCCACTACTACGGCTACGACTACAGCGAGATTGGCGGGTTCCTGCGAACGAGCCCGGGCAACGTCGGCTCGATCCTGAGCCGGGCGCACGCCGCGCTCCGAGAGCGCCTCGCGACCGATGCCTCGTCTTCCGAACCCGACCGCGCGACCGCGCGACGAGCGGCCCGATGACCGGAGGTGAACCGATGAACCCCGACCTCGACCGCACCGAACAGCGAGGCCCGCGACTGGACGACGAGCAGCTGGGCGCGCTCGTCCGCGGCGTCGTCGACGAATGGCGGATGCCGCCACAGCGACTCGACCGCCCGACCTGGCGAGAGCGGACCCGGACTGACGTCATCCGGCGTCGGTCATGGCTCGCTCGCCTGGCCGTGCCGGCCGCCACAGCATTGGTCGCGACCGTCTTCCTGGCGGTGACCGCCGTCTGGCTGACGGCGCCGCGCCGCGATCGTGCGGAGATCGGCACCTCCCCGGCGGTGTCAGCCGCGCCGTCAACGACCCTCGGGCCGGTCGGCACGCCGCTGCCGAGGCTGGTTCGGAACGGCGACCTCCCCAGCGTGACGCAGGTGATGGTCCAGGCCGGCGGCCACTACCGGGTCGCCGACCTGGCCAGCGGGACGCTCGGCGTGGACGCGATGGGCGAATATGCGGGCCCGACGACGCTCGTGCAGCGCGCCGGTGGCTGGCTGTGCCTGTGCGTGAAGTGGACCGCCGTGGGTGGCAACACCTACACGGGCCTGTCGCTCACCCTGGCGTCGATCGATGCGGGCGGCCACGTCGGCGATCATCGGGAGGCTCGACAGATCGACGGGACCGCCGATCAGACGGTCTCGTTCGACCTCCAGGTCCAGGTTGTCGACGCCGCCACCTCGGTGGCCGCGGACGGCAAGACGGCCTTCTTCGGCTGGACCGCCCGCAACGGCGCCGCCGGCTGGACGTCCGGGATCGACGTCATCGACGTCATGACCGGAACCGTAGTCGATAGCAAGACCGTGGCCGCCGAGCAACCGGCCGGCACCGACGGCCAGCCGGTCAGCCGAAACGCTCCGCGCGTTGAGCTGTCGCCGGCCGGGGACCAGATCCTGATCTCGAGCTTCTGGTACGTCGATGCACCGAACGATCCGAACCCTCCATCCGGCATCGACCGCTGGATCGCGCCGTTCGACAGCGGGGCCGTCGGTGACATCACCACCCTGCCAGCCACCTCGAAAATGGTGTGCGGCGCGGTCGAGCTCGGCATCGGCTTCATCGACTCGAACCAGTACTACCTGGTCTGCGCTGGGCAGACCGGCGGCCTCGTCGTTCGCCGGGCCGGGCTCGACGGGACGGCGATCGGGGAGACCGCAGTCCCGCGGACGGAGGAGGAGTTCTCCGCCGGATCGCTGCTGGCGCACGCGGGTGGCGGCCTGCTGATCTGGGATCCGGTGGCCGCTGTCATGTCGCGAGTGGACCTGGCGACTGGTGCCCTTACCCAGAGTCCGGCCGCAGGCGCCTCCATTGATGGGGGAGCCTTGGGCGCGCTCGACACGCTCGGGCGCCGGATCGGTCGCTGGATCGCGCCGTCTGCGGTCGCCAAGCTGCTGCTCCAACCGGGGATCGTGGTCTCGCCAGACGGCACGCGCGTCTATGCGATCGGCGTCTCGTCGCCGGCCAGGACGGACCGCGGCTCGACTGGTGTCTACGCCTTCGATGCGGCCAGCCTGGCGCAGCTCGGCAACTGGGCTCCCACCGCCGACTTTAGCTCGATCGCGGTCAGTGCGGACGGACGATTCGTCTATGCGGCCGCCCAGGCGGGCGTCGACGCCGAGGGCCGCGAGTTCCCGAACGGCTCGTCGGTGACGGTCTTCGACGGGAGCGACGGCTCAGTCAGGCTGATCGCCGGGGTGCTCGGATCGAGCGACCTGTGGTTCGCCAACCCGATAATGCGCTAGCGCCAGGCGCCGCCTTCGACCGGCGAGTCAGCGGTCGAGCGGTCGGCGATAGGCGGCTGACCGGCGGGCGACAGAGAAGCCGAGGCCTTCGTACAGCCCGAGCGCGCCGGTCGGGTTCTCAGCGTCCACACCGAGCATCGCCTCGCGCATTCCGGCCTCCCGCAACCGCACCAGCGCCGCGGCCGTCAGCGCTCGGCCGAGGCCCCGACGGCGCCAGGCTCGCCGGACGCTGATTCGCTCGAGCCAGCCACGCTGGACACCCAGCCGTTCGTTCTCCTCCGGCCAGATCCAGTTTTCAACCACACCGGCGACCTGATCGCCGTCCCAGGCGACGACCCACAGGTCGGTGTTGGTTTCGGCCTGGCCAAACGTCTGGCGGAAGGCATCTTCGCCATGCTCGTGATGGCCCCAGTGATCGCGGAACGCCTCGTTCTCGGCATCGAAGATCGTCCGCTGCAGCTCAGGGCGGACCGGGCGGATCTCGAGATCGGCAGGAAGGGAAGCTTCTGGAACGTCGTCGAGCCCGTCCCGCCGCATCAGGAAGAAATCGCGCGCCACGCTGAAGCCGGCGCGCTCGTACAGGGCCCGCGCGCCCGGTACCTTCTCCTCGGCGTAAGCGCCGACCAGCACCGTTCCCGCGGGATCCTCGGTCGCTGCCCGGTCGCCGGCCCGTCGCATCGTCCAGTCGAGCAGCCACTGGCCAAGGCCGCGACGCCGGAGGGCGGGGTCGACTTTGCCCCAGACGTCGTAGACCGGGACCTCGTCGCGCACCTCGCGCTCCACGCCCGTGATGGCAACGAGATGGCCGTCCGCCTCGACCAGCACGACGTCGTGAGTCGGATTGACGCCGTGGCGGCGCAGGGCGAGCCGCATGTTGTCCGCCGTCGGCAACCAGGGCGTCCCATCGCGGGTGTGACAATGCCGGATCAATTCGGCCAGCGGTTCGTAGTCGCGATCGTCCGCCAGGAAGCGGACGGCGAGGCCGGCCAGCGGCGGCTCCTCCGGGAGGCCAGTCCGAGCCGCGCGCGTCGCGTGGGTCATCGCTCGTCTCCGTACTTGCGGGTCATGTGCTCACTGACGGACTTGTGGATCATTCGCCACGTTCGGCGGTGCTCGGCGCGCGCCCGAGGGTCTCCCTGCCGCGCCGCCCTGGCCATCTCCCGTTCAAGCTTCCGGTGACTGTCCAGGCGTTCTTCGCTCAGGCGGCCGTCGGCGAGCGCGGCGCGCACCGCACAGCCCGGCTCACCGTCATGCGCGCAGTCGCTGAAGCGGCAGCCGGTCGCCAGGGATACGACGTCGTCGAAGGCCGGTTCGAGGCCCTCCTCCGCCCCAAGGACTTCGAGCGCCCGAATGCCGGGAGTGTCGACAAGGAGCGCGCCGCCTGGCAGCTCAAACAGTTCGCGATGCGTCGTCGTATGGCGTCCCCGCGAGTCCGATTCTCGGACTTCGGCCGTCTTCTGGCGATGTTCGCCAAGGAGCGCGTTGACCAAGGTCGACTTGCCGACGCCAGACGAGCCCAGGATCGCGGCGGTCGTGCCTGGCCGCAACAGAGAGAGCAGCTCCGGCAATCCGGCGCCGGTCCAGGCCGAGACGGCGATGGTCGGCACCTCGGGCGCGATCGCGCCGACGGCCACAAGGCGGCCATCGACGTCGTCGGCGAGATCGGACTTGTTGAGGACCACGACCGGGGTGATCGCACTCGACCAGGCGACCGCGAGATAGCGCTCGATCCGGCGCAGGTTGAAGTCATTGTCGAGCCCTGCCACGAGCAGCGCGACATCGACGTTCGACGCCATGATCTGCTCGTCGTCCAGGCCGGCAACCCGTCGCGTCCCGTCCGCCGCCATCCGCTTGAAGGTGCTCCGTCGAGGCAGGACCGCGGCGATGACGCCATCGCCGTCGAGCGCGACCCAGTCGCCGACGGTCGGATAGTCGGCCGTCGCCAGGGCCTCGAACCGAAACGACCCGGAGACGGCGGCCGGCCGATCGCCGGTATCGTCTCGAACGATCGAGGTCTCGCGATGGACGGCGACGACCCGGGCCGGGTGGCGACCCCTGGCCGCGTGCGGCGCGAAGGTCTCCGTCCAACGCGAGTCCCAACCGAGAGTCTCGATGGCCGAAGCGAGCTCGTCCATCTCAGCCGACCCGCTTGAGCTTGCCGGTCCGCTTGGCGTAGCGCTCG
>CAYLSK010000079.1:0-11869 GCA_964385975.1 uncultured Anaerolineaceae bacterium | reverse complement strand
ACGTATTTCATGTCCTCACTCCTTGCCATTCGGGTGTCCGAGGTGGGCACCGCTCATCAGAGACATCGGAGCGGGCGGATCGGTTTCGACATCCTACGGCCGGAGGGATGAGTTTTCGAACGGCACCCGGTCTGAGATGTCGAGAATTCGGCAACGGCTCCGATCTACCGATGACAGCCGCCCATCGGGGCGCAGATGAACGTCGTCGGGACATGAAAGAGCCGGACAATGCACTCCAACCCTTGGAGAAATGACATGCGCTTCCGCACCACCATCCTGCAGAGCGGCAAGACCGCCGCCGGAATCGAGGTTCCGCCAGAGATCGTCGAGGCCCTCGGCTCGGGCAAGCGGCCAAAGGTACAGGTCACGATCCGCGGGTACACCTACCGCAGCAGCGTGGCGGTCTTGGGCGGCGTCTACATGATCGGGGTCAGCGCGGAGAACCGCGCCAGCGCCGGGGTGAAGGGCGGCGACGAGGTGGACGTCGATATCGAGCTCGACACTGCGCCGCGTGAGGTGACCGTGCCAGCCGACTTCGCCTCGGCGCTCGACGCCGAGTCGAACGCCAGGCGGACCTTCGACAGCCTCTCGTACAGCAACAAGTCGTGGCACGTGCTCCAGATCGAGGGCGCCAAGACCGACGAGACGCGCCAACGGCGGATCGCCAAGTCGGTCGAGATCCTTCGCGAGGGCCGCATCCGCTAGGTGACGAGGCCCGGGCCACGTCTCTGCCCGTATCACATCAACGAATGGAAGGAGATCCCTCATGGACAAGGTCACCTCACACGATGGCACCACCATCGCCTTCGATCGGCTGGGTGTTGGACCGGCCGTCATCCTCGTGTGCGGAGGGTCTGTCGACCGGATGTCGAACGCCGGCGTTGCGGCGCTCTTGGCGTCGGATTTCACGGTCTTCAACTACGACCGTCGGGGTCGCGGCGACAGCGGGGACACACTTCCCTATGCCGTCGAGCGCGAGGTCGAGGACATCGACGCGGTGATCAGCGCGGCCGGCGGATCCGCCTGCCTGTACGGCACCTCGTCGGGTGCGTGCCTCGCCCTTGAAGCGACTGCGAGCGGGCTCGCGATCACGAAGCTGGCGCTCTGGGAACCGCCGTACATTCTCGATCCGAGTGCCCGACCACCCGCCGACCAGGTGGAGCAGTACGACACGATGCTGGCCGAGGGTCGCCGCGGCGACGCGGCCCAATACTTCATGGAGAAGGTGGTCCGAATGCCAGCCGAGTTCGTCGCCGGAGCACGGAGCCAGCCGTGGTGGGCCGCTTCGGAGGCCCTGGCCCACACGCTGCCATACGACGCCACCATCATGGGCGACTACTCGCTGCCCACCGAGCGGGCGGCCGCGGTCAAGGTGCCGACGATCGTGATCACCGGTGGAGCGAGCTTCCCGTTCATGCGCGAAACGGCGGAGGCACTGGCCGCCGTCCTGCCCAATGGCCAGACCCGCCTCCTGGAAGGCCAGGAGCACAACGTTGCTCCCGAGGCGATCGCTGCGGTGCTGCAGGAGTTCTTCGCCGGCTAACCGGCGAGGCGGATCGCCTGCATCGCCCGCCCTGCCCGTGGCTCTGCCCTGCTCGACGCGGGAGCGTGATGCAGCGGCGCATCATTCGGGAGGGCTCCACGCTCAGCGCCCCGGTGCTTCACGCAGACATCGGGGAGCGCCGCGCACGAATAGCGTGACATTGATCCCCCCGCGGATCATCGCCTCCGAGTCCGCGTGCAGGCGGTCGACGGCGGCCTGATCCGGCACAGCGCATGGGATGCTTCCGACGGGACGTGGCAACTGACCTGGTCGGTCGACTCGCCTGACAGCTCGTCCCGTATGGCCCGTCGGTTGCCGTTATAGCGCGCCGGTCTCAGATACCCGGGCGACTTATGACGGTGCCAGCTCAGCTTCGCGGAGAAGAGCGAGACCCTGGGACCACTCGGCCGGGTGGTCGCGTTGCAGCCGCCGCTCCTCCGCCTCGAGCAGCAGCCACAGTTCGGGATGGCCGGATCGAAGTGCCCAGCTCGTCCGATACCGCCCGACGACGTCGCCGAGGAACGCAGCGTAGCGCGCAAGCGGGCTGGCGACCGCGAGATGAGCCTCGAAATCGGGGATGAAGTCGACCGCCACGAGGAGCCGACCGAAAAAGGCCCCGACGGTCTCCGCGCCATGATCCCAGCCTTGTGAATGGCCACCGCGCCGAAGCAGCGGCGTGGGCGAGGTGAAGACAGCAATCGTCGTGTCCTGGATCGACGCGGCCGCCAGGTGTCCGCCGAATGTCAGGTACTCATTGGACACCTTGAGTCGATCGACGATCCGGATCAGTCCCCACGTGAACTCGGAATCGACCGGCAGGTCGGTGTCACGCGTAAGCACCCGCTGCACGCCACGCCCGGCAGCCGTCACCCAGTAGGCGACGCGCTCCGGGTCGTAGTGGCGAAGCGTAGGCTCGGGCCGGAAGGCGACGAGCAGGTATGCCGGACCGGGCCGATCGGGCAGGTCGGAATAGGCGATGAACCCGAGGTTCGCGAGCAGGCTCGCGGCGCCCGGCGGATCGAGATGAGGCGGCAAGGGCTCGAGCACGTTCATGCAGGCCGCGCAACCGAGGCATCATCGGCCAGAAGCGGCATCAGAAAACGCTCCTCTCGCTCGATGTGCGCACGGAGCAGCGCTTCGAGCCCGAACAGGTGGCAGCGCAGCTCGGGCAGCTGGTCGCGCCCGCCTTCCTGCTGCAGGAGGTGCTGATCAGCTCGGACCCTGGTCGCCATGTCGCGGATCTGTCCGTGGTCGAACCGGGCCCCACGTGTCGCCCACGACGTCCCTGTCCGCGCGTCAATCTCCGGGTACAGCCAGGACTCCTCCCAGGAGACGTGCGGCTCAAGCTCTCGATCCAACCACTCGAGAATGCCCAGGACGCGAACCGACTCCCCCGGTGTCATCGAGCCGACGATCTCGCAGGCGACATCGTGGATCCGATTGATCCCGCGGACGAGCTCTCGATGCTCGTGCTCGGCAAATGCCCAAACGGCCCCAGGAGCGCCTGCCCTGTCAACCATGTTTCGGTCCTCGCGCTGGATCACTGATCCCGTCGGGTGTGCCCTGCTGGGTCCACGATCGGCCTGGAAGCTCCGAGGCCGACAGACTCGGAAGTCACCATCCCGTGGGCCATCCGGCCCGTTCTCGGCCGGCGTTGCCGGGGCCGCTTGGCCGGCCCGGCGCAGCCTCAGATCGTCGCGTTCGCGGCCTCGAGCTCGCGCCGCGTCCAGCTGATCAGCCGGCCGACGGCGTCGGCATCGAGCACGTCGCAGGCCCAGTCCCAGTGGATCGAGACGACGTCGCCGGCGGCCACGTTGCCGATGAAACCGTGGCCGTCGCGCCAGCCGGAGATCCGCTCACGGCGGGGATCGGCGAGCTCGAGCCGGCCGTCGACCAGGGCGAGCGGGACCGCGTTGACGATCAGGGCATCGCCCTCCCGCTCGAGGACGCGACCCCAGCGCACCCGGCACGAGTCCATCGTCCGCAGGACGTTGTCGACCTGCTCGCTTCGCATCAGCCCGACCTTCGGAAAGACATCGAGCACATGGAAGGCATGGCACGGCTTGGAGCCTGCGGGCGCGCTCGATTCGAGCCATTTCCAGGTGGGCCGGCCGAGCTTCGGCCGGAACCGGAGCCGGAGCGATTCGCCCAGAAGGTTCGGCGTCACCTGCTCGAGCAACGGGCTGCCGAGCCAGTAGGCGTCGACGACCCGCCGATCGAGTGGATCCGCGACGGCGTTGGCCCGGGCGATCAGCTCGAGGTACGGGTAAGCGCCCTCGAAGCCGAGCGCGAGCTCGCGGAGCTCGCGCTCGTCACCGCCCTGGCTCGCGTCGCCGAACAGGGCCGGCGCATCGTCCGGCCCACACAGGCCGAGCCGGTTCGGCCCGTAGGCGTAGCGGGCAAAGAGGACCGGCCCGCTGACCTGCGGACGAGCGGCCTCAGGCCTCGATGCCGGCTGGAGTGGCACGGAGCCCGCGGGGTGCATAGGCGCCGACGAGGGCGACGAGCGCCGCACCGGCGATGACGAGGAGGTAGCCGACGACGACGCGCGGGTCCCGTGCGGCGTCCTTCGAGACGGCCGACAGGAGACCGGTCAAGACGGCCGCGACGACGAGCACGCTCGTGACGGTCGTCGCGGGCGCCAGGCGGAGCGCCGCGAACCAGGTCGCGACGTAGCCCGCGAGGAGGCCTCCGGTGACGAGAACCCACAGCCAGGCTTCGACGCTGATCGCGCCCAGGCCGCCGAGCTTGCCGCTCACCGCGAGGTACCCGACTAGGACGACGAAGCCGAGGCCCATCCGGGCGGCCCCGAGGAGCTGCGGCGAGACGCCGCCCAGGAGGCGCTTCGCAATGACGACTTCGATCGACCAGAGGATCGTGGCGGCCGCGATCATCGTCTCACCCGTCCCCCAGCCCATCCCGGTCGGCGGAGCAATGAGCGTCTGGCCGGCGAGGAGGGTACCGAGTGCGGCGACCTGGATGAGCCCGAGCCGCTCGCCCAGGAGCGGCACGGCCATCAGCGCCACCCAGATGAACATTGTCTTGTGAATGAATGCCGCCGTCGGGGCGGTAGCGACCGCGAGGCCGCTGAAGAAGAGGACGAACGGGATGCTGCCACCGACGATCGCGATCGCGACGAGGCCGAGCCGGTTCCGGCCGTTGAGCGTCCGCGCCTCTCGTCCGGCCCCGAGGCCCAGGGCCAGGGCGACGAGGACGATCGCCGCGACGCCGTTCTTCGCCGTCGTGTAGACGGCGGCGTCGGAGACGAGCTTCACGCCGAACGCGTTGAGATAGACGGCGAGACCGCTGATCGCGGCCGTACCGAGAGCAAGGAGCACGCCTCGCCGCGCGGCGAGGCTCAGAGGCGTTCCAGAACGGCGAGACACGATCAACTTCCTTCCGTGTTAGCCACCCTCGGGTGGTGTGACCCCTCGTATCGCCGCCTCGGCACGGGCTGCTTCATCGAGCACGGTCCGGATCTCATTCGCCTCCGCGGGATCGAGAACGCGAAGGACGGTTCCGGCTGAAACGACGACCCAGTCGCCGACGGCGGTCCCTGGGACGAGCAGGAGCGACGCCCGGCGCCGTCGCTGGCCGGTTTCGACGAGGGCCGTGCCGTTGGTGATCTCGAGGACCTGGCCGGGATAGGCGATGCACATCAGCCGCCTCCTCCCGGATCCGCTGATGGACGAACTTGCCCGACGGCCTCGAGGATCGCGTCGGACAGCGTCGGGAGGGCTGCCGAAACGGGCCGGCTGAAGGACGTTCCGAGGCCGAACTGCGCCCCGCCGATGGCCACGATCCGGCCGCGCAGCGGCCGGCCTCGAATCATCTCGGCAAGGCCGACGACTTCGGGCAGGGCGAGCGCGTGCGATGACCGCGAGCGAACCCCATCCTGCTGGCCGATGAGCCCGCTGAGCGCCAGGTCGACGATCGCTCCCGGGTCGATCCCGGTCGCCGCGTCGACGATCACGACACCCGCCCCAGGCGGGATCGACAGCAGGTCGTCCACGTCGAGCATGCCCACGACGCGCATGGCGACGTCGGGCGGCAGGCTCCCGCGGAGGAGTTGTGACGCGGCGATCGGCGCTCCGTCGTCGCCACGGTCCGGAGAGCCGCACAGGAGGACCTCGACCGCGACCGTTGCGCCGCGTTGCGGACCGGAAGCCGAGGCTGATCGCGGTCGGGCCGGCAGCGTCGTGCTCATCCCACGTCCTCCACGTTCAGCTCCAGGAAATGGGTTGCGCAGCTGATGCACGGGTCGTAGCTGCGCACAAGCTGCTCGATGCGGTGGGTCGCCTGGTCCTTCGGCAGGTCCAGGACTCGCGGCGCGAACGACGCGAGGTCGGCCTCGATCGCCGCCTGGTTCTGACTCGTGGGCGGCACGATTCGGGCGTTTCGGACGAGACCTCGTTGGTCAAGCTCGTAGGCGTGGAAGATGAGACCGCGGGGAGCCTCCGTCGCCCAGGCAGCGGAACCTGGCCCCGAGTGCCATGGCGTCGCCGCCTGGTCGGGTGGCTGGTAGGCGTCGATGATGTCCAGTGCCTCGGCGGTCGCGTCGACGAGCTCGATGGCCCGGGCGACGATGCTCCGGTACGGATTCGTCCTGATCTCGTCGGCCAGACCGGTGCCGGCCAATGCCGCCGCCGCGGTCGGGTGGAGCGTGTCCGCAGCGAGCGTGAGCCTCGACGCCGGGCCGAGCATGTACGGTCGGCCGGCGCGGTCACGCGACTGGAGTGCGTGCGACCACGAGACCTGCGACTCATGGAACTCCGTGAGCCAGTCGGTGGGGGCGAGATCCAGGCCGTCCGTCGAAACGATCCGGCCCTCGTTCATCGGATACTCGTCGGGGTGGCGGAGGGCCACGAGTCGGGCGTCACGGTGGAAGTCAGGCGGTTCCAGACCCGCGACGAGGTCGACCGTCTGGAGGGCGATCTCGAGCGCCTCGGCCAGCTGCCCCTGCAGGACGGTGATCTCGCCACGACGGAATGTTCTGGAGAAGCCGCCAACACGGACCGACACCGGATGAATCGCCCGCCCGCCGATGAGCTCGACGAGCCGGTTGCCGGCCTTCTTGAGGGTCAGCCCGGACTCGACCGCCGATCGGTGGTCGTGGGCGAGCTCGAGGGCGCTCGCATACCCCAGGAAGTCCGGCAGATGGAGGAGGTAGACGTGGAGCGCGTGGCTCTCGATCCACTCGCCGCAGTAGAGCAGGCGCCGAAGCGCGCGTACCTGGGGATCGATCGGAATACCCAAGGCGTGCTCGAATGCGTGGACGGCGGTCATCTGGTAGGCGACCGGGCAGATGCCGCAGATTCGGGCGACGATATCGATGACCTCGTCGGGCGTCCGGCCCACGACCAGCTGCTCGAAGTAGCGGGGCGCCTCGAAGATCTCGAGATGGGCCTCCTCGACCGTGCCGTTGCGGACGCGCAGGCGGAGGGAGCCCTCGCCCTCGACCCGTGTCAGCCCTGCGATGTCGACGGCCAGGTCGCCGCTTCCCCCGCCGAAGGTATCGGTGTCATGCATCAGTCGTGTCCGAGGCAGCGTGGGCAGGTCCGGGTGGTCCTCCGTTGGCATCGATCACGGCCCGGAACGGCTCCGACCAGGCGGTGAAGCCGGCGAACAACCGGCTGATGTCGGAGGCGTTTCGTCCATCCGAAAGCCAGGCCGCGAGCGAGCTCGTGTTCGCCGATTCCCGGGGACCGAAACAGCCGTAGCAGCCCCGGCCATAGGCTGGGCAGATCGCGCCGCACCCCGTTCGCGTCACTGGACCCAGGCAGGGGATGCCTCGGGCGACCGCGACGCAGACGACGCCCCGTCGCTTGCACTCGAGACAAACGGCCTCGTCGGGAAGCTGCGGCCGCCGACCCGTGACCAACGCAACGAGGAATTCGCGGAGCTGGGCGGGCGAGATGGGGCAGCCACGGAGCTCCGCGTCGACGTGCACGAAGTCGGCGACCGGACGCGCCATCGCCAGGGATTCGACATAGGCGGGTTCCGGGTAGACCGCGTGACGGATCTCCTCGTGGTCGAACCAGTTCCGGATCGCCTGGATGCCACCGGCCGTGGCGCACGCGCCGATGGTCACCAGCATCCTGGTGACCGCCCGCAGCCGAGCGATCTCCTCGACCTGATCGGGCGCGCTGATCGAGCCCTCGACGAACAGGACATCGAACGGGCCGGCGGACCGCCGCGAGGTCGCCTCCGCGAACTCGACGACGTCGACCTTCTCGGCGATCGCCAGCAGCTCGTCCTCGAGGTCCAGCAGCGTGAGCTGACAGCCGTCGCACGAGGCGAACTTGACGACGCCGATGCGCGGGCGACGGGGTGACAACGCGCGCGGCGATTGATGTTCGTGCTCGACCGGGAGTGGGGCCGTCATCAGAGTCCCTCCCGACCGAACGCGGTGCCCAGCTCAGCCTGTGAGAAGACGGGTCCGTCGCGGCAGACGAAGAACGGGCCGAGCTGGCAATGACCGCAGGTGCCGACGCCACAAGCCATGTTCCGTTCCAGCGTCAGCCAGGTGTCCTTCCGCGCGACGCCCAGGCGGTTCAGCGTGGTGGCCGTCGCCTGCATCATCCGCTCGGGCCCACACATGAAGGCGGTCGCCCGCGAGCCATCCCACGGCGCATGGTCGAACAGCTGGGTGATGATGCCGACTCGACCCAGCCACTCCGGTCCGGCCCGGTCGACGATCTCGCCGACTTCGAGGTCGGTCCGGCCGGCGAGGGCGTTCATCTCGTTGACAAACAGGCGATCGCGAGGGGTGCGGGCGCCGAGATACAGCCGCACCGCCCCGAATTGCGGTCGGTCGGCGAGGACCGCATCGATCAGCGGTCTGAGCGGCGCCAGCCCGATCCCGCCAGCGACGATGACGACGTCGCGGCCAACAGCCGCCTCAACCGGCCAGCCACGCCCGAGCGGACCGCGCAGCGACACCTCGGCGCCGCTGGTCAGGCTGGTCAGCGCCGCGGTCGCCGGGCCGACCGATCGGATGGTCAGGTCGAGCCCGTCCGGTCGAATCCTGGAGATCGAGATCGGCGGGATCGCGAATCCCGGCAGCTCGACCATGACGAACTGGCCCGGTCGAGCCGCACGGAGCGCCGCGTCCGAGGTCGCGAGCCGAAGCGTCGCCGTGTCCGCCGTTTCGAAGCTCAGCGCCCGCAAGGTTGCCGTAACGTGGACCGCCGGTCCAACGGTCGCGAGCGGGGCCGGCGCCCGACCCTCGGCGGGAGACAGCGGCCACGGGATCGGGCCTTCGTGTGCGTCCAGCGGCGCGATCGCCATGAGCTCCTCGCGGATGTCGATCCCGACTGGGCACCAGGCAATGCACCGACCACAACCCACGCAGCCACTCGAACCGAACTGGTCCCACCAGGTCGAGAACTTGTGAGTGAGCCACTGGCGGTAGCGGTCGCGGACCTTCGGCCGGAAGTTCGCATCTGTGGCGACGCGTCCGAACCCGAGGCTGAAGCAGCTGTCCCAGGTTCGTTGGGTCGTTGCCTCGACGCCGTCAAGGTCCGAAGCCACCGACACGCTGGTGCAAAAGCAGGTTGGACAGACGAGCGTGCAGTTGGCGCATGCGAGGCAGCGGTCCGCCACCTCCGCCCAGCGGGGATGATCGAGCGCAGCCCGCAACCGCGCCGGCAGGCCCGTGGCGGGGACAGGATCGCCGATCGCGTCTCGGACCGCGGTCACCTGGGCGGCGGCACGAGCGGTTTCGAAGGGTTCGGCCGGTCGAAGGTCGAGCCGATCGACGACGGCCGCCCCCGCATCGCTCCCCACTCGGACGACGAACCCATCATCGAGCTCGGATAGGACGATGTCCGCGCCGCCATTGACCTCAGGACCCGTTCCCATCGATGTGCAGAAGCAGGTGCTCGCGGCGGTCGCGCACTCGACGGCCACGACCAGGGCGGCATCGCCGCGGGCGACGTGGTCCGCGTCGCCGAGCGGGCCGGCACGCATCGCCCGATCCTGGATCTTGAGAGCGGCCAGCTCGCAGGCACGGACGCCGACGAAAGCCAGGCGGGGCGGCGCCTCATCCGCAGGCTCCACGACGACATGGCCACCATCGCGGCGACCGCGAGTCAACGGAATGATCGGCGGGTGGGTGAAGCGCTTCCAGGAGGTGGCGCCGGCGTTGTAGTCAAAGGCGCTATCACGGCCGGTCGTCCGAAGCCGGTAGGACCCGGGTGCCGTGTCGGCCGTCCAGCCGACCGGCAGCTCCCTCGACGACGTCAGCTCGTCGTGGACGATCGCACCGTCGACCACGGTCGGGCCGACGACTCGCCGCCCATCAGCGCGGAGAAGGGCGAACAATCGGTCGAGCTCTATGCGTGGCAGGAACCGGGCGACGGCGATCACCACGGCTCGTGGCCGGCGCGATAGAGGTCGAGGAGCTGGAGGCGCGTCGCCTCCAGGCGCCGTGCGACCGCCACCAGCAGCCGCGGGTAAATCGCGGCCGCAAGGTCGCAGTCAGTTGCCAGCATCGCCGTGAGCTGCTCGCGCTCGAACTGCAGGACGGTCGTCGGGGCGATGGTCACGCAGGTCGATGTCGCGAGCCAGTCCGGCAGCAGGGCCGACCAGCCGAACACATCACCCTCGTCGACGGTGAGGATCGTCTCATCTCCGACGCCCGGGAGGGCCAGCCGGAGCGCGATCCGACCACTCAGGACAACGGCGAGCGACAGGCACGGAGTGCCCTCCTGGAGGACGGTCGTGCCGACGGGATACTCCCTGATCTCACCGATGGCAGCCAGCCGCTGACACACGTCAGCCGGCATGTCGGCCGCGAACCAGGTCTGGGTCAGGAGCGCACAGAGCGGTTGTGTCATGAGCCAATCCTGCGAGGGCCCGTAGCCGGCATCGAGGGCCATTGGTCCCGCTTCGATGTGACTGTCGGCCGTCGTTCCTGACCTGACGTTGGCGCATGCTCGCGACGGTTGGGCGGGTCCGACCTGGGACCTGCCTCCTGGGAAAGGAAGCCGCCAGATGAAGATCCTTCTTGCCTACGACGGCGGGGATCCCGCTCGCCGCGCGCTCGAGCTCACCGCCGAGCTCGCGCACAAATTCGGCGCCAACGTTGCGGTCGTCAGCGTCGTTCCCGTTCACCCCGGCCGAGTGCCGATCGATCCGTGGGATGACGTTCCGGTCCATGCCACCCAGCTCGCGGAGGCCAAGCAACTCCTTCTCGGACAAGGCATCGAGCCCGTGCTGATCGAGCAGGCGGGTAATCCCGCGGCGACGATCGAGCGGATCGCCGAGGACGGCAGCTACGACATGGTCGTCGTTGGCTCGCGCCATCTGGGGGCCGTGTCACGAGTCCTCCAGGGAAGCGTCTCGGAGCACGTCGCAACGCATGCGGCCGCAACGGTCGTCGTAGCTCGCTGAGGTCGTCGTAGCTCGCTGAGCCAGGCCCCCCCTGGCTCAATACCCGGTCCTCAGGCGATACCGAGTCGGCCAGCCTCCGACCGCAGACGATCGCGATGGTCGGGATGGGCAATCCCGATGAGCGCGCCCGCCCTCTCCCGGAGGCTCCGGCCGAACAGCTCGGCCACGCCCCATTCGGTCACGATCGTTCGGACGTGGGCTCGGGTCGTGACCACGCCGGCCCCGGACGCCAGGGCCGGGGTGATACGCGACACCGTCCCGTTGGCCGCGGTCGACGGCAGGGCGATGATTGCCCGGCCGTTGGGAGCCAGCGCGGCTCCCCGGACGAAGTCCATCTGGCCGCCCACGCCGCTGTAGATCCGCGAGCCGATCGAGTCGGCTACCACCTGGCCCGTCAGATCGACCTCGATCGCCGAGTTGATCGCGGTCATCGTGCTGAACGAGCGGATAACGTGCGTGTCGTTGGTGAAGTCCACCGAGCGCATCTCGACCATCGGGTTGTCGTTGACGAAGTCGTAGAGGCGTCGCGTGCCCATCATGAAGGCGCTGACGATCTTCCCCCGATTGCGCTCCTTGCGGGCGCCGGTCACCACGCCGGCTTCGACCAGGTCGACCACGGCGTCGGTGAACATCTCGGTGTGGATCCCGAGGTCGCGATGACCGAGCAACGCTTGTGCGGTCGCGGCCGGGATGGCCCCGATCCCGAGCTGGATCGTCGCGCCATCGGGGATGAGCTCGGCGACGTACTCCCCGATCCGTCGCTCGACATCGCCGACCGGATCGCTGGCGTGCTCGTACGGCGGCACGTCAACCTCGACCGCGAGATCGATGTCGTCGACGTGGATGAAGCTCTCGCCAAGGGTTCGGGGCATCGCGTGGTTGAGATGCACGATGACCGTACGGGCGGCCCGGATGGCGGCGTGCATCGCC
>CAYLSK010000078.1:11078-11911 GCA_964385975.1 uncultured Anaerolineaceae bacterium | reverse complement strand
CAGAACCGCGGTCGCGATCGAGAGCCCGGCGAATGCCGCGATCGCGATCCCGGATGCGACGTTGATCCGGCGGACCCAGGTCGGTGTGACCCGGGTCCGGAGCGCCGACACGGCCGAGGTCAGTACGACCCACCAGGCGCCCGAGCCCAGCAGCACGCCGAGCGTGACCAGTGCCGCACCGCCGGTCTCCCCGCTCGTGACGCCGAGGCCGGCAAAGAGTGCCCCAAACGACAGGATCGTCATCGGGTTGGTCAGGGTCAGGCCAAGGATCGACAGGTAGGCGCCGGCCAGCCCGCCGCGCCGAGGTCGGACTGACGCCGTGTCGTGCGGTTCGGCACGGACGGTCTTCCAGGCGAGCCAGAGGAGGAAGAGTCCGCCGACCAGTCCCAGGAGATGCCGAGCGTCGACCAGCGCCTGGGTGATCGCGCCCAGGCCGAACGCGGCGATGGCCCCGTACGTCGCGTCCGCGGTCGCCACACCGAAGCCTGATGCCAGACCCACGACCTGTCCCTCGGACAGCGTCCGTCGAATGACCAGCAGGCTGATCGGGCCGACGGCTGCGGCGATCGTGAAGCCGAGAACGAAACCGCGAAGGGTGAGGGCGGGGTCCACGGGAACTCCTCCGTGATGATGAAAAACGCCCTCGGCATTCGTGCCGGGGCGTCGCTCGTTCGGGTGGTCGCGCACAGTCGGGCGCGCGGGCTCAGATCGAGGCGGCCCGGTCGGGCCCTCGCTGCGAGCGGCGGGTGAGGCGATGGGTCGGGTGCAACTCGCGCAGGGTGCGCGATGGCTCCGGCACTGTCAATGGCCGGCCGGGCCGCTACCCTTCGACC
>CAYLSK010000078.1:0-11068 GCA_964385975.1 uncultured Anaerolineaceae bacterium | reverse complement strand
TGAACACGATCAGCACGACTCGCCGGCCGCTGAAGGTCGGGATCCAGCTGCCCGAGGTCGAGCGCGACGTTCGGTGGCCGGAGCTGCTGGACATGACCAGGGCCATCGAGGACCTGGGCTTCGACTCGGTCTGGCTAGGCGAGCACCTCCTGTATCGCTGGCAGGATCGACCGCCACGCGGACCGTGGGAGGTCTGGACCCTGCTGGCGGCGATCGCGGCCGCCACCTCGCGGATCGAGCTTGGCCCGCTCGTCGCCTGCACCAACTTCCACAACCCGGCACTGCTCGCCAAGCAAGCCGTCACGATCGACGAGGTGAGCGGCGGTCGCTTCATCCTCGGCCTCGGCGCCGGCTGGAACGAGACGGAGTTCCGCGCCTATGGCTTCCCGTTCGACCACCGGGTCGAGCGATTTGAAGAGGCGTTCACGATCATCCGGACGCTGCTCCGTGAGGGCGCCATCGATTTCGAGGGACGCTGGTACCAGGCCCGCGACTGCGAGCTCTTGCCGCGCGGTCCGCGGCCAGCTGCCCTTCCCCTGATGATCGGTTCCCGGGGGCCGCGGATGCTCCGGGCAACCCTGCCCTACGTCGACTCGTGGAATGTCTGGTTCGCCGACGTCGGCAATCGCCCGGCCGGGGTTCCACGCCTGCGCGAGCTCGTGGACGAGACCTGCCGGGAGGTCGGGCGCGACCCGGCCGAGGTGGAGCGCACCGTCGCGGTCCTGGTCCGCCTGCCGGGCGGTTCCGGCCGACTCCAGGGGGAGGTGGCCCAGGACCCGACTCCGCCCCTCGAAGGGAGTCCAGCCGAGATGGCGGACGTGCTCCGCGACTTTGCCGCCGAGGGAATCGGTCATGTGCAGCTCGTCGTCGACCCGATCACCCTCGGCTCCATCCGCGCGCTCGGGCCGGTCCTGACGGAGCTCGATCGCGGATGAGACGCCTGCCGGTGCGCTCATGGTCGCGTGCTAGCATGCCGTCCGCGATGCGAACGACGCGATGAGCCTGCCCGTCCGTCCAGCGGCGCGGTCGCGCGCTGCCGCGGGGCGCGTCGCGGAAGACGTGTCCGCCCTCGACAAGCGGATCATCGAGCATCTCCAGGCCGATGGGCGACGGCCGTTTACCCAGATCGCCAGTGACCTCGGCGTCTCCGAGGCGGCCGTCCGGGCGCGCACGAACCGGCTGATCGAGCGCGGCATCCTCCAGGTCGTGGGCGTTACCGATCCACTCAAGCTCGGCTTCCACCAGATGGCCATGATCGGAATCCGCTGCGAGAGCGACAAGTTGATCGAGGTCGCCGAGCGGCTCGCGGAGATGCCCGAAGTCGACTACGTGGTGATCACGGCCGGGACCTATGATCTGCTCATCGAAACCGTCTGCGAGGACAACGAAGCCCTGCTGACGTTCCTTGCGGAGCGCCTGCGAGCGATCGACGGAGTCCGGGAGACCGAGACATTCGTCTATCTGCGGCTCGTGAAGCAGACGTACCAATATGGCACTCGTTGAACCGTTGACGAGCGGCACCGTGCGGTACCCCAGTCGGCCGGTGCAGGACCTTCCAGCCGCTAAGATGCACGGACTCGGGGAGTACCGAAGCCACCCGCACCCGGGGGAGCGAGGACGAGCGTGCCGGTCGAACCGGTCCTGATCCTGATCGTTGCGGCGGTTGCGGCGAACCTCGTCCTGATGGCGTTCATCGTCGTGCCGCCCATGCTCGGACGGCCAAACCGCCTCGCCCGCCAGGCGGAGGCAGGTGAAACTGCGGAACGTCAAGCGGCCCAAGCCGCGGTCGTGGGCGGCCTGATGGGCGCCCCCGGCGACAACGGCGTCTCTGCCCACACCTACGATCGGATCGTCCGGATCGTCGCCTGGTTCTTCCTGCTCAGCACCACCGCGATCGTGGCCGCCAGCGGGCTCTGGCCGAACAACCAGCCGGCGATCCTGGTGCTGCTCGCCCTCGGTGGCCTGTTCGTCGTGGTCGTGCACGACCTGCTGCCGACCGACGTCCTGGGACCCGCCAAATTCGTCGTCGAGGGCTCTGTGGCGATCACCATCGCGACCCTGCTCGTCGCCTTGACCGGTGGGGTGTTCAGCCCGTTCTTCTTCGCGTTCCCGCTGATCGTCGCCGGCGGGGCCCTCGTCGTCACGCCGCCGATAACCGTCGCCCTGGCCGGGGCGGCGGCCCTCGGCTACGTGCTGGCGGTCGTAGCCGGGACCGCCTCGGATACCAGGATCAGCGCCGCTGCCGCGACCGTCGGATTCAACCTGACCGCGCTGGTTCTGCTGGCCTACGCCGCGATGGTCATCGCCCGGGAGCAGCGCCAGACGCGCGACGCTGCGATCCGCCTGTCGACGGTGGATCCCTTGACCGGGTTGTTCAATCGGACCTTCTTCTTTGCCGCGATCGGTCGCGAGATCGCCCGATGCGCTCGCTCCGGGCGCGGGTTCTGTCTGCTCATGATGGATCTGGACGACCTGAAGGCCATCAACGACCGACTCGGCCACTTCCATGGCGATCGAGTTCTGCGCGGCGTTGGCGAGGTGATCGCCGACGGCGTCCGGAGGATCGATACCGCCGCCCGCTACGGTGGTGACGAATTCGTCGTGCTCCTCCCAGAGACCGATCCGACCGGCGCCTTCGTCCTGGCCGAGAAGATGCGGCTCGGCGTCAACGCGATGGCGATCGACCTCGCCGGTCCGGGCTCCCACCCGTCGATCTCGATCGGTGTCGTCAGCTTCCCGGCCGATGGCCGTACGGCGGACGAGCTGATGATCAGCGCCGACGAAGCCATGTACGCCTCCAAGCGCGCCGGCAAGGACCGAGTCACGGGCGTTTCGATCCCGATTCGCGGGGGCGATGGCGGCTCGGCGACTGGCGACGAAGAGGCTGCCGGGGTGATCGGCGACCCCGGTGTAGCATCGGCGCCGTGAGCGACGCCGACCCCCGCCCAGAGCCGCGACCTCGCGGCTTCTCGACCCGAGCCATCCGCGCCGCATCGCGGGCGCCGCGGATCGACCAGCTGCCGACGAGCGTCCCGATCTACCAGACAGCTACATTCGCCTCGGCCGACGCCGACGAGCTCGGCCGGGTCGCCTCCGATCCGCGTGCCGGCTACGCCTACAGCCGGATCTCGAACCCGACGACCAGCGCCCTCGGCGACGCGTACGCGGAGCTTGCGGGTGGTGCGGCGGGCCTCGCCCTTGCCTCAGGGATGGGCGCGATCCACGCCGCGCTCGCCTCATTGCTGCGGGCCGGCGATCGGATCGTGGCCCCGGTGGCGCTGTACGGCTCGACGCGCGCCCAGCTCCTGCGGACGTTCGGCGGCTTCGGGGTCCGGGTCGACATCGTCGACACAACCGATCTCGACGCCGTCGCGACCGCCCTCGCCGCGGCGCCGACCCGTGTCCTTTACTCGGAGACGATCGCCAACCCGACGACCTATCTGGCGGACCATGCCGCCCTGTCCGAGCTGGCGCACCGCCATGGCGCGACCTACGTCGTGGACAACACGTTCGCCTCGCCGTACGTCTGCCGGCCGCTCGAGCTCGGGGCGGACCTGGTGGTCGAGTCGGCGACCAAGTTCCTTGGTGGCCACAGTGACGTGATCGCCGGCGTCGTTGCCGGGTCGAAGGAGCTGATCGCGGAGGTCAGCCGGGTCCAGATCGACACGGGCGCCACGCTCGGACCGCTCGAGGCCTTCCTGGTCCTTCGGGGCATCCTGACCCTCGCCGTCCGCGCTGACCGGCACGCCCGAACCGCGGCGGCCCTGGCCGCCTGGCTGGAGCGCCAGGACGGCGTTCGTTCGGTTCTGTATCCCGGCCTGCCGAGCCATCCCCAACATGCCGTGGCAGTCCGCCAGTTCCGGCCGGGTGTCGCCGGCGGGATGCTCGCGTTCGAGGTCGAAGGGGGCCGTGAGGCCGGTCGAGCGGTCATCGACTCGCTGCGTTTGCCCGAGCTGACCGCGTCGCTCGGCAGCGTCCACACGATGGTCGTCCACCCGCCGTCCACCTCGCAGCGGCAGCTGAGCGAGGCCGAGCTGGAGGAGGCGGGGATCACGCCGGGGCTCCTTCGCGTCTCGGTTGGGCTCGAGGACCTCGAGGACCTGCAGGCCGATTTCAGCGCAGCCCTTGCAGCCGCTCGCGACGCCACGACCGCCGCTCACGACGCCACGACCGCGGCCCGCGAGCCCGCTCCGGCCGTCGGCGCGATCTAAGCGGCGATCCAGGACCTCGGGCCATCGCGACCCCGGCTGCCGTTTCGGCGGCGTCCATCCAGCCCGACGGCTTCAACCTCGTCGCCCGCCTGGGCCGCGGACTCTGGCGCCTGCTGACCAAGGTCGACTTCGCGGTCGCCCAGATCATTGTGCTGGCGTTGCTCGCGGTCGTCGGGATGACGATCAAGCAGATGCCGAGCTTCGCCTTTCGCTCGGCGACCGATTACGCCTCGGCGCTCGACGACCTGCATGCCCGCTACGACCCCGTGCTGGGCTCGGGTGTCGTGGATGTGCTCGAGCGTCTCGGTGCCTTCGCGATCTTCCGCTCGCCGTGGTTCAGCGCCGGCCTGGTGGTCCTCGTCATCTCGATCGTCGTCTGCACCCTGGATCGAACGCCGAAGTTGTGGCGCGGCGTCAGGGAGATCCGGGTCGAGCAGCCCGAACCCTTCTTCGATCCGCGCGTGCCCGATCGAGCTGCGATGTCGGGCGTCTCCGCCGACGCCGTCCGAGCCGTGCTGCGTCGCAACGGTCTGCACGTTCGAGAGGCAACTGGCGCCGATGGGGCGCGCTACCTGTACGGCGATCGCCACCAGTACACGAAGATGGCGACCCTCTTCACCCATGCCGGGCTGATCACGTTCCTGATCGCCGCCGCGGTCACCTCGCGGCTGGGCGACGAGCAGGGCCTGGTCGTCCCGGAGGGCAGCTCGCTCACCGTCCAGCCGATCGGTACGCCCGGACTGTTGCTGGTCAAGAACCTCGACTTCGAGGCCCCGGGCTTCGATACCGGACAGGCCACCGACTTCACGACGGATCTCGCCGTCTACCAGGACGGCCGCGAGATCGCGCGCAAGACGATCCGAGTCAACGATCCGCTCTCGGTCGCCGGCTACACCTTCCACCAGAACGGGTTTGGGCCGGCGCCGTACCTGGTCGTTCGCGACGCCGCGGGCAAACCGCTATGGGATGGCGCCGTGCCACTGACCGACGCGGCCGCGGGATCGCCCTACGGGATCCAGGGCGTCCCGGGGACAGATCTCGGGTTGCAGCTCCTGCTGCGCAAGGAGCCCGACGGGACAGGCGTCGTGCTGATCCTGCCGTACCGGGTGGTCGGGACGAACCCCGACGGCACGCCCATCCCCCAGAACTTCACCCCGCTGGCACTGGCCAAGGGTGAGACGGGCGTCGCCTCCGACATCGGCCTCAGCGTCGAGCTGCGCGACGTCGGCGAATACACCCTGTTGATCGCCAAACGGGACCCAGGCCAGGGCCTGATCTGGCTGGCGTTCGCCTTGCTGATCGCCGGGATCACGATCACCTTCTACCGGCCGCGCCGACGGGTCTGGACCCGGCTGACCGCGGATGGCCGCCTCGGGATCGTCTGGCGGTCTGACCGATACGTCGACGTGGAACGGGAGTTCGGGCGCCTCCTCGACCAGCTCGTCGCAGCTCGCGGGACCGGCTGAGCCAACGGCCCGATGGCCTCGCTCCACGACCTCCATCGAGCGTTGTTCCCGACGGCCCGACCCGTCGGTGTGGCCGAGCTGAGCCCCGAGCGCGGCGAACGAGAGGTGGGCTGGGTTCGAGTCCTCAAGCCGCGGGTGCCCGCCTTCGATGCCCTGGAGGCCGGGGACCTCGCGCTCATTCCGGGACCTGCGCTTGCCCTCGTCGCGCCGGGCGCCGCCCAGATCGACGAGCTTGCGGTCGCGCTCGCCCGGGCGCGGGTCCCCGCGGTCCTGCTGGTGGAGGGCGATACTGGCAGCGAGGCGCTCGCGGCCCTGGGCGCGGCAGCGACCACCGCCGGCCTGACCGCCCTGACGCTCGGCCGGGTGGACCCGGTCGGGCTCGAACGGAGCGTGATCGGGTTCCTCGTCAACCGCCGGGCCGAGCTGGATCGGCGAGCCGCGGAGCTCGAGGCGCAGCTGGCACGCTTTGCCCTGCTCGGCCGGGGTCTGGACGTGTTGGCCGCGGCCATCGGCTCATTCCTCGGAAGAGCCGTCGTGATCGAAGGCCGGCGCGGTGATCCGATCGCCATCCACGCGCCGGCCGATCTTCCGGCGGCAGGCGCCGCCGTGGCACGGTACCTGGCCCGGCCGTCCGGCGGTGCCGCGCTGCGCGTCCCAATCCCCGCCGCGCCGGGCGAGCCCGGCGCGGGAGGCCGGCTCGTGCTGCTCGGCGACGAGCCGCCCAACGAGCTCGAGCGGATCGCGGCCGACCGGATCGCCGCCCTGCTCGCCCTGGAGCTGGCTCGTGACGCCGCGGTTCGCCAGGCGCGCGAGGAGACTCGGCGCGGTGACCCGCTGCCGGCCGATGGACCGCCCTGGGTGGTCATTCTCGCCAGCCAGGGCACGGCCACGGGTCCCGACGACATCGCCGCCCGCGAGGAGACCCGGGGCGAGCTGCGGCTCCTTGTGTCGCCACGCCGGCTCATCCTTCGGGGCAGCTCGGAGAGCCTGGAGCTCCGGCTGGTCGCGGCCGCACCGGCGGACGATCCGGCCGGCCTGGCCATCGCCGAACGCCTGGCTGGCTTCCTCGATCGAACCGTGGCGGTCTCGCGACCGTTCACCGAGCCCGGCGCCCGGCCGGCGGCGGAAGCCGCGGCGCGGACGACCCTGGAGGCCTCCGAGCTCCTGCCCGACCCGCCTCGCGTCGTGCGGGCGGCGCGCCTGCCCGCCTACCTGCTGCTCGGCAACCTTCGCAACGTGCCGGATGGGGCTCGCCAGGCGCGCGAGCTGCTCGGGCCGATCCTGGTGGGGCGGGCCGAGGTCCAGCGCGAGCGGCTCGCGACGCTGCGCGCCGTCGTTGGATCGGGCAGTCTCGGTGAGGCCGCGGCGCGACTTGGCGTCCACCGCAACACCGTCGCCTACCGGATTGGCCGGCTCGAAAAGCTTGCGGATTGGGACCTGTCAGACCCGGACCTCCGGTTCACCCTGGAATTGGCGGCTCGAATTGTGCAAAATGCACAAACCTGACTGGAGGCGGTGGCGCTGAACCGCAACCTGACCCGCTGATACCGTTCCGAAGCAGCGGCTGACCCCGAAATGTCGTGCTGCGTGCACAACGGCCGCCCATACGGAGGAATCGGACCGGATGACCACCCTCGAGCGGATCCCGACCGGCGTCGCGGCGCCGACGACGACTGTCGCCGACGTCATGGCCCTGGCACGCGAGGCCGGAACTCTCATCGTCGACCTTCGATTCGTCGACCTGCCCGGCCAGGCGCAGCACTTCTCGATCCCGGTCAAGGAGCTCGGCGAGAACCTGTTCATCGACGGGATCGGCTTCGACGGATCGAGCATCCGCGGATTCCAGCACATCCATGAGTCGGACATGCTGCTCATGCCCGACCCGACCACCGCCTATGTCGACCCGACCCTCGACGTCCCCACCCTGATCCTGACCTGCGACGTCGTGGAGCCCGGCAGCCGCGAGCCGTACTCGCGCGATCCGCGCTATATCGGTCGGAAGGCCGAGCGATACCTCGCCGAGTCGGGGATCGCCACGACCTCGTTCTGGGGCCCGGAGCTCGAGTTCTACATCTTCGATTCGCTCCGCTTCGATACGACCGGCTACCGGAGCATGTACGAGATCGACTCCGAGGAAGGGATCTGGAACGCCGGCCGGAACGGGACGCCGAACCTCGCCCACCGGCCCCGCCCCAAGGAGGGCTACTTCCCGGTCCCGCCGCTGGACAAGCTCCAGGACCTGCGCTCGCGGATGGTCCTGGCCCTGCAGGCCGCCGGGATCGACGTGGAGGTCCAGCACCACGAGGTGGGTGGCCCCGGCCAGGCCGAGATCGACATCCGCTACGGCACCTTGGTCGAAACGGCCGACAAGGTCCTCCGCTACAAATACCTGGTCAAGCAGGTGGCGGCGGCCGCGGGCAAGGTCGCCACGTTCATGCCCAAGCCCCTGTTCGGCGACAACGGCTCCGGCATGCACACCCACCAGAGCCTCTGGAAGGACGGGACGAACCTTTTCTACGACCGGGACGGCTATGCGCTCCTGTCGGACACCGCGCGCTGGTACATCGGCGGCCTGTTGAAGCACGCCAAGGCGATCCTTGCCTTCGCCGCGCCGACGACCAACTCGTATCGCCGACTGGTTCCGGGCTACGAGGCGCCGATCAACCTGGTCTACAGCCAGCGGAATCGGTCCGCCTGCATCCGCATCCCGACCTACTTCACCACCCCGCAGGCACGCCGCCTGGAGTTCCGCTCGCCCGATCCCACCTGCAACCCCTACCTCTCGTTCAGCGCCCAGCTGATGGCCGGACTCGACGGGATCATCAACAAGATCGAGCCGCCGGCTCCGGTCGACCGCGACATCTACGAGATGACGCCCGAAGAGAAGGCCGGCATCGCCGGAACGCCCGGCTCGCTGGAGGAGGCCCTCGACGCGCTAGACGCCGACCACGAGTTCCTGTATCGCGGCGACGTCTTCACCGAGGACGTTGTCGCGGGTTGGCTCGCCTTCAAGCGGGCCGGCGCCAAGGAGGTCCAGCTCCGACCGCACCCGTACGAGTTCTATCTCTACAGCGAGCTCTGAGCCCGGGCGGGCCGCCGCCCGATCGGTCACCCGGATACGCCCGGTCGCCACGGGGGCCGGGCGTATCCTTGCGTCATCTCCCCGACACCCCGTCCATCCCAGGAGGCACCTTCGCCGTGGCCCAAAGCGCCGAATCCACCGCCAAGATCGAATCGGCCAAGGAGCATGGCATCCGCTTCATCCAGCTCCAGTTCACCGACATCATCGGCCACGTCAAGGCGGTGACGATCCCGATCCACCAGCTCGAAGGATCGGTCAAGCACGGCACCTGGTTCGACGGCTCGTCGATCGAGGGATTCACGCGGATCGCGGAGTCCGACCAGTACCTCATGCCGGACATGGAGACTTTTTCGGAGATCCCGTGGCAGCCGGGCTCGGGCCCGCGTGGCACCGCCCGGGTGATCTGCGACGTCTTCACGCCCCGAGGCGAGCCGTTCGCCGGCGACCCGCGCTTCGTCCTGCGTCGCCAGGTCGAGCACGCGAAGTCGCTCGGCTACATCGTGAACACCGGCCCCGAGCTCGAGTTCTTCCTGTTCCGGCGCGGCGAGGACGGTGGGATCGAACCGCTGCCGCACGACCAGGCCGGCTATTTCGATTTCTCGACGGATCTCGCCCAGGAGATCCGCCAGGACATGGTGGATGCGCTGGAGGCGTTCGGGATTCGCGTGGAGGCGGCCCACCATGAGGTGGCCCAAGGCCAGCACGAGATCGACTTCGAGTACTCCGATGCGCTGCGCACGGCAGACAACGCGATCACCTTCAAGTTCGCGCTCAAGGCGATCGCCCAGCTCCACGGCCTGTACGCCACGTTCATGCCCAAGCCGATCCACGGGATCAACGGCTCGGGCATGCATACCCACCAGAGCCTCTGGTCGATCAGCGAGCAGCGCAATGCCTTCGCCGACGCGACCAATCCGTACGGGCTCTCCGACGTGGCGCGCTCCTACATGGCCGGCATCCTCGCCCACGCGCGGGGCATGATCGCGGTCCTCGCCCCACTCGTGAACTCGTACAAACGGCTGGTGCCCGGCTATGAGGCACCCACCTATCTGACCTGGGGACGGACAAACCGCTCCGCGCTCATTCGGGTGCCTATGGTCTCGCCGGGCAAGTCGGTGGAGGGAACCCGGGCCGAGGTTCGCTGCCCGGATCCATCGTCGAACACGTACCTCGCCTTCGCCGCGATGATCGCGGCCGGCCTGGACGGCGTGGAGCGTGGGCTGCAACTTGCTGATCCGGTCGAGGAGTCGCTCTTTGAGATGGACGCCACGACGATCGCGTCCAAGGGGATCCGCGAGCTGCCCGGCACGCTTGGGGAGGCGCTCGACGAGCTGGAGGCCGACTCGGTCATCCGCGACGCGCTGGGCGATCACGTCTTCAGCCACTACCTCGAGGCCAAGCGCGCCGAGTGGGACGAATACCGGACGCAGGTCTCGGACTGGGAGGTCGATCGCTACCTCGACCAGTTCTAGGGAGGGGCGAGGCCTCTGCCGGGATGTCGCGCTGACCATGTTGCAATGCCCGGCGCCGGATCCAGCTACCGGGCTGTGCCCGGCTCCGCGGATTAGGGATACACGCTCCGCGGATTAGGTATACACGCTCCGCGGATTAGTTATAAGAAGCTTGCGCGGGAAGACCGCGGGAGCCTACGGTGGGCCTGGGACGCACGTACGGACCGCCGGTTCGATGTGGCCAGACGTGGATCTGCGCACGTCCGCCATCGGGTCCACCTGAGCGAGGATTCGGCCTGACTCCCACGCGTTCAAGCGTGAGCGTCCCACACACGGACCGAGGATCAACGCCGCCCTCGCGCGGGTGGACCCTGAGCGTCACCCACGCGGCCTGCTGATCGCTGACTGGAAAGGATCTCATGGCCTCATTTCCCGCCCCGACCGGCCGAAGCCGGAAGCCAATCGCAATGCTGATGGCAGGAGCGCTCGCCCTGAGCTTGACCGGTGCGGTCGGCGCCGCTACGCCCCCGGATCGGACAAAGATCAACGCGTGCGTCAACAAGACCACGAACGTGGTCAAGATCCGTGTCCGCCGGTACTCGCGGGCTCACCTCTGCAGCCCCGCGGAGCGCCAGGTGACCTGGAGTATCACCGGTCCGAAGGGCGCGACGGGTGCAACCGGCGCGACGGGCGCCAGCGGTCCTGCCGGCGCCACCGGTCTTAACGGTGCAACCGGCGCCAGCGGTCCTGCCGGCGCCACCGGTCCTAACGGTGCGGCCGGTCCTGCTGGTCCCGCTGGTCCTGCCGGGCCTGCCGGTGCGACCGGGGCTGACGGTGCGACCGGTCCCGCCGGTCCCG
>CAYLSK010000077.1:10981-12042 GCA_964385975.1 uncultured Anaerolineaceae bacterium | reverse complement strand
ATGGCGGGAGCGAAGCTCTGGTACGCGGTCCTGCACCCCGGCCCGTGGCGGCAGGCGATCCTCGGGGGCTGGGCCGTCGACGGGTTCCTGGTCGTGGCACCCGTCGCGGCGGTAGCGACGTTGCTTGCCTTCTGCCAGCCCGTCGGCGGGTTTCTCGACGCATCCAGTCCGGGCCTCTTCTTCGCCGTCGCGATCGGGCGCATCGGGTGCTTCTTCGCCGGCTGCTGCGCGGGCCGCATCAGCGGCTCCCGCTGGGGCGTGTGGTCCTCCGATCGAAGGGTCGGTGCTCGCCGTATTCCCGCCCAGCTCCTGGAGTCCGCGGCGGGCATGATGCTCGGTTTGGCAGCGGAATTGCTGGTCCTCGGCCATACGCCGCGCATCGACGGCACCGTCTTCTTGGGCTCGTTCGTTGGCTACTTCCTCGTTCGACAGGCGCTGCTTCGGGTGCGAGCCGAACGACGCGACTTCTCGTGGCGGCGCCACGCCGCGACGGCGGGGTGGGCGTAGCTGCAGCCGGGCCGCTCTTCGTCTCCGGCCTTCAATCCGCCTTGACCCAATCTTGAGCCAGGCTTGTTCCCCGCTCCATGGACTCCTGACCCGGGCCGTCTAGTGTCGAGATCAGCCGGAAGCAACCGGCGAGATGCGAATTGGAGGCCCCGATGATGGGCTTGGGATGGGGAATGGACGCCGGTGCCTGGATCTGGATGTTGGTCTGGATTTTCGCCCTCGTCGCCATGGTCTGGCTGATCGTCCGTGCCGACCACCGTGCACCAGCCGACGATCCCGAGGCGATCTTGCGGGCTCGCTTCGCGCGCGGCGAGATCAATGCCGAAGAGTTCGAGCGAGCCAAGCTCGTCCTCCGCCAAGACGCAAGGAGTGCCCGATGATCACCACACGAATAGCTGCAGCCCTCGGTGCCGGCGCACTCGCGGTCGGCATCCTCGCCGGATCGGCGGGGACGATCGTGCTGCAGGAAGCAACCAGTCCGACCGCCGTCCACCTGACCGCCCAGATGAGCTCAATGATGAGCGGCTCCGGCGACATGATGAGCGGCTCCGGCG
>CAYLSK010000077.1:0-10881 GCA_964385975.1 uncultured Anaerolineaceae bacterium | reverse complement strand
GCCCAGATGAGCTCAATGATGAGCGGCTCCGGCGACATGATGAGCGGCTCCGGCGGCATGATGAGCGGCCAGAACGGGACGGGCCCGGGTACCTCGGCGATGCCTGGCTACATGCAGGAGCATCACGTCACGGACTCGCCGGCGCCGATCCAATGAGCACCGAGCAGATGGCCCCGCGCCACGAGCGCCGGGCGGCCGAGCGGGTTGCCGCCCACGCCATTCCCAAGCCTTCGCCGGCCCAGATGGCGGCGGCCGAGCGTCGGTCGCGCCGCATCCGCGGCGCCACCTTCGGGCTGATCGCGGTGGCGGTCCTGGGCGCGGGCCTCTATCTCGCAGGCGGCGTCTTCCTCGGTCAGCGGGACAAGACAACGATCGCGAACGCGCTGCCGGTCCGCCTGTCCATGGCCGGATTCGATCCGAAGGTGATCACGGCCAAGGCCGGCGCGACCGTGAACCTCGACTTCTGGAACACCGACAACGCGATGCACCTCGACGGTGGCGGAGTCCACACGTTCATCATGGACGACCAGGACATCTACGTGAAGATTCCCGCCGAGGCACGTCAGGCGTTTTCCTTCACCGCCCCGCTGAAGCCCGGCGACTACGACTTCTATTGCAACACCTGCTGTGGCGGCAAGGAGTCGCCGACCATGCACGGGAACTTGCGGGTCGAGGCGTAATCCGATGGCGGACCTCCACCTGGAGGCGCCTCGGCCACCGGCCGGCGTCTCCCTCTCCCTGAGCGCGGGCACCGGGATCCCCCGCCCGGCGCTCGTGCTCGGTGGCGCACTCGGCCTGGTCGCCCTGGTGGCAATCGCCGTCATCGCCCTCGTGCCATTCGAGACGGCCACGTTCGGGGGACTTACGGCGCCGATCGTCATCGGGTCTGGGGTCGCTGACGGCTTCAACCCCTGTGCGTTCGCCCTGCTCGTCTTGTTCGCGACCTACACGCTGACACTTGTCAACGCTGTGACCGCCGATGGGACGCCGACCAGCGCGGCACGGCGGACGCTCCTGGGGGCCGGATCGCTCTACGTCGGGGCCGTCTGGATCACCTACTTCCTGATCGGTCTCGGCCTCTTCGGCTTCCTCGGTTGGCTCGGACAGGACCACCTCGTGGCGCGCGGGGCATCCGTCCTCGCACTCGTGATGGCCCTCTGGATGCTCAAGGACGTCTTCCTGCCGGGCGTCGGGCCGTCGATGATGGCGCCAGCTGGAACTCATGGCTGGATGAACCGGGCGATGCAGCGCGGCGGCCTGGCCGGCATGCTGTTGGCCGGAGTGCTCGTCGGAATCTGCACGGTGCCTTGCTCTGGCGCGATCTACCTCGACATCATCGCCGTCCTCAATGCCTCGGGCGGCGGACCCGTGGGCCTTGCGCTCCTCGCGCTCTACAACCTTGCGTTCATCGCGCCGCTCGTGATCTTCCTTCTCTTCGTGTCGAACAAGCGAGTCCTCGGCAAGCTCGGCCGCTGGAACCGGCAGAATGCCGGCGCGGTCAAGGGTGTCCTGGCCATCGCGGTCATCGCCATGAGCTTCGGCCTCCTGTACTCACTCGGCATGTAGGCTGGTGCCCTTCCTCATCGACCGGCTCGTTTGGTCGCGACGTCTTGTATACTCCCTAGGAGTATTAGCCGACTTGGGGTCCTGATGACCGCGCCATCCATGCCAATCGAGGTGGTGTCATTTCCCGTCGAGGGGATGACATGCGCGTCGTGCGTGAACCGAATCACCCGCTACTTGCAAAAGGTCGACGGCGTCCAGGCTGCGAACGTCAATCTCGCAACCGAGTCAGCGACGGTCCGTTTCGACCCCACGGTGACCGACGTCGCGAGCCTGGCGGGTGCGGTCGAGTCCGCCGGCTACGTCGCGCGTGTCGACCAGATCGAGGCTGAGGCCGGGACATCCGAGGAGCCGAGCTTCGCCGACCGGCATCTCGTCGACATCCGTCGGCGGCTTGTCGTCGCGGCCCTGCTCACGTTGCCAATCCTCGTGGGCCTTGCCCGGATGACGATCGCGCCGGCGCTCCCGTCCCTCTTCACCAATCCATGGTTCCAGCTCGTGCTTGCCACGCCGGTCCAGTTCTACGCCGGCTGGCCCTTCTATCAAGGGGCCTTTAAAGCGCTCCGACACCGGACGGCGGACATGAACACGCTCGTGGCCGTCGGAACGAGCGCAGCCTACGGCTACAGCATCGCGGCCATCGCCGTTCCAGGCTTCTTTCAGGCAGCCGGGATCGGCACCAACGGGGAGCTCCCGCTCTACTTCGATACCGCCTCGGCGATCATCACGCTCATTCTTCTCGGCCGCTTCCTGGAGGCGCGCGCCCGGAGCCACACGTCGGACGCGATCCGCAAGCTGATCGGCCTCGCACCCAGGACGGCGCGAGTCATCCGCGACGGGACCGAAGCGGACATCCCGATCGAGCAGGTCGTTCGGGGCGACTTCGTCCTGGTCCGCGCGAGCGAAAGGATTCCGGTCGACGGCCTCGTCCGTCTGGGTAGCTCGTCGGTCGATGAGAGCATGATCACGGGTGAGAGCATGCCCGTCGGCAAGCATCCCGGCGACGAAGTCATCGGCGGCACGCTCAACGGGTCGGGATCCTTCACGTACGACGCCACCCGGGTGGGAGCCGACACCGTCCTCGCTCAGATCGTCCGGCTCGTCCGGGAAGCGCAGGGATCACGTGCCCCGATCCAGCGCCTTGCCGACGCGGTGACCGGGGTGTTCGTGCCCGTCGTCCTCGGCGTCGCGGCCCTCACGTTCGTGGTCTGGTTCCTGTTCGGCCCGGCGCCGGCGTTCAACCTGGCGCTCGTCAACACGATCGCCGTCCTGATCATCGCCTGCCCGTGCGCGCTCGGTCTGGCGACACCAACCTCGATCATGGTCGGGACAGGCAAAGGCGCCGAGAACGGCATCCTGTTCCGGAACGCCGAGGCGCTCGAGCGTCTGCACAAGGTGCGCGTCGTCGTCCTCGACAAGACCGGCACCCTGACCGAAGGCAAGCCGCGCGTCACAGACGTCGTCCGCGTCGCCAATGCACCCACCGAAGATGAGCTCCTCGTCCTCGTGGCCACCGCCGAGCGTGGGTCCGAGCACCCACTAGGGGAGGCGATCGTTCGCTACGTTCGTGAGGAACGAGAGCTTGCGCTCCTCGAAGTGGTCGGATTCGAAGCGGTCGCGGGCCAGGGCGTTCGGGCGGTGATCGATGACCGCCACGTCGTGGTTGGCCATCTGTCCTTCCTGGGCCTTGAGAGTGCGCCACTAGCGATGGCGGGCGAACGGCTCGCCGCCGAGGGTAAGACCCCGGTCTACGTCGCCATTGATGGCCGGCCGGCCGGCGTCCTCGGCGTCGCCGACACGCTCAAGGCGGGCTCTGCCGCCGCGGTTGCTGATCTCCAGCGGCTGGGTCTCGCCGTTGTCATGCTGACCGGCGACAACCTGACGACCGCCCGCGCGATCGCGGCCCAGGCAGGCGTCGATCGGGTGCTTGCCGACGTCCGGCCCGACGCGAAGGCCGCCCAGATCCGGGCGCTTCAGGCCGAAGGTCTGGCCGTCGCGATGGTCGGTGACGGTGTGAATGACGCGCCGGCCCTCGCCTCGGCGGATGTGGGTATCGCCATCGGGACAGGCACTGACATCGCGATCGAGTCGGCGGCCGTCACCTTGATGAGCGGCGACCTTCGCGCCCTTGTGACCGCGATCGCTCTGTCGCGCTCGACGATGCGCAACATCAGGGAGAACCTCTTCTGGGCGTTCGCCTACAACGTCGTGCTGATCCCGGTGGCGATGGGCGTCCTCTACCCATTCACCGGCATTCTGCTCGACCCGATCCTGGCGGCGGCGGCGATGGCCCTGAGCTCGGTCACCGTCGTATCAAATGCGTTACGACTCAGACGGTTCGCGGCGCCGCGCCTCCACCCAGAACCGGTAGCTACGCCGGCGGTTGTTCAACCCGCCGCGTGATAAGAGAGGGCTCGGCCGATGAGGACGCGGCGATCTCGCTGCATCCAAACGTGTTTCACAGTGCTTTGGAGCGGCTCGACGTCGCCGGCTGGCAGGTCATCGACGAAGGCGGACGTCTGCGCGTCGTGCTCGCGAGACCGGCGCCTGGCCTCGACCTGACCGCGGTGAGGCACGGGATCGCGTTCGCCCTGGAGCAGATCGGCGCCCGAGGCGTCGCAGTCGAGATCAAGGCGGTCGATGCCATCCCACGGACCGCGCTGGGGAAGGCTCCACTGATCCGGCATGCCTGGCCGGAGCCTCCGGGATTGCTCGGGCGCTGATGGACCACATGGATCACCACGAGCATCCGCGGCCTGATGAACACCAGGGTCACGGCACACCGGCGCGCGGCCTGTCGTCGTCCCCGATGACCCACGACCGCCACGAGGGTCATTCGGTCGCGATGTTCCGCGACAAGTTCTGGCTCAGCCTGGCCCTGACGGTCCCGGTCCTCATCTGGAGCGGCGATCCTCAGCAATGGCTCGGCTACGCCGCGCCGGTGTTCCCGGGCTCGGCGCTCATTCCGCCGGTCTTCGGGACCATCGTCTTCGTCTATGGAGGGCTCGTCTTCCTCCGCGGCGCGAGGACCGAGTTGGCGGATCGCCAGCCGGGAATGATGACCCTCATCAGTCTGGCGATCGTCGTCGCGTTCCTGACGAGCTGGGCGGGGACGCTCGGCCTATTCGAGGTCGAGATCTGGTGGGAGCTCGCGACGCTCATCACGATCATGCTCCTCGGCCACTGGCTCGAGATGCGCTCGATCGCCCAGGCACGCGGAGCCCTCGCGGCCCTCGCCGAGCTCCTGCCAAACACGGCCGAGCGCGTGACCGGCGCCGACGTCGAGACCGTCCCGCTATCCGCCCTGGCGGTCGGTGACGTCGTCCTCGTCCGTCCGGGCGCTCGGGTTCCAGCGGATGGGGTCGTTGCCGAGGGCAGCGCCGACGTGGACGAGTCGATGATTACTGGCGAGTCAAAGACAGTCGCAAAGGAGCCGGGAGACACCGTCGTGGCCGGCACTGTGGCCGCCGGCGGCAGCCTGCGCGTCCGCGTGTCCGCCGTCGGTGAAGCCACCGCCCTATCGGGGATCATGCGGATGGTCGCCGCCGCTCAGGCCTCTGCCTCCCGGGCCCAGGCGTTGGCGGACCGGGCCGCGGCCATCCTTTTCTACGTCGCGCTCGCAGCTGGCGCAGTCACTCTCGTTTTCTGGTGGCTGCAGGGCGATCGCGAGGGCGCCCTGGTTCGGACTGCGACAGTGCTCGTCATCGCCTGTCCGCACGCTCTTGGTCTGGCGATCCCGCTCGTCATCGCGATCAGCACGTCGCTCGGCGCTCGTAACGGCCTGCTCGTCAAGAATCGGATCGCGCTCGAGCGGGCGCGCGAACTGCAGGTCGTCATCTTCGACAAGACCGGAACACTGACAAAGGGGCAACCCGTGCTCGCCGCGGTCTCGGCCGCCGATGAGCCGGAGCTTCTCCGGCTCGCCGCCTCTGTGGAGGCCGACTCCGAGCACCCGATTGCGCGGGCGATTGTCGCTGGGACCAAGGCGCGCGGGATCGAGCCGTCGGCGGCGATCGACTTCGCGTCGCTCGCCGGTCGTGGCGCTCGTGCGACGGTGGACGGTCGAACGGTCGCCGTTGGTGGACCGCGGCTCCTCGCCGAGTTGGGTCTCGAACCTGACTCGGCGGCCGAAGCCTGGGGCCGCGATGGTCGGACTGTCCTCCACGTCGTCGCCGACGGTCGCGTGCTCGGCGCCCTTGCGGTCGAAGACGAGATCCGGCCTGAGTCCGCGGAAGCCGTACGAGACCTCCACGCGCTCGGCCTCCGGGTGGCCATGATCACCGGCGACAGCCAGGCGGTCGCCGACTCGGTCGCCCGGCGGCTCGGCATCGACGAGGTCGCCGCTCAAGTCCTGCCCGCAGACAAGGCCGCCGCCGTGAAACGGTTCCAGGAGGGCGGTCGCAAGGTCGCCATGGTCGGCGATGGGGTCAACGATGCACCCGCTTTGGCAACGGCCGACGTCGGGATCGCGATCGGTGCCGGCACCGACGTTGCCGTCGAATCCGCCGGGATCGTGCTCGTTCGGAGCGATACGCGCGACGTGGTCGGCGCGATCGAGCTGTCCAGGGCGACCTACCGGAAGATGATCCAGAACCTCGTCTGGGCGACCGGCTACAACCTCGTCGCGATCCCCGTTGCAGCAGGGATTCTTGTCCCCTGGGGGATCGACCTGCCGATGGCCGTCGGCGCGATCGCGATGAGTGCCTCGACGATCATCGTGGCGACCAACGCCCAGCTGCTGCGGGGGCTGCACCTCCGTCGCGCGCCCATCTCCGAAACCCAGCCCACCCCTCAACCAGCCTGAAGGAGGCCACGATGACCCAGGAGCAGCGAACCGCCATCGATCCGGTGTGCGGCACGCCGTCCATTTGAGCCAACACGTTGGCGGCTGGGCCACTCGCCCTGCCCGGCGCACCTTCAACCGGAGAACCTGCGGCTAGCCCTGGCTTCGGGCCGTGAAGCGTTCTCTCGGACGACGAGAACCGAGCACGTTGCGTGCTGGAGAACATTGCGAGCGACGCTCCCGATGACGAGGCGAGCAAGGCCGGTCCGACCATGGGTTCCCATCACGATGAGGTCGGTCTCCGAGGCGCTTGCCGCGGCCAGGATCTCGGTCGCCGCGTCACCCTGCCGACGATCCGCCACCGCGTTCAGGCCGGCGGCTTCGAGCTCGGCCGTCATCTCGCGCGCGAGCTCGTCGTGCTGCTTGCGTGAGGCGTCCGCGGCCTCCATGTAGAGGGGCATCAGCTCGGGCGAGCCTGGCCCGGGAAAACCGGTCCACCACGGGACCTCAATGTCGGCGACGCTCAGCACGCGGACCGAAGCACCTGGGAGGATGGGCCAGGCGCGCAGGAACTCCGCCGCGCTTGCCGCGCAGGAGGACCCATCCCAGGCCAACAGGACTCGCTCGATCCGCCGGCCCCGGGCGACGAGCACCGGCGTCGGCGCATGATCGATCAGCTCCGACGAGACCGAGCCCAGCACCATCGACTCGATCCTCCCATGGCCGCGGCTCCCGGCGACGACGAGATCGGCCCGCATGCTACGCGCCCGATCGACGATCGCCGTCGCCGGGCGTCCTCGGAGAACGGCGGCCTCGACGTACAAGCCGGGCCGGGCCAACCGTCCGCGTGCCTCTTGGACGGTCAGGTCCGCCTCCGCGCGGATATCTGCCTCGAGGCGCTCGGCCTCAACCATGGCGAGCGCCGGCCAGGGCCCGCCATACAGGCCGGCTCCGGACTCGACCGCTTCTGCCACGACGATCTCCGTCCCGGCCGGCCATGGGACGCTTGCCACGAGGTCGACAGCAAGGGCCGACGGGACAGAACCATCAATCGCGACGAGGACTCGCATCGTGTCGCCTTTCATGTCCTTCTCAATCTTCGTCACGGGCCGCCTCGGTCGAGCTTGCGCGGTGGTTTCTCGACGACGCGTCGTGGCCGCACTTGCGCCTGCCCGGATTGCCCTGGCGGCGGCGGCGGCTCGCTCCAGCGGTATGCACCGACGGTCCGCCGTCGCGGGTCTGCGCCCGCCTTGTGGCGGAGTCGCGCGACGAGCTGGCGATCGGTGAGGTGTGGGGACGCCTCGCAGGTGATGTCGCGATGGCGCCCGTGGTGCTCGTCGCCCTCACGGATGTGGCGCTCCAGGCGTTCGCACGCGGTACCCGGACCGAGGATGAGGAGGTCGTCGTCCGCTACGAGGCGGCTCGCGACGTTCTGGACGAACTGACCCAGGTGCTCGAGGCGATGGGGCTCACCGGCGGTTTGCGGCGGTCCGCCGCCCCCGTGGCGCACGGCGGGATCGTGCCGGACGTGGCCGGTGGCGCGGTGGTGAGCTGGCACCTCCGAGTCCACCCGCTCCAGTCGTGCTTTGCCCTCCTGCCATTGAACGATGACGGCCTCGCGCGCGTCGATCCACACGAGCGTGCTGCGTCGTGCCACTTCGTCGCCGGTCCTCCGGTCCATGAATGGACTCCCTGGTCAGGAGCGAGCCCAGGCAGGTTCGCTGTCGATCTCCGCAAGATCCGCATAGACCGCGCCGCACGCGCGTTCCCAGCTCGCCCGATCGACGCGAGCGCTGAAGCGATGGCTGCCGGCGTTGAAGCTGACCTCGGGGTCGTCGCGCACGGCAAAGTCCGCGTACGTCGTCAGCCCGGACAGGGAGCCGACGGCCGGGATGGCACCGGCCTGGCAGGCGGGCTTGCTGGCGAGCCAATCGAGGAGCGCAGAAAATGGCCGATCGAGGGCTTCGGGTGTGCTCATGAGGGTGCCCTCCAGCACGTTGTCGATATCGCTCACGGTGGCGCAACCTGTCAGCGAGCACACCGGCCATTGGTTGCCATGACGAGTGCCGAACGGCCCGAACCGCGTGGCGGACGATCGACCACCAGGATTGGCGACGACTTGGTCACGATCGCCGGCTCGTTCGAGCAGAAAAAGGAAACGACCGAGGCCGGCTATGTCCACAAGGACGGCGTGCTCACGCTGACGCTCCCCAAGGCCGAAGAGGTCAAGCCGAACCAGGTCAGGCCGAGGCAGCTGACGAGGAACCTGATCGCCGCCGGATCGAGGGCCGAAGGCGTCCACGCGGAGGGTCCCGTTGCCTGGGGACTCGGGACCTGCGGCGGTCGTTGCCGTCCCGGCGTGAGAGACCCACGGGACAGCGAACGACCCGAAGGGATCTTTGCCATCTGTCGTTGATGCGATCTCTGACATGCCGTCCGTTGATGCGATCGCTGGACGCTCCATCCGATTGATGCGATCTCTGAATGGTTCGGCTCTTGACCTCTCCGGGTCAACAGCCATGTTGTCACTTGCCACCTGCGAGCGATAGGGCCGAATGGCCCAATCGGAGAAGGCCATCGAGACACTTGCGGGTAGGCACCGACTTGCGCCCGCTCAGCCGGGATCGGCCCGAGCGTGCACGGAGCAAGGGGAATACCTTGCAAATTGCGAGAGAGCTCGTGCTCGTCATCGAGGCCGATCCTGACATGAGACGGCGGGTTCAAAGAGGCCAGCATTGGCGCCCGCAACGGCTCCGAACGTGTGCTTGGGGCCACATGACCCATCCGGAAGTGACGTTCGCCACTCGGTCGCCCCATCGTCGGCGCCCACACTTCGTCGATAGCCGGCCCACCGGGACCGGACGGGGCACATCACGCGGAGGTGTGAGATGACTCGTGTCCTCGTCGTCCATCACGACCTCGACCTGGCCGGTCAGGAGGCCGATTCCCTCCGTCGCTTCGGCTATGAGGTGACCGAATGCGGTGGGCCGACCCGGAACGTGTGCCCCGTCCTCGCCGGACGGCCGTGTGGCCTCGCGGAGCGTGCCGACGTGCTCGTCTACGACGTCTGGTCGAGCGGCGACGCGGAGGGAGCTCGGACGCTCATCGAGAACATCCGCGAGATCCATCCGGACACGCCGGTCGTCCTGACGTCACCCGGACTCGAGCTCAGCTGGGAAGAGAGCAGCGGGCGTCATGGGGTGACCACGTTCCGCGGCCAGCCGACCGGCGCCCGACTCCACGAGGCCATCCAGGCCGCCCTGGCGCCTCGTACGACTACCGGAATCTGACCCGATTCCTCACGCGCGCACGACCGGCTCGAGCAGCCCGCAATGTCGGCCCGGGCGGGCCGAGTGGACCGCGACAAGCGGCCATTCGACCCTGCCCACACATCCTGCCAGCCAGCATCCTCAGTTCAATTGGAGGTGCCGTGTTGACGAAACGAAGACGGACTGCGGACCGGCGACCAAGGCACGATGCCGTCGTGTGGATCGATCACGATCAGGCGGTCATCGTCGGGCAAGGGGCCGACGGCAAAGAGAGTGTGGAGCACCTCGACCGCGCGCCGGACGAGAGCGAGGCTGCGTTCGAGGCGAGGACCGTCGACGAGGTCGTCGATCAGGACCGGGTCGTCGTCTCCGGGCCGGCCTACGCGCGGACTGACTTCGAGCGGACGTATGTCGCCGTGACCCATCGACCGGACCGCCTCGTCGACGTCGAGCCGACGACGCCGGCCCCCTGGAAGACCCGTCGACCAGCGTAGGACGCGGGCCGTTAGCCGGTTATGTGAAGATCCACTTCTGATGCGCATCGTCTCACCGGCCGAGGCCGTGGCCGGCATCCAGAGCGGCCATGAGGTGTACGTCCACTGCGCTGCGGCGGCCCCATCGGTCCTGCTTGACGCGCTCGTCGCCCGGGCACCCGAGCTGCGCGACGTCGGCATGGTCCACCTGCACACCGAAGGTCCCGGGCCGCATCTCGCGCCGGAGATGGCGCCCCATTTTCGCCATCGGGCGCTGTTCGTCGGACCGAACGCTCGCTCGGCGGTGAATGAGGGTCGGGCGGACTACGTGCCTGTCTTCCTGTCGGATGTGCCGCACTTGTTCGAGCGCGGTGCGCTGCCGCTTGATGCGGTTCTCGTTAATGCCACACCTCCGGACGCCCACGGCTTCTGTTCGCTCGGCGTGTCAGTCGAGGCGATGCACGCCGCCATCCGCGCCGCCCGGACGGTCATCGTGCAGCTCAACCGCGCGATGCCGCGAACCCTTGGTGAGAGCTTCATTCACGTCGACGACATCGATCTCGCGGTCGATGTTGACGTGCCGCCGTATGAGCACGCCAGCGGCCCGATCGGCGATGTGGAGCGACGCATCGGCGAGTACGTCGCCGAGCTCATCCCCAATGGCGCGACGATCCAACTCGGGATCGGGGCCATCCCGGCCGCGACCGCACGGGCGTTGCTCGGCCATCGGGACCTCGGTATCCACACCGAGATGTTCACGGACTCGGTGGTCGACCTGGTCGAGGCCGGCGTG
>CAYLSK010000076.1:10852-12171 GCA_964385975.1 uncultured Anaerolineaceae bacterium | reverse complement strand
GGCGTAGCCGTCTCCCCCACCCGCCTTGACCACGCGCTTCTCGAACGCGTAGAAGGCGCCGATCGGGTCCGCCTTGTGGGGCGTCGGCTCGCCGAGCATGCGGCACAGGTCGATGAAATTTTCCTGGGAGGCGGCCTTCTCCGTCGTCGTGATGCCGCGCCACTTCGCCGCGAAGGCACCCGGTGTCAGGCTTGGCTCGGTCGTCACGCTCCCCTACCCCGCGCTGGGTGCGGTCACGCCCGGCCGACAGCCCGAACGCGTCCGATCGTCAACCGAGCCCTCTCCCGGCTCACCGCAGATACGTAGCGGTCGAGGGTGGTGTAGCGCACGTCGATCTGGCCCGATTCGATCTCAGCGACCACGGACTGACCCACGCCCATCTCGCGCGCCACTTCGGCCTGGCTGAGCCCATTCTTCTTGCGGAGCACGACCAAGCTGTCGATGAGTTCGAGGCGCTTGGTTTCAGCTGCCAGGAGTTTGGGAAAGTTCGGATTCCTTGCGGTTCGGCGATCGATCGCGCGGTCGAGGTCATCCATCTGTCATCCTCCACGCTTGATCGTATCGGTGGTCACCGATATCGTCAAGCACTCGGTTCCACCCTCAAGCGCCTCTGGATCGCCACCTTGGGACCGTACCGGTTCCACTTCCACGCTCGCGAGCATAATCCTCCGCACGTCCATGTGGACTCGGCAGATGCCCAAGCTATCTTCCTGGTGTCGCCCGCATCGCTCGATCGGAACCGCGGGTACACTCCTCGCCATCCAAAGGAGATCCGAACCTTGGTGATGGCGCATCGTCGCGAATTTCTGAGGCGGTGGGATGACTTCTTCCACCGCTAGCTCCTGGCCGGTTTGGCCGCGCGCGGCCTCGGTCCGCCTCGACTCGACGCAGCTGCACGTCGTGCTTAAGGATGGCCGGGAGATCAGCGTCCCGCTCGACTCGTTCGAATTCCTGGCACACGCGACCGGCGAGCAGCGCCAGGCCTTCACAGTCGACGACGATGGCGCAGCGATCTACTGGAACGCGCTTCGTGACAGCATTTCCGTTCCCTCGCTCTTCGGCTTGCCGGAACATCCGCCGCGGCCTCGACGGGACCGCTACGTCGTCCGCTATCGCCACGATGGTCGCCGCTGGATCGCCGAGGTTCCCGACTTCGACTCCTGGACGCCGGCTCGCACGCTTACCGCGGCGAAACGAGAGGGCCGTGGCCTCTTGGCGATGCTGCTCGACGTGGACGATCTTGACGCTGCCGGAATCAAGGTCATCGACGAGGTGCAATCGCCGCAGCCCATAGAGGCCTGAGTGGCGGTTCACGCTTG
>CAYLSK010000076.1:0-10842 GCA_964385975.1 uncultured Anaerolineaceae bacterium | reverse complement strand
CCGCGCTGGGTGCGGTCACGCCCGGCCGACAGGCCGAACGCGTCCGATCGTCGGCCGGCATCGTTCCGATGCGTCGGGATCATCGGGTAGGGTGGCGTACTTCCGGGCTTACCGCCGGAGCGTCTGTCCGTGAACGGGCACTGTGAGGATGGCGACCGAGCTCTCCTCGAGCCGCGGCCCCACACGCACGAGCGGATGCCAATCCCAACGGACGTCATCGTCCTCCTGGACGCCGTGGGGCCACGACTCTGGCGGCTGCGGACCCCAGAGTCCGGCTGAGGCCTGTGGCCCCACACGGAGGAACCAGGCTGCGATGATGCTGCCGGCGGCCACGCCAATGATGGCGACGAGGCCGAGTCCGAGCTCGATCGGGTTGGGCATGTGCGCAGCCTACGGCGTATGGTCACGAGATGACGGGCGAGCGCCTCGCGAGGCGGCCCTGCCCTGACGACGGTCAGCCCCGATCGCTCCTCGGTCAACGAGATCTGCGTTCAGGCAACCGGAACCCGGGTGCACTGAGATAAGCCGGAGTGCAGCCGCGCTCACGGTATCTACCAACGGTTGACTCACAGCCGAGTGTACGTGACACGCGTCACGGAGCGATCAGCACCAGGTTCGGAAAGTAGGTGCGGTAGCGAGTCGCGTCGCGGGTGAGAAGGCGGTAGCCAGCGACGGCCGCATGGGCACCAATGTAGAAGTCCGGCAGCGGCGAACGCTTGAGTCCCCCACCCCGCCGGTACCGCAGGAAGCACTTTCCGGCCAGGAACCCGGCCTCGTATGGAAGTTCCTCGCGTCGATAGAGGTCAGCGGGTAGTGCGGCCTCGAGATCTTCGATCGCCGCAAAGCCGACGGAAACTTCTGCGTAGACGAGCGGATCGATCACCAGGATGGACTCGTCGGCGGTGCGCTGGAGCGCACGGCCGGACCAGTCGCCCCAGGCCGGGTCGCTCGTGGCGACGTCGAGGAGGACGTTGCTGTCAACCAGGACCGCGTCCATCAGTCGCCGCGGGTAAGGGCCATGATCTCGTCTGTGGTCATCCGGACTCGACCGCGGGCCTCGCGCAACCGCTGGACAGCGATCGCCCCTCGCGACGGCCGTCCACCAGGCGCGGCCTTGACGATCCTGACGCCGATTCCGTCAACGACAAATTCCACGTCTGTGTTTGGCAGGAGCCCGGTCCGTTCGCGGACGGCCTGCGGGATCGTCACCTGCCCCTTCGAAGTAATTCGCATCGGTCGCCTCTCCGTTCCATTCTTACCACGCACAGTAATACTGGGACGTGGGTCGGTCAAGAGCCCAACCTAGGTTGCTTCAAGGACGGCCGGGATCGCGATCGGACGATTCTAGCTTGGCGGGCATGGCCTGCGCGTCGGGCTTACCCGGACTCGGGGCTTCGCCCGACATCGCGGGAGTACCGTACAACCCGTGGCCCGTTTCACGTTCGCGACCCATGTCGAGGCGCCGGTCGAGGTCGTTTTCGACCTGTGGACCAATCTCGATCGGATGCACGAGTGGGTCGGCGGCGTCACGAAGGTCAGCGATGTGACCGGCCCGATCGATGCCGTTGGCACGCGCTACTCGGTCTGGTTCGGCGGGATGCAGAGCCAGACCGAGGTGATCGAGGCCGATCGGCCGATGCGCTTCGCAACACGCTTCGGCAACCGGATCCTCCGCGGTACGAACCGCTCGAACTTCGAGACTGAGGGCCATGGAACACGATTGACCCAGACGTTCGAGACGGAGGGTCGCATCGCTGCGATCATGGGTCGGCTGTTCGCACTCGGGTCGTACCGCGGCAGCTTTCGTGGCGAGCTTGCGGCGTTCGCACGCCTCGCGGAAGACGAGGCCAGCAAGGAGGCGAGATGAACTTCAACAGCATCCTCATCGGCTCAGACAAGCCGGAGCAGCTGTCGGCGTATTACACGAAGCTGTTCGGCGAACCTGGCTGGAACGACGGCGGATACATCGGGTGGCTGATCGGCTCGGGCGGGATCACGGTCGGGCCGCACAGCGAGGTCCATGGCCAGAACGCCGAGCCCGGCCGGTTCATCTGGAACATCGAGAGCGCCGACGTCAAGGGCGACTTCGAGCGATTCAAGGCGGCCGGCGCCACGGTCGTTCGTGAGCCGTACACCTTCGAGCCGATGCCAGACTCGTGGATCGCCACCTTCTCCGATCCTGACGGCAACTACTTCCAGCTCGTGAGCCCGATGACCGGAGGATGATCGAGCAGCTGTCCGACGCCTGTCTCGAGCGGCGCGCAGCGCCTGGGAGCAACCCGATCTCGTAGCGGGGTCGGTCGGTCCGTCGGTCGTCCCCCGTCGTCACCTATTTTCCCAGTCTGGCTCGGAGCTCGGTCCAGGGAATCCGATGCTCCGTTTCGGCATTGGCCAGAGCCTCTCGGGCCGCGGCCAGATCCAGCTCATCCTCGATCGTCTCAAGCAGCAGAACGTCCGACATCGGCACGATGGCGACCAGATCGCGACCACGGCGCACGACAGTGACTCGTTCCTTCCCATAGGCGACGCGATTCACGACGTCGGCGAAGTCCTGCCGCGCCTCGCTCACAGTGATGCTGCTCGCCATCGACCTCTCCTTCTGTACGTGTCGTACCAACCATACGTCACGGTGGCACTGGTGTGAATCGATGCGCGCGCGCAAAGACGCCGGTGGCCAAATCCGCGTTCATTTGTGAAGGGACAGGCAGAACTGCCCACGGGCGGTCATCGATCGCGCCCGATCGTCAGGCGAGCCTTCTCGCGACGCCCAGATGACGGCAGAGGTATAGCGTTCGCGGAGGCCAGTGGGGCGCCATGATGGCATCCCACGCGGCACAAACGGCCTCACGGCCGAGGGACGAGAGGGGCACTCCGTTGGTCAAGACGAACGCGCCGAGCAAGTTCGAGATCGCGGGCCTGGCGATCAAGACGAACGCCCTGCCCGATCCGTTTGATGAAATGGATCTCGTCTACCGACCAAAGCTCCAGCCCTTGCCCCACGTCATGGACAAGCGGGCGGGAGTGCCGGTCCTCGATCAGACCGGCGAGTCGTGCACGGGGCATGCCGTCGCAGGTCTCATCGACACGGTGCTCTCAGAGCTTCTGCCCGGCAAGCCGAAGCACGGTGCGCCTCGCAAGACGATGACCAAGGTGAGCCCGTACATGCTCTACGCCATGGCCCGTCGCTACGACGAATTCCCCGGCGAGGCGGACGTCGGCTCGTCGCTGCGCGGCGCATTCAAGGGCTGGTATCACCACGGCGTCTGCAGCGAGACGACCTGGCCGTTCGACGCCGAGGACCGCGACCTCAACGATCCGAAGTTCGTCACCGAGTGCCTCAAGACGCCGCTCGGCGCGTACTACCGCGTGAACGCCCGGCGGGTCGACGACATGCAGTCGGCGATCACCGAGCTCAACGCGATCGCGGTCTCGGCGGCGATCCACGAGGGCTGGCGCACTCCGACGCAGCGCCCCCACGGTCCTCGCGGCCCGATCTGGGTGATCGAAAAGTCGACCCAGGTCATGGGCGGCCACGCGTTCCTGATTGCCGGCTACAACGACGTCGGCTTCCTCGTCCAGAACTCCTGGGGAACCGACTGGGGCGACGGCGGCTACGCCACGCTGCCTTACGAGGACTGGATGGATAACGCGTACGACGCGTGGGTGGGTCGCCCCGGGGTTCCGCAGGTCGGCGTTCGGCAGGGCCGGCGGGTCGTGGTCGCGGGCGGCAGGAGCCTCGTCGCCGCCTCAGGCCCGAACCTCGCCCGCCTCAAGAGGTATGTGATCGACGTCACGGCCGGTGGCCGCCTATCCACGCAGGGCAAGGTCACCAGCAGCCCGAGCCAACTCGACGAGATCGCCCAGGCCATGGAGGCCCAGCAAGACCTCTGGGTCCGCGAGACGGGCAAGCGCGATCGACGCCTGGTCCTCTACGCCCACGGCGGGCTGGTCGGCGAGGACGGCGGGATCTCGATCGCCGATCGGATGATCGACTTTTGGCGGGCCAACCATATCTATCCCGTCCATATCGTCTGGGAGAGCGACCCCCTCACCACGATCTTCTCGTCCCTCGACCACGTGAAAGAGCTCCTGCCGTTCGGTGGCCTGCTCGACGGCTTCTGGGAGGCGCTGGACACAAAGCTCGAGGGCGTCGGACGGAATATCCGACCCCTGTGGGGGGAGATGAAGGCCAACGCCCGCAAGGCGTCAGGGCCGCTCATGAACGTGCCGCCCAGCGAGCAGCCGGGGGTCACCCTGTTCCTCGAGCTCCTCAAGACGTATCGGAAGAAGCATCCCGAGCTGGAGATCCACCTCGTCGGCCACAGCGCGGGCTCCGTCGTCCTCGCCGCGGTCGTCCAGCGGCTCATCGACGAGAAGATCCCGGTCGAGTCGCTCCAGCTGATGGGTGGGGCTCTCCGCGTCGACGAATTCCTGCAGCAGGTTGTGCCCGCGCTCCCGACCGCACCGGGTGGGACGGGGATGGTCCGCCGATTCACGACCTACAACCTGACCGACAAGGCGGAGCTCGACGACGTTTGCCCCGGCCCGCCGTTGCCGGCGGTCTACCACAAATCCCTGCTCGCTTTCGTGGCCCGATCGCTCGAGCAGCTGCCGGGTAACTTCGAGGTGCCGATGGTGGGCCTCGAGAAGTCCGTCCGCCTCCCCTACAAGATGGCCGACGGGTTCATGCGTCCGCTCATCGAGGTCATCGGCGGGGCGGGCTCTCTGGTCGTCGCCCCGAACAATTCAACCGAGGCCGACTCGCGCTCGAAGGCCAAGGGCCACGGCGAGTTCGATGACGATCCGGACACCATGACGTCCGTGGTCCTCCGGATCAAGGGATCGAAGGACCTCGGCTCCGTGACGCCGTACCCCAGGGGCGGGATGCCCAGCTCCGGGTCCTGACGGCCGGAGTCCGACCCGCAGCCGACCCGCTACGAGAACAGCTTGCGATCGCGGATCTTGATCGGCACGGTGTAGTCCTCGAGCCACCATGGGTCGTGGCCGGCCGCCGGGGGTTCGTGCAGCTCCAGGCGCGTCGCGGCCGTTTCGGCCTGGAGCTGCTTCACCCGGAAGTGGTAGTGGTCGAACAGCCGGATCGCCTCGACCGTGTACGACACGGCGACGCGGCGGTCGCGGATCCGGATGAGGTTCTCGCCGTTCTTCGCGTCGGCCGGCCCGGAGAAGTTGTACGAGCCGGTGTAGACGCGGGCCGTCGCGAGATTGAAGTCCAGGACGACGAACTTGTGGTGCATCCGGGTGCCTGCGCCGTCGTTGAGCCCGGTCGGCTCTGACTTGAACGGCTCCGGCACGTTCTTCGTCAATGCCTCGGGCCGGACCGGCGCGATGTTGCCGTCGGGCGTCTGGAGATCGAGGCCTCCGATCTTCTTGTCGGCCATGCCGTACACGAAGACCTTGGGGTTGGCCGTCACGGCCGTGATCGCGTCCCGGACGGCGCCGGTCGTCTGGTGGAGGAAGGCGAGGGAGTAGAAGACGTTCGACGTGGCCCGGCCGATGTCCTCGGCGACCGATCCCAACCGGGCATTCGTCGCGGCGTGCGGCGAGAACGACACTCGGGCATCGAGGTTCGTCAGCCCGAGGTCACGCCACCTCGTCGATTCGGTCGGCCCGAAGCCAACCACAGAGTCGTGCTTCCAGTATGCGTCGAAGGCCGTTCGGAACACGTCGGCGGCGTGCTCCCCGCGAAGGATCAGCGCGTTGTTCGCCTGGACATAGAGTCCGCGCCACGTGAAGTTCGTCGAGCCGCACACGACGGCGCGGACGGCGTCGCCCTGGACGACGATCGTCTTGTTGTGCTGGAGGTTGCTCATGTGCTGGCGCTTCACGTTCGCGGGCCCGGCCGTCGCGCCGAGGCGCGCGGCTGCCTGGGTTTCGGCGGAGCCCGGCAGGCCATGGTGGTCGCTGTTGTCGATGACGATTCGCAGGCGGGCGCCGAGCTGCTCGAGGCGATGGACAATGTCGGGTTCGTTGAGGTCATAGGCCACGACGCGGACATCGGCTGTCGCATCGGCCACGGCCTGATCGAGGACTTCCAGGATGGCGCTCCGGGCCTCGAATCCCATCCAGGCGAGCGCCTCCGCGGTCTTCGAGTGGGTCGGCACGAAGGTGAGGCCGGAGTCCGCGTCCGCGGGGAGGAGGGTCGAGATCGGTCCGTTCGCCTCGTACCGGTTGACGAATGCCTGGGACGACACGAACCCGCGGGTGAAGGCGATGTTGAGGATGTCCGGGTAGGTCTCGCGTCGCAGCTCGAGGCCGACCTCCTGGGCGTCCCCCAAGGAGATGTTCCGGGCCGCGTCCATGAACGCCGGTCGGACGCGGTACCGGTACTCCCCCGCCCGCTCAGGATCGAACGGGAAATGGACCCAGCGAAACTTCTGGATCGGGGCGAAGAGCGACGAGCTCGGGTTCGATCCGACGTTCTTGGGCGGCGTCGCGAAGGTCAGCCGGTTGCCGAGCGCGAGGAACCTGGTGTTGCCCGGGGGAAGGTACTCGATCGAGAACCCGACGAAGCTGGTCGGCGGTTTGCCATCACGCCAGTCCATCCCGAGCAGCGCCATGCCGTCCCCGCGATGGACCCTCAGGCTGAAGGGCGCCGCGTTGTTCGTGCCCAGGACATCCATCTCATCGGCCATCGTCGTCACCTCGTGCAGACGACGAGTATCCGGTGCGCTCGTCTCGACATCGTCGCGCGGCGTCGGCGCGGCCGAACGCGGTCAGCGGACGCCGATGGGGCTGAGCGCGTGGCTGGGCGTCGGCCGCTGGCATCCGGCAGAGGGACGATCGTGACGCCCTCCGCCCTTTGCCGCCGCGGCGAGTGGCGGATCGGACGTGGCGAGCGGCTGCGCCTAGCGAACGTACGGCGGGTTCTTGGGAACGACGCTGTTCTACAAGGCGCTTTGACCCTACCGGTCGCGTCGGGCTGCGATCGCGTAAGGCAAGAAGTATCGATCCAGCGATTCGGCGGTCGAGCCGTAGGCGTTGTCGCCCACGAGGAAATCGCAGACGATCTCGCGCGCTCGAGCGATCTCGCGGCGACGATACCGCCACCGGTCGTCAGCGATGGTCAGATCAAATAGCTCAAGCGACCGATCCACGGCATGGGCGAGCCGCTGATCGTTGCCGAGCGACTTCGCAGTCGTAGCGCGACCAACTTCACTACCGATGTTTGCGAGCTGTTCCAACAGCGTCAATTCGAGCCATCGGCCGGCGGCGAGGCCGGAATGCAGACTTGAGCTCATCCCTGCACCAAACGATCGACGATCTCGATGATCCGTGCCCGTACGGCGGGGTCCTCGACAGACCGGGATCGGTTGCCTTGTCCCGGCCGGACGTTGATCATCGAGTCGAACTCGACCCAGCCTGGCTGGCCACGCTCGGCCGGGTACAAGTTGATCCCCCACAAGTCCGTCTGTCGCGAGCCGCCATCGATCAGCAGTGCCTCTTCATCGGCGTGTAGTTCGCCTGCGATCGCCATGATCCCCCGCGCGACGTCCACTACCGCCTTGACCAGGTCACCGAACAAGCCTTCGGCCAGCTCGCTGAGGTGGTCGAGACTGACAGGCTCCCGAATGAGTTCGATATCAGGCATGGGTGTCAGGGTCGGCTGGGTCGTCACGCTCCCCTTCCCTGCTCGTCGACCATGCGGTAGGTCAGCGGCGAGTGTACGTGAGCGAAGTCGTCGTCAGTCGGTCGTTGCGGGGGTGACCGATCGTCGCAACCTTCAGCAGACCCATCGCGGGGTCGGCGAACTACGCCGCGGGGCCTAGACCGGCCACGATCGCGCTGGGGCGACGTCCGAGGCCGCTCCGGAGCAACGCCCGATCGAGCGTTGCGAGCTCGGCGCCAAGCGTGCGCGCGGCCGCAGCATAGGCGGCGTCGTAGAGGGTCAGGTCGTAGCCCTCGGCGAGCGTGGCTGCCTCGGTCATGTCCGCGGGCGTGAGCGCAACTCGCGGGCAGATCTCGCTCAGGGCCAGCAGAACGGTCGCGACCCGCTCGGCCCCCACGCGGAGCCGGCCGCGGAGCAATGCGTTACCAACCTCGTATGCCGTGAGATCCAGCACATGCAGCGCGATGGAGCGGTCCCGATAACGATCGAGCAGCGCTCGCGCCGAGTCGACCTCCTCCTCACCTTCCGCGTGGAACCATTTGAGCACCACGCTCGCGTCGCTAACGACGTCGATCATTCGCGTCTCGTGCCCGGCGCTCGCGTCGAATCAAATCGGCCGACTCGAAGCGTCCTACCGATCCGAGGGCCTGCCGCCCCCGCTCCAGAGCGGCGTCGAGCGTCCGAGCAGATGGCCAGCCCAGCTGCCGGCGCGCGGCATCCTGGAGGAAGCCGCTGCGAGTGGTTCCCTGCGTCTGCGCCTCGCGGTCGATACGCTCGAGCAGGTCATCCGGGACCGAAATGAGAACCTTGACCATATCAAGCAGGATATCCAACGTATATCTTCAACGCAAGTGTCGAACGAGCTGCGGGTCGAGGGTCGTATCGCGGGGGTAGCGCATCGCATCGAGCTCAGCGAGCCGCAGATAAAGGGTCGGCACGTCAAGAATGACGAATTCTCCCGATGTCTGAGCCAACCCTTTACCGCAAGGCTGTTACGTGCATCAGCAAGGCCGAACGGGAGAGACAAACAGATGGATGGGTTCCTCATCGCCTGCGCCGGTATCGCGGCGATCTTGATCATCGACATGCTCGCGATCGCGTTCGGGACCGATTCGCGGGACGGGTTCCGCCGATGACCTGGAGGCTGAGTTCGTGGAGGTGACGCCGAGGCGCTGCCGTTCCACTGGATCGGTCAGGAGCGCGCCCGGTACTCCGCGACGCGCACCTCGACGAGCTTCGTCACGAGCTCCGCCGGGAGAGGTTGATCGGGCTGGAAGTTGATCGTCCCCTTCCACAGCCGATAGCCCGCGAGCTCGCCGGCATGCGCCTCGACCGGTGCTCGGCCCGCATAGAAGGAGCAGTGCTCCTTCGTGGCGCTGAAGCCGACGAAATACCGCCCATCGAGCTTGAACGCTGGCATGCCGTAGCTGATCGCTTCGATGGCGTCCGGCGCTGCCGCGTGAATCTGCTCGCGCAGCCGCTCGAGCACGGCGCGCTTGTCGTCCGGCACGCCGGCCAGGTACTCATCGATGGTCGCCGCTGCCATCGCTCCTCCCTACTTTCGAGCACGCGTGCGCCGTCTGCCCGCAGATCGGGCCGGCGTATTGCGGCATGTTGCCGCAACTTCACCATCTACACCCAGACGGACACCACCGTCGCCACGACCAAGGCGGCGAGCGCGAGGCTGACAAGTCGCTGCCGTCCTTTCCCCATCATGAACCGGGTGAGCGCGCCACCAGCGGCCGCCCAGAGCGCAGCCGTTGGCAGGATGACTGCCATCATCGTCACCGCCACGAGGATGCTTCCGCCAAGCACCGGGAGGTCGATCGGCCTGAACGTCGTGATGGCTCCGATCGCGAATATCCAGGCCTTGGGGTTGATGACCTGGAATGCCGCGGCCTGGACCAGCCCGAGCGGCCGCGCGAGCTCGCCCCGGTCGAGCCCACGCGCACCGGCGATCTGAAACGCCAGGTAGAGCAGGTAGATCGAACCCGCGACCTTCATCGCGACGGCGATCTGGGGAATGGTTGTGACCAGCGTGCCCAGACCGGCGGCGACGGCGAGGGCCATCAGGCCGATGCCGATGGCGGTGCCCACGATGTGTCGGACCGTTCTACGCAGCCCGAATTCGGCGCCCGAGGCCCACAGCAGAACGTTGTTCGGCCCGGGGGTCACGGAGCTCACGAACGAGAAGGCGACAAGGGCGAGGAAGCCGTCCATGCGACTGACGCTACGGGGGAGCGTCCCGCCGGTCTTGTACGATCCTGCCATGGTCGCCGCGGCGGACACCCGAGTGATTCGCGCCTGGAAGCCGCCGATCCCCGGCATCCGGGAGGTCTTCCACGCGGCATTCAGCACCCATGCGTACCCGCCGCACACCCACGACGTGTGGACAATCCTCATCGTCGACAGCGGCGCGATCAGCTACGACCTCGATGGTCGAGCCCACTCCGCCGAGCAGACGAAGGTCACGGTCCTCCCGCCCGGAGTCGTCCACGACGGCCGCCCGGCAACGAGCGCCGGCTTCCGGAAGCGCGTCCTTTACCTCGAGACGAGCATCCTGGGCGAGCATCTCGTCGGGCCGGCGGTCGACCGCCCGGTCGTACCGGACGTCGAGCTTCGCCGCGAGGTTTCGGGCCTCCACGATGCGCTCGCATGCGCCGACGACGTCCTCGAGGCGGAGACGCGGCTCGCATTCGTGAGCGAACGGATCGGCATGTCGCTCGGCGAGCCGGTGCTGGGACCGCGTCACATGTCGGGACCCGACCTCGCCGAGCAACTCCGGACCTACCTGAACGAGCACCTGTTCGAGCCGGTCACGATCCGCGCGGCCGCTGCCGCGATCGATGCGGCGCCGACGCAGCTTGCGCGCGAGTTTTCAAGCGTCTTTGGGATCTCGCCGCATGCCTATGTCATCGGACGCCGGGTCGAGGCCGCGCGCGATCGAATTCTTGGGGGACAGCCGCTGGCGGACGTCGCGGCCGAGGTCGGGTTCTACGATCAAGCTCACCTGTCGCGCCGATTCACCCAATTTCTCGGGACGACACCCGGCCGATTCAGGAGCGCCGACTTCACACGCGCCGTGGGCCTCGGTCGGCGCGTGAACCCGCCGGGCCACGGTCGTCCGAGCTCAGCGGATTGACCGGCAGGGTGGAGAGATGACCTGAGCACCTCGCCAAGCATGGCCATCCGACGACTGCGATCGGTCGACGACG
>CAYLSK010000075.1:0-12196 GCA_964385975.1 uncultured Anaerolineaceae bacterium | reverse complement strand
TCGACCCGGCATATGGGCAGAACGGCGTGGTCAGGATCATCTTGACCTCGGTCGAGTCTGGGCCAAGCAGGATCTGCTTGATGAGTGCCAGCTCCACGACGTTCATCCCGATCTCGGGGTCCACCACGGAGCGCAACGCATCGAGAATGGCCAACTCCGTGGCGCGTCGCTCCGGATCGAAGGCGGCGGGTTCGGCGACGGGCGCCGCCGCCGCGCTTGGAGTCTGGGTTGTGCTGTCGGTCATGCGGCTCTCCGGGTGCGTGTCGTGAGCGTACCACCAGGTCGCGGAAGGCTCTCCGGGCCGCAGCGGCCGGTCAGGCGACCGGCGTCCCCCCGCTCGTGACGACGCCCGGGATTCGATACTGTGCGGGCAGGATGGCGGCCTCCGCGTCGGTGTAGCCGGGCCCGATCAACGACCCGTCGTCCTCGAAGAAGTCGGCGTAGCGCTCGCGGTGGGCGGCCGCGAAGGCGTAGGCGGCAGCGACGCCCACGACGCGCAGCTCCGGATGGTCCGTGAGCACGCGGGTCAGGTCGTACCCGTTGGAGCGCAGCTCGAGAAGCTGCCGGACGGTCAGCCGCGAGTTGTAGCAGAAGGGTTCGCCGTTCATGACGAGCGGATCCTGCTGGACCCACTTGATGGTCATCGTCAGCCGCCCTTGTAGAGGAACTGCAGGAAAGCATTCTTCTTGCGCGCGTCGCCGGCCAGGCGTCGGTGCCAGCGATAGACCTCGATCGCAGCATCGAGGGCGGCCGAGGCAGCGGCGAGCTCGGCCGGCGCCAGGACGCTCGGCAGGGCCGCCCGAAGGCCCTCACACAAGGCCACGAGGTCGTCCATCGGGACCCGCCGGCGGCGATAGAGCGGCGCAGTCCAGTCCGCGTATTCGTGGGCCGGAAGTGGATCCGCGGCCGCGACGCAGATCGCAACGCGCTCCGCCAGCAGTGCCGCGTCGCGCAGGAGCTGGCGCTGCCCGGTCTCGTCGTAGCGCTCGCGGATCGTCGGGTCGGCGTCCATCGCGACACTCAGGGCCCTGACGGCGAGGCGCGGGCCGCTCAGCCGGATCCGGTCGGCCGCATCCGGGAATCCGGCGGTCAGATCGAGCGGCGGGAGGCCCAAGCTCGGATGGCTCACGACCGGAGTCTAGCGTGGGCCATGGCGAGCCGCCAGGCGGGTCCAGGCCCCGCCCGACCGGCGAGCCGCCACAAGGTCCACCCCCAGGCCCCAATCCCCGAGCCGCGGCTAGGATGGCCAGGTGACCGACCCACCCACTCCCGGTGAACGACGACTCGCGCATCCGCCATCCGACCGCTACCGCGTCGCCGAGGCCGAGGTGCCACCCGCTCCCGATCCTGCCGCGTCGCGCGGCCGCGGTGTCGCCTTCGCCGCGGTCGCCGGCCTGGCTGGAGCAGCGGCCATCACGATCCTGGGCGGCGTCCTGGCCGTCACGGCCGGGCTGCTCGTGGTCGCCGCGGCGATCGGCTGGGCCGTGCCGATCGGCCTGCGCATCGGAGCGGGCGACCAACTGACCCAGGGGAGTCGCCTCCGGCTGGCCTTGACCTTGACCCTCGTCGCGATCGCCCTCGGCCAGGCCGGTCTGTGGGTCTACGCGCGATCGGAGGGCGGCGTGCTGGCACCGCTCGACTACCTGTCGGAGGTCTTCGGCGCCCTCGTCCCGCTCCAGTTCATGGCCGCCGTGGTGGTCACGTGGATCACGGCACGATGAGCACGGACGTGCAGTTCCGGCGCCCCCGGGAGGCCGACCATCGACGCCTCGTTGGCCAGGTCGACGAGTGGTGGGGCGGACGTCGGCTTCATCCACTGTTCCTGCGGCTCTGGTTTCAGCACTTCGCGGGAACGTCGTGGATCGCCGAGGACGCGAACGGCACGCCGATCGGCTTCCTTGTCGGCTTCATCAGCCCCGACCACCCGGATCGGGCCTACATCCACCTGGTCGCCACGAGCCCCAACCATCGGCGTCGCGGCCTCGGCCGGATGCTCTACGAACGATTCTTCGAGGACGCCGCCGAGCGCGGCGTCCGCCGGGTCCACGCCGTCACCTGGCCGGGTAACCGGGTCTCGGTTGGGTTCCACCGTGCGATGGGCTTCACCGTGGACGATGGGCCCGGCACGCAGCGTCTCTACGGGACGCCTGCCTACCCCGACTACGAGGCGGAGGGCGACGACAGGGTGGTTTTCAGCCGGGAACTGTGACGGCCGCTGGAGTCAGCTGCTCGTGCAGCAGCCGGGCGAACCGAGCCGGGCGGCCCGACTCCGGCACCGCATCGACCCAGCGCGCCAGGAGCGCCTCTCCATCCGCATAGACAAAGACGTAGGTGCGCCACAGGGGGTGCTCGATGAACTCGAGGCGCTTGGCGGCCGTCGCCGGTGCATACCGCCCGACGGTCTGGAGATAGCCGAGCACCTCGTCATGGGAGCGGCCGTCAGCGTGCCGAAGGATCGCGGCGTTCCCGCGGACCGATGTCAGCGCGTGGCGTGGCCCGCCCAACGCGACCGTCCGTTCCGCAGCGTCGCGGGCGGCCAAACGGTCGGTCGCGATCGCGAGCCCGGCTCGTTCGTAAAGCTCGACGAGGAGACCGGCGCCTTCGTCCGGCGGTGCGACGAAGCGACGGCCGAGATTGGCGAGCCCTTCGCTGATCAGGCACTCGGGCGTGTTGATGAGCAGGATGGACGACTCGAGCCTGCCCTGACCGTCGACCAGATCGGCCTCCTTCCAGGCGTGTTCCAGATGGTGGCCCGGGTAGGTCTCGTGGGCTACGGTCCCGATCAGGTCTGCAACGTGCACCGGCAGATCGGTGTTGACGTCGACTCGCGACCGGCGTCCGCCATCGAACCAGTTGTAGGCGGACCAGGGCTGGCCGGTCACAAGCGAGACCCGCAGGTCCTCGCCGTCCGGTAGGCCGAAGAGCAAGGCGGCGCGCGAGCGACATCGCTCGACCAGCCAGGCCAGCATCCCCGGCAGGCGCTCGACCGGAACCTCGAATCGAGCGTCCCAGGCCGCCAGCCGTTCGGCCAACGGGGCTTGTCCTGGTAAGAGCGCGTCGATCTGCGCTGCGGCGGCCTCGAGCTCTGCGTCGGGCCGGCGCGACGGCGCGAGGTCGAAGCAGTGAGCGACGTAGTCCAAATATGGCAGAGCCTCGCCGGCGAGCGCCGCCGCCTGCGTCTCCAGGGCGACCAGCTGGGCGTCCAGCCACTCGCGCCGCTCCCCCTCGTGGACCTCAGCTGACAGCCGGGCCCGCAAGGCCGCGGCGTCGTCGCGCAATCGGGCCGGCGAGCGGAGTTGCTCGGTGTCGACCTGGGCCTTCAGATCGGCCGGTCCGAAATAGCCATCGACCAGGCCCGGGATCCGCTGATCGAGCCGGAGGGCGAGGACCAGGTAGTCGCGCGCGATGGGATCGGGGACCGGAATGGTTCGCATCCCGCCGACGGCCGGGACCCTCGCCGCGCCGCGACAAACCGGGCTCAACGCTGCATCCGGTCCGGCCGTGGGGCTCGCCTTGCGCCGTGATCGGGGTGCTGATCAGCGCGACGGCGAGCGTCGGCCAGGCGCTCGGCCAGGCCCGGGTCGGCGGGGAGGCCAGCTCGATCGGGCGCGCGGTCAGCAACCTGGCCAGCCGCAGCCTGACCGCCCACGCCTCTCCCACCGGTCTCGCCAACGAATGGCATCTGCTGACGTTCCACGGCGTCCAGGCTCATCTGGAGAGCCGCCGTTTTCTGCTCGGCCACCTCGCGGACGTACGTCGCCTCCTCGTTGGCAGTCATCGGCCGCCCCCGGACGATCCCCTTCGGCTTGCCGACCATCAGCCAGGCCAGGTGGTAGCGATCCATGCTTCCCCAGGCGGTCGACAGCAGGTCGTCCGAGCGCTGGAGCCACATCTGGAGCGAGGCGAGCGACGGGCTCGCGCGCAGCCGGTCGCCTTCGGCAATCAGCTGGCGAGTCGCGGCGATCAGCTCGTCGCGGGTCATCCGGCGGCCTCGTCGCGGGTCATCCGGCGGCCGCGTCGCGGATCATCGCCTCGCGATCGGCGCGCGCTCGCTGGGTCCAGGGTCCGGGCTGACCGGTGCCGATCGGCCGACCCTCGAAACGGGTCACCGGCAGAACGCCGGCCACACTCGACGAAAGGAACGCCTCGTCGGCGGTCGCCAGGTCCTCGCGCGACAGCCGCCCTTCCAGCGGCCGCAGGCCAACGCGCGCCGCCCAGGCCAGCAACCAGGACCGAGTCGTCCCTGGCAGGATCGCGCAGTCCAGCGAGGGTGTCGCCAGCTCGCGGACCCTATCGACCGCCAGCCTGACCAGAAAGATGTTGGCCGTCGTCCCTTCAGACAGGTAGCCGTTGGTGGTCAGGAAGAGAGCGTCGTCGGCACCAGCACGGCGCGCCTCGAGCCTGGCGTAGACGTAGTCGGCTCGCGACGTTGTCTTTAGCGCGCCGATGGGACTGGCCGGGTCGCGCCGGACCGCGGAGGCGATGAGGCGCAAGCCCCGCTCGAGATGTGCGCGCGATGCCGGGACGACCGGCCAGGCCTGGATCGCGATCGTCGCCGCCACGACCTCGTCGGGAGGCAGCAGCCCGCGGCCGCGAAACGGTCCACGCGAGACCGTGATCCGCACCGAAGCGTCGCCATCGGGACCGTCGAGCCCATCGGCCGCGAGCAGCTCGGCGATCCCGATTGCGAGTCGAGCATCGATGTCGCCAGGGAGCGCGATGTCCAGGCCGTCCGCGGATCGGCGCAGCCGGGCGACGTGCTCGGCCAGCTCGGTCGGGTGGCTGGCTCGGACGCGGAGGGTCTCGAAGACACCGTCGCCGAGCTGGAAGCCGCGATCGAAGACCGACAGATGGGCGCCGTCCGCCGGCAGCAGGCGGCCATCGACCCAGACATGGCCCGTGCCGGCTGACGATCTGGACGAGGTGGTCACTCGACCTCCGCCCCGCCGATCGCGCCGAGCGGACCGCGGGCCTTGACCACCGTCTCGTCCCACTCGGCCGCCGGATCGCTCTTCCAGGTGATCCCGCCGCCGACGTGCAGGGTCAACCGCCGGCCATCAGCGACGAAGGTCCGGATCAGGATGCTCGTCTGCATCGCACCGTCCGGGCCGATCCAGCCGAGCGCACCGGTGTACGGGCCGCGTCGGACGGGTTCGAGGCCCTCGAGGATCTGCATGGCCCGGATCTTCGGCGCCCCGGTGATCGAGCCGCCTGGAAATGACGCGGCCAGCAGGTCGAAGGCGTCGCGCCCCTCGGCGAGGTCGCCCGTGACCGTGGAGACGAGGTGCTGGACAGCGGCCGTCCGCTCGAGCCGGCAGAGGCGCGGCACCCGGACGGTGCCCGGCCGGCAGACGCGGCCAAGGTCGTTGCGCAGGACGTCGACGATCATCACGTTCTCGGCTCGATCCTTGGCGCTGGCCAGCAGCTCGCGCGCGAGCGCCCGATCCCCGGCGCGGTCACGGCCGCGCGGCCGGGTCCCTTTGATCGGGTCCGTCTTGACGTGGCCCTGACGGTCGACCGAGAGGAACGGCTCTGGCGAGGCCGACAGGAGCGCCCGCGGCCGGCCGCTTAGCGGGCCCGGTCCCAGATCGAGGAACGCGGAGAAGAGCGAAGGATCGCCGGTCCGGAGCCGCCGATAGAGCTCCCACGGATCGGCCTCGAATGAGGCCTCCAGGCGCCGGGTCAGGTTGGCCTGGTAGATGTCGCCTCGCGCAATGTGGTCGCGCACCCGCTCCACCCCGGCCAGGTAGTGGGACCGATCGAGGCTCGATCGAAAGGTCAGGGCATCGCCGGGTTCGCCGTTGACCGGCCGGTCGCCGGTCGAGGCGGCACCATCGGGTCGCCACGGCCACGCGGTCAGGCGCGCGTGGACGTCGTCGAGGCGGCGCGCCAGCCGTCGCCCATCGCCATCCAGCGCCCGCCCGCCCAGCCAAGCGTGGCCGGTTCGTCTATCCCAGGCGACCATCCAGTCGTGAAGGGCGAGGCGGAGGAGTGGCAGGTCCTGGTCGGCCGGCGCGATCGACGGCAGACGTTCGAGGACGGCGCCGAGGTCGTAGCCGATGAAGCCAACCAGCCCGCCGAGAAAGGGCGGCGCATCCGCCGGAACGATCACCGTCCGGTCCAGCCGGGCGACCAGGCGGCGCGCGACCGCAAATGGATCGGGACCGGCCGCGGGCGACTCGAGCACGGCGACCGGATCCGCCGTGAGATAGGTCCAGCGAGCGTTGCGACCGGGCCGTGCGCTCTCCAGCAGACAGAGTCCGGGCAGGTCCCGAAACGCCTCGGCAATGTCGATGGCTCGAACCGCCGCAATCGAGTCTCGCAGCCGGCGAAGGCGGACGGGGGCGCTGTTGCGGGGTGTCGGGATCACCGCCGGATGATACGGCCGAACCCAGTTGGTCACGGCTCGCTAGGATCTCGGACATGCGCGCACGCGACCTCGGAATCGTCATCGGTCGGGGTGGACCCGGCCCGCTCAATGCGATCACGGACGTGCCAGGCGTCCGCGTCGGGCATACGACGCTCATCGACGGAGAGGGACCGCTGGTGACCGGGCGCGGGCCCGTCCGGACGGGCGTCACGGTGGTGGTGCCGCACGACGGCGACCCGTGGTCAGAGCCGGTCTTCGCTGGCTGCCACAGACTAAACGGCAACGGCGAGCTGACCGGCCTGGAGTGGATTCGTGAGGCGGGGCAGCTTGGCGGCATCGTCGGCTTGACCAATACCCACAGCGTCGGCGTGGTCCATGACGCGTTGATCGCAGGAGCGATCGGGCCGGTCCCGGAGGGAGCCCCGTTCTGGTCGCTCCCGGTGGTCGGCGAGACCTGGGACGGCAGCCTCAACGACGTCAACGGTTTCCACGTGCGACCCGAGCACGTCCACGCGGCCATCGCCGCGGCGAGTGACGGGCCGGTGCCGGAGGGCGGTGTCGGCGGCGGGACCGGGATGGTCTGCCACGAGTTCAAGGGCGGAATCGGGACGGCATCCCGAGCGCTGACCGGTGAGCAGGGTGGGTGGACCGTAGGCGTGCTCGTTCAGGCCAACTATGGACGACGGGCCTGGCTGCGAATCGATGGGGTGCCGGTGGGCGAAGCCATTCCAACGTCCGAGCTCGCCTCACCGCACGATCAGGCCGATGCGGCGGACGCGGCACGCTCGGGCGCGGGGCCGATTGGCTCGAACGGCTGGGCGCGAACGGCCAGGTCAGAGACCGGGTCGATCATCGTGCTCGTCGCCACGGACGCGCCACTCCTGCCCAACCAGTGCGCGCGGCTTGCCCAGCGGGCCGGCCTCGGCCTGGCGCGCGTCGGCGGGACCGGCGGGAACTACTCGGGGGATCTCTTCCTGGCCTGGTCGACGGGAAATCGCGGGCTCCCGCCGGAGTCGGCGAAGGGAGATGGCCGGATGACGGTCGACGTCGCGATGGTGGCCGACCGTGCCATCGATCCCCTCTTCGACGCCGTGATCGAGGCGACCGAGGAGGCCATCGTCAACGCACTGGTCACCGCACGCACGATGGTTGGACGCGATGGGGTGACGGCCCACGCGCTGCCGCATGACCGGCTGCTAGAGGTCATGGATCGGTACGGTCGGGGTCGCCGTACAACGGTTTGAGCCGCAGGCTCGCGGCGCCGGCACAGCGGCCCGCGCCGGCCCAGTGGACCGCGCGACCCGGTGGACCGCGCGACCCGGTGGCCGGGTTTCTGTCAGATTCTCTCCAGGCGGGCACTCGACAGGTCGTCGCCGCTATCTCGGGAACCTCAAGGGCCGCGCCACGCTCAGCCGCGGGCGCTCGGCCGATCCGATTCGTGTCACCTGCACCTACGGGCGAACAAATGACAAGTTGGTCCTGACCAATGCCCGCCTGAGGGCCAACTGACGGAATTCGAGGTCTCTGGCCGGAAGGAGGGCCTGTCGCCAGGCGGAGCCCAGATCGCGCGGCCCGAGCCCGGAACGCACGACGGCGGGCCTGTCGCCAGGCCCGCCGTCTTCAGATCGGAGCGCAAGCTCAGCCGGCGGCGACCGCGACCGGCTTCTCGATTGGAACGCCGATCATGCTGCCGTACTCGGTCCAGCTACCGTCGTAGTTGCGGACCCGGTTGTAGCCGAGCAGCTCGTGCAGTACGAACCAGCTGTGGCTGGAGCGCTCGCCGATCCGGCAGTAGGCGATGACGTCCTTGTCGGGAGTCACGCCCTTCGCCTCGTAGAGCGTGGCGAGCTCCTCGGCGCTCTTGAATGTGCCATCCTCGCGCACCGTCTGTGCCCACGGAATGGACGCGGCGCCCGGGATGTGGCCCGCCCGCTGGGCGCTCTCGCTCATGCCCGGAGGCGCGATGATCTCGCCGTTGAATTCGGCCGGGCTGCGGACGTCCACGAGCGCCAGCTCGGGATCGCCGAGACGGGGCAGGATGTCGTCGCGGAAGGCCCGAAGGCTGAAGTCGGGCTCGGGCAGCTGGTAGCCGGTCGCTGCGTGCGAGGGGACGTCGACGTCGAGGGCCAGGCCCTTGTCCAGCCAATACTTCCGCCCGCCGTTGAGAATCCGGATGTCGGGGTGGCCGTAGAGCTTGAGCTGCCAGTACGCCCAGGCCGCAAACCAGTTGTTGTTGTCGCCGTACAGCGCGATCGTCGTGTCCGGCCCGATTCCGGAGTCCGACAGCAGCTTGCTGAAATCCTCGCGGCCGGCGATGTCGCGGCGGATGCCATCGGCCAGCTGGCTCGTCCAGTTCCAGCCGACCGCTCCGGGGATGTGACTCTGCTCGTAGGCGGTCGTGTCGACGTCGACCTCGACGAAGCGGACCTTCGGGTCCGTCAGGTGGCTCAGCGCCCAATCGCTGTCGACGAGGGCGGTCTCGTTGGCGTATCCGTGGTGGGTCATGGTGTGCGTTCCTCCTGCCGATGTGGGATCGAGAGTTCGTGCGCTTGCTGGGTTCGCGGCCTTCCGAGGGTCAGCCGCCCGACGTGAGTCGATCGCGGCGGCTGAACTCGGCCAGCCGCTCGGTACAGGCTGCGGCCGTTCGTAGCGCCTGGCGGACGATCCAGGGGTCAACCCGGCTGGAGTCCTCGATCGCGATCGTGGTCCCATACGGACCGCTGCCATCAACGACGATCCCCGAGCTGTTTCGGTAGTCCGTCATCCAGTTCGACTGGAGCTGGATGGCGACGTCCGCCACTACCGTCGGGCTGAACAGCCAATCCAGGTAGGTCGCATTGAGCCGATCGGCGACGTCGGCCACGCGAACGGGCCGGCCTCGCTCGATGCGGGCGAGCAGGTCGACGATCCGGATGGCCGCGAACGGATCTCCGGCCTCGGCAATCGTGGGCGGGCTGATGGCCGGATCCGGCAGCCCGGCCGGCGCCGGGCGCAACGCTCCCAGGCCGATGGCGAGGACGGAGGTATCGGTCACGGGTCGGTCATCTCCGACTTGTTCACTGGGGATTAGCCCGAAGCCTACCACCGGATCGTTCAGCGCACCACCGCCTTTGATGCGAATGAAGCTTCATCGGCTCGCCCACCCGGTCTGAACCGTTCTGGGGCATCCTTTTCCCGCCGGATTAGATATCCGGCGACCGAATCGCGCCGCGAATCGGTCGATCGTCAGCACGAGACGAGCACGATGCCCCCGATGGATCCCGACTCGATCCCAACCGAACCGATCATCGATCCCGAGCCGCCGGACGCGACCGTCGTCGCGCCCGGCCCCTCCCAGGTTCCGGGGTCACCGACGGCCGGTCGTGGTCGCGGGACGGCGATCCGCCGCGCGGCCATCGGGCTGGCGCTCGCGCTGACGTTCAGTGTTGGGATCGGGGTCGGACGATTGGTGCCACCCGCCGAGGGCGGCGCCGACACGACGACCCCGAGCCCGACCGGTCGCCCGACCTCCGCCCAGGAGCTCGCGTTGATCGGCCAGGCCTGGGAGATCCTCCACGATCAATACGTCGGAGCCGACCAGCTCGACGATCGAGCCCTGGCCTACGGCGCGATCCGCGGCCTGACCGAGGCCGTCGGTGACACGGGCCACACCTCGTTCCTGACCCCGGAAGAGCGGGCCGAGCGAGCCAACGAGCTGTCGGGGTCGTACGTCGGGATCGGGGTACGGATCGATGCCGCCGAGGACGGCCTTCCGGTCATCGAGGCGGTCTTCCGCGGCAGCCCGGCCGAGAAGGCCGGATTGCATTCGGGCGAGGAGATCATCGAGGTCGACGGCAAGACGACCGCGAGCCACGAGCTCGACGAGGTGGCCAGCTGGGTTCGCGGCGAAGCCGGGTCCACGGTCAGGATCGAGGTCCGCAGCGGTCCGGATGGCGCGGAGCGGGTGGTCAGCATCGTCCGGGCGGATGTCGCCGAGGTGGTCGTGTCATGGGCGATGGTGCCGGGCACCACGACGGCATTCCTGCGCCTGGATCAGTTCTCGCACGGCGCCGCCGACGATGTGAAGGCCGCCCTCGACGAGATCAGGGCAGCCGGGGCGGATCGACTGATCCTCGACCTGCGTGGCAATCCCGGCGGCTATGTCAACGAGGCGGTCGGCGTCGCCAGCCAATTCCTGTCGAGCGGCGACGTCTACGTCGAGCGCGACGCGGCCGGCAAGGAAACACGCCACCCGGTCTCGTCCGGAGGAGTGGCCACGGACCTGCCGCTCGTCGTCCTGGTCGACAACGGGACCGCGAGCTCGGCCGAGATCGTGTCCGGCGCACTTCAGGACGCCGGGCGCGGTCAGATCGCGGGTGTGGAGACGTACGGCACCGGCACCGTCCTGGGCGAATTCCCTCTCGAGGATGGGTCCGCCTTGCGGGTGGGAACGGTCGAGTGGCTGACCCCCAAGGGCCGCCGGATCTGGCACGAGGGGATCGTCCCTGACGTCATCGTCGAGCGCGCTGCGGATGTCGCCCCGATGGGACCCGATGACGTCCGCACCATGACGCCGGCTCAGGTCGCCGCGCTGACCGATCCCCAGCTCGCTCGGGCGCTGACGCTCGCGAGCGCGGCCGCGACGCCTCCGGCCTGAGCCTCAGTCCGCGAGCGACCGCCAGGACCAGGTCATCTGTGCGATCAGCGGTCGACCCGGCTCCACGATCGTCGCGCCCGTGTTCAGGGCATCCGGCGGGGCCGTCTGGGGCTCGACGCAGAGGGCCTCGGTGGGAACGGTGTAGACCACCCAGTCGCGGCACTCGGAATGGATGATCAGCTCCAGGAAACCCGGCCAGCGCAGGACGGGCGGTCGACGCAGGTCGGTGAAACAGTCGTCCCAGGGACCGGGGGCGGGGGCGATCCGATCGGTCGTGGTGATCCCGGCGGCATCGCGGCGATACATGGCGCCGGCGTCCAGGTCAAGCGTGACGGGTTCGGTCGGCGCGACGGGACTTGCCGAGCCGGGCGCGGCGGCCGGTTGACGGAGGAACCAGGGGTGCCAGCCCACCGATGCGGGCATCGGCTCATCGGCGTGGACTTCGAGCCGGAAGCTGAGACGTCCATCCTGCAGCTCGAAGTGCTGGACCACGCGACCGCGGAACGGCCAGCCTGGATCCAGCTCGGTCGCGATCGTTCGGTCGTCAACGACGCGCCACGGACGATCCAGCACCGTTCCGTGGATGGCGTGAGGCGGCATCTCAATCGCGAGCTGGTGGCGGCGTCCCCGGAACGTGAACGCGCCATCGCGGACGCGGCCGGCGAAGGGCGCCATCGGAAACGAGCCCCAGGCGATCGGCCCGAATCCCTCGGTCACCAGGAGCTCACGCCCGTCGACCACGAACGACGCCAGGCGACCCCCATGTACGAGGTCGATGACGGCCTGAACCCCGGGCGCGTCGAGGCGCAGCGTGTCGCGGTCGGGGTCGTCCGGCGCTGGCGAGTCGGGCTCCTCGGGGAGCCTGACCGTCAGCGTGCCGCCGCCGGAGGCGGGGGCCGGCAGGGTGGTCCGAAAGATCTGCTGGTCGAATCCAGCGATGGTCCCGCCGATCGTTTGCCCAAGCGACGGTCGTCTCTTGACCATGTCAAGAGCCTAACGGACGGACACGCTTCACGCGTAGCCGGGCCCCCGTCGACCCGCTAGCATCTCGTATCGCAATCCGAGGAGGGTGGGCGTGGGACGGCTCGATGACAAGGTCGCACTGATAACCGGAGGTGCAGGCGCGCCATCGGGAGGGCGAGGCGCAACGCTGTACCGAGGAAGGGGCCCGGGTGGTCATCGCCGACGTC
>CAYLSK010000074.1:0-12217 GCA_964385975.1 uncultured Anaerolineaceae bacterium | reverse complement strand
CCGGCGCCCGCGGAGCAACCGGCGTCACCACCACCGGTCCGGTGGGCAGTCCCGCCGCCGGTCGTCGAGGTTCCCGGCGCACCGGGTCTCGTGTTCGCCGACATCCCGGCCCGGCTCGTTGCCTACATCGTTGACGCGACGATCGTTGGGCTCGTCGGTTCGGCCGTTGCCATTGCCCTCGGGTTCGGGGAGCAGGTCGCTACGGCGACGTCGGCCTACGTGTGGGTCTCGGCGACCACGCTCAGCGTCGCGTTTGCGCTGCTCGGGCTCGTCTACTTCGTCTTCTTCTGGACCGGCGGTCGACGAGCCACCATCGGTCAGCGCATCTTCGACATCCAGGTCGGGAACGCCTTCGACGGCCATCCCCTCAGCCTGGACCAGGCGCTGAGGCGTTGGGTCGGGTACGGCAGCTTCCTCGGGCTCTTTGCGATCGTCCCCGCCCTCGGTGGCTTCGTCTTGCTCGCCGAGCTCATCTGGGTGCTCGTTCTGCTCGTAACGACCGGCCGGAGCCCAACCAAGCAGGGGCTCCATGATCGATTCGCCAACACCGCCCTCGTTCGGCCATCGGGTCGAGCGTCGGGCGGCCCGGCCCTGGCCTGCCTGATCATCCTCGTCCTGTTGGCCGTGCTGTTCGTCTTGGTCGTAGCCGCCCTGATCTTTCTGGGCAGCCAGGTCATTCCGCCCCTGCAGCCGCCCGGCACCACGGTCTGAGCGGGCACCCAACGCTCGATACACTGCCGGGGTGACCCGACCTGACGACGATCGCCGGCACCTGCCGGATCTGCGCCCCGCGCTGGCCAGCCGGCTGGTGGACGCCCTCGAGCGGCTGGAGCGACTCGAGCCTGGCGATGCCTTCGACCCGCGGGTGCCGGCGGCCCTCGTGGCGACGGGTCTTCACCTGCTGCCGGTCCCTGTAGCGTCGGGTGGCCTCGGCGCTTCGATGACCGAGTCAGCCGAGGTGCTGGCCGCGCTCGGCGCGGTCGATGGCTCGACGGCGTTGGGCTTCGCGATGCACGTGCACGCCGTCGGGTCGATCGCCGAGTCAGCGGCGTGGCCGGTGGCGACGCGCCAGCGCCTCTACCGCGCGATCGTTGACGAGGCGGCGCTCGTCAACAACGCCGCGACCGAGGAAGGCGGCGGCTCGCCCGCACGTGGCGCCATCCCGGGCACGGTTGCCGCGCCCGACGCCTCTGGCGACCGCTGGCGGCTCACCGGCGAGAAGACCTGGACCACGTGGCTGCCCGCCCTGCGCTTCGCCTTCGTGAGTGCCCGCATCGCCGACGAGGAGTCCGCCTCCCTGGCTGGCGAACGGCCGGCACCATCCGTCGGCTCGTTTCTCGTCGACCTGGACGGGCCGGGGATCGAGCGGCGTCCAGGCTTCGAGGCGATGGGGATGCGTGCCTCGGCCTCGGGCCGGCTGGTCCTGGATGGCGCCCACGTCCCGGCTGAGGCGCTGGTGAGCCGCCGCCTCGCAAATGAGCCCGATCCACGAGGACCGGCACCGGGCGCGTGGTTCGCGATGGCCGTCGCCGCGACCTATCTCGGCGTCGGCGAAGGCGCGCGCGTGGCGGTGGCGCGCTGGGCCATCGAACGGCGGCCCGGCGACGGCTCGAAGGCGGTCGCGGAGATCCCGACCATTCAGCTCCGGCTCGGACGACTCGACGCCGGCCTGCGTGCTGCTCGGATCGTGCTCCTCGATGCGACTCGGCGGTGGGACGCTGCCGCCGGCGACCAAGTGGCGCGGGCCAGCCTGGCGCCTGATCTCGCCCTCGCCAAGGTCACCGCCACCAACGCTGCGGTGGACGCCACAGACGAGGCGCTGCGTATCGCCGGCGGCCCTGGCTTCATGGCCGGTCGCCTCGAGCGGGCCTTCCGTGACGCCCGGGCGGGGCTGATCAATCCGCCCCTCGATGACATCGCCCTGGCCGGCTTCGGACGAGCGGTCCTGGAGGCGGCGCAATGACCGGCGTGACTCTGAGGCCGCCGTATCCTGCCGCATTCCACGTTGGCGCCGGTCACATGATCGTGCACGGCAACCGCGCCTTCATCGAGGAGTTCGGACAGGCCTCCATCGGGCAACCAGCACGCGAGGCCATGCTCGATCTGCCCCCGGCCGCATTCGAGCTGATGGACCTCGTCTATCGAGGCGGCAAGCCCCTTGCCTGTCGGATCACGACCGCAGCCGGCGAGCGACGGCTCGTGGTCGCTGCGCGTCGAGATCCGGAGACGGGCGAGACCTACGGCGTCACCTCGCACCTGCGGCCGGTCGGTCACGAGATGGGCAGCGTCACGTGATGCTCGGGGTCCTGGCATGGCATCATCGAACCGCCTCGCGCTCGCTTGGAGGAAGCCCCGCCCAGTGCCACCGATCAACGAGCTGACCCGCATCGAGCCCGTCCACCTCGACCGCCTCGATCATCAGGGCATATTCACGACCGGCCTGCTGCTCGAGGTGTCGGAGACGCCGACCCGCCGCCAGACCCTCGCCGACCAGGTCGACGCGACGACGAACGACGTCCTGATGTGGCGTGACGAGGCACTGATGCTCAATCTGGCGAGCTTCGGGCCGGCCGAGCATCAGCTCCTGATCCAGGCCGGGATCGAGGGCCTCCGCCAGATCCTGGACCTCGACCTCGATGCCTTCCGAGCGCGTGTGCGGGCGGGGGCGACAGGGTTGAAGGTCGGCCCGCCGTCCGATCTCACGATGGAGGGCTGGTGGGACCAGGCGAGGACGCTCGAGGACGAGTGACCCAGCCCGGACGGGCTAGGATTGGGCGGTGAACGCCCTCGGCGGCCGAGCCACATCGTTGCTGACCGGTCTCTCGACCGCCATCGTGATCGTCGCGCTGGCGGTCCTGCCGTTCCTGACCCCGCAATGGGTCGCCTCAGAGCAGGACCGATCCAACGCCGCGGGTTGGACCGGATACTCGGTCGAGGAGCTCAAGGCGGCAACTGGCTCGATCCTCTCCGATCTCGTCCTCGGGCCGCCCGACTTTGACATGCAAGTTCGAGCCGAGACCGTCCTTGACGAGCGTGAACGAGGGCACATGCGCGATGTCAGGACGGTCTTTGTGAGGCTCTGGGTGTTGGCGGCCCTGTCGATCGTCGTGCTGCTCATGGCGAGCCGGCGGCCTGATCGCGCCGCGACCTGGCGGGCGGTTCGTCGAGGTGCGCTGGGCCTGGCGGTCGCTGTCGTCGTGCTTGGCGGCGTCGCGCTGGTCGCCTTCGATGCGCTCTTCGAGACGTTCCATGAGGTCGTGTTCCCGGCCGGTTCGTTCACCTTCGATCCGGCTAGCGAGCGTCTCGTTCAACTCTTCCCGTTCCAGTTCTGGCAGGAGACGGCGATCGTGGTCGGCGTGGTGATCATCGCCGGGTGCGCGCTCGTGGCGGCTGTTGCAGGACCGCGAGTCCGGCGGCTCGCGCCCACGAAATCCGCCACGGGCGATCTTGCGGCGCTGCCGGAGGTCCGCGCGTGACCCTCTCAACCGCAACAAGCCTGCTCACGGTCGAGGCGGCACAGGAGGCCGTGCTGGCGGGCGTCAAGCCGGTCGGCACGGAACGAATCGCCGCTTCAGACGCGCTCGGGCGGGTCGTTGCCGAGACGGTGATTGCACGAATCTCGCTGCCGCCCTGGCCGAACTCGGCGATGGACGGGTATGCGATCCAGGCGGCCGACACGTTGGCCGCAACCGAGGAGGCCCCGGCGCGGCTTGCCGTGATCGGCGATGTTCGGGCGGGCGTCGCTTCCGACATCGAGGTCGGGCCGGCGACCGCGGCCCGGATCGCCACCGGTGCGCGGCTGCCTAAGGGCGCTGACGCCGTCGTCCCGGTCGAAGCCACGACCCCGCTGGACGGCGCCGGGATCCCGGGCTCGCGTGGCCGTGATGCGACCGGTCCAGTCCCCAGCGCCTGCCTCGTTCACCAGGGTGTGCCGATCGGCGGGTCGGTCCGGGGCGAGGGCAGCGACCTGCAGGCCGGAGCCGAGCTCGTCAAGCCCGGCACAGCGGTGAGCGCCGCAGCCGTCGCGCTCGTGGCCGGCGCGGGCGTCGAACAGATCGTGGCATACCGACGGCCGAGGATCGCCGTCCTGGCGACCGGCGACGAAGTTCGTGCCCCGGGTGAGCCGCTCGGCGCAGCCGGCATTCCCGATGCCAACGGCCCCGGTCTGCGCGCCCAGGTCACGGCCGCGGGCGCCGATGCGATCGATCTGGGGATTGCGACGGATGACCTCGACGACGTCCTGGCTCGGCTACGACGCGGCCTCGACGCCGGGGCCGACGCGCTGATCGTGTCTGGCGGGGTCTCGGTCGGGCCGTACGACGTCGTGAAGACCGCCATCGACACGATCGGCCGGGTCGACCTCTGGCGGGTCGCCGTCCAGCCTGGCAAACCGTTCACCTTCGGCACGGCCCCCGGCCCGGCCGGCGGCAACGAGGTGTTGCTGTTCGGCCTGCCGGGAAACCCGGTCTCGTCGGCGGTCACCTTCGAGCTCTTCGTGCGCCCGGCGATCCGCCGCCTGGCCGGCCGGCGCGACCTGTTCCGGCCAACTGACCGGGCGGTCCTCGTCGAGTCTGTGACCAAGAGCCAGGGTCGGCGTGCCTTCCTGCGCGTCACGGCCGAGCGGGACGAGACCGGGGCCCCCGTGCGCGACGAGCGCGGCCGAGTCTGCGTCCGTCTGGCGGGCGGGCAGGGGAGTCACGTCATCTCCGCCCTCGCCAGCGCCGACGCCCTCGCCATCATTCCCGAAGCCGATGACGCGCTCCCGACCGGCGCCGAGGTCGCCCTCTGGTGGCTCGACCGCCCATGACCCGCCGCGCTTCCAATGCCCGCCGCGCCTGACCCGACCACGATCCGGAGGACCGAATGGACCAGAAACCCACTCCGCGCGCCGAACGCCGTCGGCTCTCACATGTGGATCGCTCGGGACGTCCGCGGATGGTCGACATCTCCGACAAGCCGGTCACCGCACGCCGGGCCGTTGCCGAGGCCACGGTTGCCGTCTCGCCCGAGACGATGAGCATGGTCATCGACGGCGGCGGATCCAAAGGCGATGTCCTGGGCGTGGCCGAGCTGGCCGGCGTGATGGGGGCGAAGCGAACCAGCGAGCTGATCCCGCTCTGCCATCCACTGGCGCTGACCGATCTGGTCGTGGCGATCACCCCGGACCGTACGGCCGGCGTCCTGCGCATCCGGGCCGAGGCTGCGACGACCGGCCAGACCGGCGTCGAGATGGAGGCGATGACCGCCGCCTCGGTCGCGGCCCTCACGGTCTACGACATGGTCAAGGGCGTCGAGCGCGGCGTCGAGATCCGCGGGATCCGCCTGATCTCGAAGACCGGCGGCAAGAGCGGCTCGTGGCTTCGCTCGCCGGGCCCGGTCGACGATCGACCAACCCGGCCACGCCCCGGCGGACGAGTCGCGGGACGTGTCGGGCCCAAGCGCACGGGCCGCGCATGAGCGAGGCGGCCGGCCGGTCGGCCCTCGTCATCACCGCGAGTGACGGTGCCGCGGCCGGCGTCCGGGACGACCTCTCCGGCGTCCGCGTCGGCGAACGGCTCGAGGCGCTCGGCTACATCGTCGAGCGTCAAGTCCTCCCTGACGAGCAGGCTGAGATCGAGATCGCCCTGACCGAGGGTGCCCGACGCCACCCGCTCATCGTGACGACCGGCGGGACCGGGCTGACGCCGCGCGACGTGACCCCCCAGGCGACCCGTGCCGTGATCGACTACGAGGTCCCCGGGCTCGCCGAGGCGATGCGCGCGGCCGGCCGCGCCATGACCCCGATGGCCGACCTCTCGCGTGGCATCGTGGGTGTCCGCCAGGGCACATTGATCGTCAACCTGCCCGGCAGTCCGAAGGGGGCGCTGGAGTCGCTCGGGGCCATCGAAGCCGTGCTCGATCACGCCCTCGAGACCCTCGCCGGGCCGTACGATCACCGCGTCACGAGGCCAGCCCAGGGAGACCCGCGCAGCTGATGTTCGAGCCGTTTGCCGACGTCCCGGCCTATCCGCTCGTCTTTCCGGTCTTCTGGGGCGCCGCCGCCTTCTTCGCCCTGGCCATGGCCCGCCACCTGCGTATCTTCGCGGCGGCGCGGCCGTCACCGCCGTTCGGGAATCTGCCGGCGCGCGTGGTCGGTCTGGTCCAATACGCCTTCATCCAGACGAAGATGTTCAAGGATCCGCGAGCCGGTCTGATGCATGCCGGGATCTTCTGGGGCTTCGTGCTGCTGACCATCGGCACGGCGGACATCGTGACCGGCGGCGTGATCCAGGGCATCCTGTCGACTCCGCTCGGAGGCGCGATCTGGGCCGCCGTCAGCGCCATGCAGAACGTCGTGGCGCTCATCGTCATCGCGTCGATCGCCTGGGCGTACGGGCGTCGGCTGGTGATCAAGCCGGCGCGCCTCACGCTCAACCGCGACGCGCTGGTGATCCTCGGGATGATCGGCGGGGTGGTCGCCACCGAGCTCGTCGCCCAGGTCTTCCAGGTCGCCCGTTACGGTGAGATCCGGGGCGCGTTCGTGTCATCCGCGCTGGCGATCCCGCTTCGATCGCTGTCGCCACAGCTGCTCGAGGCCGGCTTCGGGACCCTCTGGTGGGCCCATGTGGCGCTGGTCGCCGCGTTCCTCGGTTACCTGCCCTTCAGCAAGCACCTCCACATCGCGACGAGCTTCCCCAACATCTTCCTGCGCAAGCTCGCTCCGCGCGGCGAGCTGCCCAAGATGGACCTGGAGGACGAGACGGCGACGTTCGGCCTCAAGACGCTCCAGGACCTCGGCTGGAAGGACCTCCTCGACGGGTTTACCTGCACCGAATGCGGCCGCTGCCAGCAGGCCTGCCCGGCCTGGAACACGGGCAAACCACTCAACCCCAAGACCTTCATCATGGGCATCCGCGAGATGTCGGTCGACGCGGAGCACGGCATCGACCTCATCCCCAACTCGCCGATCGTGCGGGAGGCATACGGCCTGGACGACACCCGTCCCTCTGCCGTGGCCCTCGCCCGCCCGATCGTGGACACGGCCATCCCGTACGACGCGGTCTGGGATTGCGTCACCTGTGGGGCGTGCGTGGAGGCCTGCCCGGTCCTCATCGAGCACGTCGACAAGATCGTCGGGTTGCGTCGCAACCTGGTCCTCGAGGAGAGCCGCTTTCCGACCGAGCTGACCGGCGCGTTCCGGGCGATGGAGAACCAGGGCAATCCGTGGGGACAGCCGGCGAGTGCCCGTACCGACTGGACCAGGGGGCTCGCCTTCGACGTGTCGGTTGTCGCCGACGTCGCCGCCGCCGGTCGGCTCGACGAGCTCGAGGTGCTCTATTGGGTCGGCTGTGCCGCGGCCTTCGATCCGCGCAACCAGAAGGTCGCCCGGGCCGTGGCCACCTGTCTCCACGCGGCGGGCGTCAGCTTCGCGATCCTCGGCCAGGAGGAGTCGTGCACCGGCGACCCAGCCCGCCGAATGGGCAACGACTACGTCTTCCAGATCCTGGCTGCCGGCAACGTCGAGACGCTCAACCGCTACAGCATGGGCGAGCGGACGATCGTCACGGCGTGTCCGCACTGCTTCAACACGATCGCCAACGAGTACGGGCAGCTCGGCGGCTCGTACCGGATCGTCCACCACAGCACTTACCTTGCCGAGCTGGTCTCGTCCGGCCGCCTGGCAACGCTGCCCGAAGACGCGACGGCGATCAGCGGCGAGCACCGGCCCGGGAGCGTCACCGTCCACGACTCGTGCTATCTCGCCCGCTACAACAACGTGGTCGCGGCGCCGCGGGAGGTTCTCGGTGCCGCCGGCGTGTCGATCACCGAGATGGAGAAGTCCGGCAAGCAGACCTTCTGCTGCGGGGCCGGCGGTGGACGAATGTGGATGGAGGAGACCCGCGGCACGCGGATCAACGCCGAGCGCACGCGCCAGGTCCTGGAGACCGGCGCCGACACCGTGGCCACCTCCTGCCCGTTCTGCATGGTGATGCTCAGCGATGGGCTGGCCGCAGCCGACGGCGGCGCCCGGGTCTCGACGATGGACGTCAGCGAGGTCCTCGCCGCCCGGATCGCGGCCGCGCCGTCCCGTCAACTGCCGGTCATCGGATGACCGCGCAGAGAGCGGCGCCAACCTATCGACTGACAGAGGAGCAACAGCTCCTTCGCGACGCGGTTCGCGTGCTGGCCGACGAGCGGGTGGCGCCGCGTGCCGCCGAGATCGACCGAACGGCCGAGTTCCCCGAGGATCTACGCCAGCTGTTGGCGGCCCAGGACATCCTCGCCCTGCCGTTCCCAGTGGAGCATGGCGGGCTGGGCGGGGACCTGCTCTCGGTCTGCCTGGCCGTCGAGCAGCTCAGCCGAGCCTGCGCCACCACGGGGCTGATCCTTGCCGCCCACGAGCTCGGCGCATTGCCCATGCTGCTCGCGGGAACCTCCGAACAGCAGGCCCGCTGGTTTCCGAGGCTGGCGACCGGGGAGTGGCTGATCTGCTTCGCCCTGACCGAGGCAGAGGCCGGCTCCGACGCCGCAGCCGCCCGCACCCGCGCCGTTCGCGATGGCGACTCCTACCTGATCAGCGGATCGAAGCGGTTCATCACCCACGGGTCGGTCGCCGATCTGGTGACGGTCTTTGCCGTCACGGACCCAGGCGCGCCACGCTACCGGCGGCTTTCCTGCTTCGTGGTGGAGGTTCCGACACCCGGATTTGCGGTCACTCGGCTGGAGCACAAGATGGGCCTGCGCGGCAGCCCCACGGCCGAGCTCGCCTTTGACGACGTTCGCGTGCCGGCCGCCAACCGGATCGGCGAGGAAGGCGACGGCTTCGGCATTGCCATGCGCACCTTCGAACGGAGCCGTCCGGCGATCGCGGCCCAGGCAGTCGGGATCGCCCAGGGCGCGCTCGAAGCCGCCTCCTCATACGCGGCGGAGCGCCGCCAGTTCGGCCGGCGGATCGGGGACTTCCAGATGGTCGGCGCGATGCTGGCCGACATGGACGCCGCGACGGAAGCCGCCCGCCAACTGCTCTACAAGGCCTGCGTCGAGATCGACGCCGGCTCGCCGGACGCCGGCCGCTGGTCGGCGATGTGTAAACTCGTGGCCGGGGATGCCGCGATGCGGGTCACGACCGACGCGGTCCAGGTCCTGGGTGGATACGGCTACATCGACGACTTCCCCGTCGAGCGCATGATGCGCGACGCGAAGATCACCCAGATCTACGAGGGGACGCAACAGATCCAGCGGCTCGTCATCGCGCGAGCGCTGCTCGGCAAGGGCAGCTGACCGGGAGGGAGGAGATCGGCCTCGTGCGAATCGTGGTCCTGGTGAAGCCAGTTCCGGATCCAGCCTCGGCGGGCGAGCGGCTGGGCCCGGATGGTCGACTGGATCGCGCCGCCGTGTCCGCTGTGGTCAACGGCAACGACGAATACGCCCTGGAGTCTGCCCTCAAGCTCATCTCGACCGCACCCGAGGGCAGCGACGTCACGCTCCTGTCGATGGCGCCCGCGTCGGCACCGGAGACGCTTCGCAAGGCATTGGCCATGGGCGCCCAGCGCGGCATCCTGGTCACGGATTCGGCGCTCGCCGGCTCTGATGCCGTTTCGACCGCGCGGGTCCTCGCGGCGGCCCTGCGCGACCTCGAATTCGACCTCGTGCTGGCTGGCGTGGATACCTCTGACGGTGTCGGCGGCACCGTGCCGGCCGCCGTGGCCGCGCAGCTCGACCTGCCGTACCTTTCCTACGCCGCCCGGATCGAGCCGGACGAAGCGGCGAAGACGGTCCGCGTCCGCCGGATCAGCCCAACCGGCTACGACCTGCTCGAGGCGCCGATGCCAGCGCTGATCTCCTGCACCCAGGCCCTTGGCGAGCCACGCTACCCGACCCTCAAGGGGATCATGGCCGCGCGATCGAAGGAGATCGTGACCCGCTCCCTGGCAGACCTTGGTGTCGACCCGGCCACGGTCGGCGGTGCGGTCGCCACGACCGCGGTCTTCGGAATCCAGGCACCGCCCGCCCGTGGCGCAACGCAGGTTGTGCGGGGCACACCTCCCGAAGGTGCCGCCAGGATCGTCGAGCTGCTCGCGGCGCGGAGGCTCATCTGATGGGTGCGCTGTGGGTCGTCGGCGAACCTGGACCCGAGCACGGCCTGGCCCGGATCAGCGCCGAGATCGCGACCCTCGTTCGCGAGCTCGGGGCGTCGAGCGGCCGGGACGTCCTCGGGGTCGTCGTGTCCGCTGAGCCGAGTGAACCGGCCGCGGAGCTCGCCACCTATCTGCCGGTCGTGCTCGCGATCCAGGATCCGGCCGCGGGCGAGCTGACCTGGTCGTCCGTCGCAGCGGCGCACATCGGCGCGCTCGCGAAGGCCGAGGCCCCGGATCTGATCATCGCGGGCGCCGGGCCCGATGGCCGTGATCTCGCCGGGGCACTCTCCGCGCTGACCGGCCTCGGCGTGCTCACCAACGCCACGAGCGTGACATGGACCGAGCGTGGACCGGCGGTCGAGATGAGCGTGTTCGGCGGGAAGCTCCTGACCACGTCTGGCTTCACCGCGGGCCGCGGGATCGTGACCGTCCGGCCAAACGTGGTGACCGCGACCCCGGCGGCGGCGCCCGGCAAGGTTGAGCAGCGCGACGCGGTCGGCCCGGCACTCCGCGCGGTGCGCGTCATCGAGCGGGTCAGCGAAGCCGGCGCCGCGGCGCCGATCGAGGAGGCCAAGATCATCGTTGCCGGCGGTCGCGGCGTCGGTGGGCCCACAGGCTTCGAGCTCGTCGAGCAGCTCGCCGGAGCGCTCGGGGGAGCGGTCGGAGCGACTCGTGCCGCGGTCGACTCTGGCTGGATCTCGTACAGCCAGCAGATCGGGCAGACCGGCAAGATCGTCAAGCCCGAGCTCTATCTCGCGCTCGGGATCAGCGGCGCCATCCAGCACAAGGTGGGCATGCAGACCGCCGGCACGATCGTGGCGGTCAATCGCGATCCGGACGCCCCGATCGCCGACTTCGCGGATCTGCTCGTCGTGGGCGACCTCTTCGAGGTCGGCAGTGCCCTCCTCGAGCAGTTGCGCGGCCGGTCGGGCTGATAGCGGCGCCGGGGCACAGCGCGTGGAGCAGCTCGCCGTCCTCCTGCCGATCATGGCGTTCATCGCGCTTGCCGCCGGCCTCGTGGTCGTCTTCCGCGGGACGGGCCGGATCGCCGCTCGAACACGCGAGATCCAGCGCTTCCGGGGCGCCGTCAGGGACCTCGCGTTCCGTGCCGACACGCTGTTGGGCGTGGTGGCCGGCCAGATCGACGTCGTCCGCCACCAGCAGGCGGGGCCCGAGGCCATCAGCGAGACCGTCGCCGATGCGACCGAGACGCTCCTGCGCTACGGCGAGGAGGCTCGGAGCTGGTCCGGGCCCCGCCGAGCGCAGTCGATCCGCGACGATCTCGTCGCCGAGCTCGAGCGCGCGACTCGGGCGCTGGGCATGGTCGAGCACGGGGCCGACATCCTGGCCACGGCACGGCGCGGGACGCGTGATCTGGAGGCCCAGACGTCCATCAAGCGCGGATACCTCAACCTGATCCACGCCCGTGAGGCGATCGCCCGACAGGCCCTTCGGGCCGAGGATCTGGCCATCGACGAGGCCCGCGCCGGGCGCACGGGATTTGGCGCCTGAGGACCCATCTCACCACTCCATCTAGTGGTATTCTCGATGAAGACCACTATCCCTTGTGGTGCCAGTCACCGGGAGAGCGATGCGTTGCCCCCAATGCGGTGCGCGGGAGACCCGCGTCATCGACTCGCGCGATCTCGATGACTCGGCCACCATCCGACGTCGCCGAGCGTGCGCGGCCTGCTCGATTCGGTTCACGACCTACGAGAGGATCGAGGCCGCCCGGCTGATCGTGATCAAGCGCGATGGCACCCGCCAGGAGTTCGATCGACAGCGGCTCGTTTCCGGGCTGCGCAAGGCCCTCACTCGCCGGCCGGTCCCGGAGGGCGCCGCCGAGTCTGCGACTGACGCCATCGAAGCCGAGCTTCGGTCGGCAGGCGTCGGCGAGGTGCCGTCGTCGAGGATCGGCGCGCTCGCCATGGAGCAGCTCCGCGGCATTGACCAGATCGCCTATATCCGCTTTGCCAGCGTCTACCAGAGCTTCGAGGACCTGGAGGCCCTGAAGCGTGAGGTCGACTCGCTGTTCGCCGAGCGGGGCAGCGGGAGCCTCGCGAAGTGAGCGTCCTGTCGGATCGCGACATCAGAACCGC
>CAYLSK010000073.1:6871-12334 GCA_964385975.1 uncultured Anaerolineaceae bacterium | reverse complement strand
GCGTGGTCGTGGCCGACCAGCGGGCCCCCCGTGACGGCCGTTTCATCGAGAACATCGGGAAGTACCACCCGTTGAGCGACCCCTCGCTGATCGAGATCGACGAGGAGCGCGCGCTGTACTGGTTGCGGGTCGGCGCCCAGCCGTCCAACCAGGTGCGCAACCTGATGAGCAAGCTCGGCATCTGGGAGACCTTCGTCAAGGAGCGCCCGAGCGCCACCGTCGGCGTCAAGACCAAGACCGAGCGCCCCGCCAAGGAGAAGCTCTCGAAGAAGGCCCAGGCCAAGGTTGCCGAGACCGCGAAGGCTGCGGCGGCGCCGAAGCCCGCGCCGGTCGAGGAAGCGGCCGCTGAGGACGCAGCCACGGAGGCCACGGAGGCCGCGGTCGAGGCCGCGACCGAGAGCGCGGAAGCCGTCGAGGCGCCGCCCGTCGAGGAGACGGCAGAGGCCTGAGGTGAAGGAGCTCGTCGAGTTCCTGTGCCGTGAGTTGGTCGATGACCCCGACGCCGTGCGTGTCGCCGAGTCCTTCGACGAGCGAGGCCCGACGTTCAGCGTGACGGTGGCCCCCGGCGAGCTCGGCAAGGTGATCGGCCGGGGCGGCCGCACCGCCAAGGCGATCCGCACCGTCGTGCGCGCGGCCGCGTCGCGCCAGAACCTGGCGGCCCGCGTCGACTTCGAGGACTGAGGTGGACGAGCCGACGGTGACCGTCGGCCGCATCGCCAAGCCCCACGGTGTCCGGGGCGAGTTGTCCGTGCAGAACCGTTCCGACAATCCCGACCGGTGGACCCCCGGCGCCGTCTTCTTCGATGCGACGGGCCGCATCTACACCGTGCGCACCGTGCGTCCCCATGGCGAGCGCCTGCTGGTGACGTTCGAGGAGATCGGCGATCGGACGGGCGCCGAGGCCGTCGCCGGCACCGAGCTGGTCATCCCCGAGTCGTGGCTGCCGGAGCTCCCCGAGGGCCGGTGGTGGTCGTATCAGGTCGAGGGTCTCGTGGTCGTTACGGAGTCCGGGCGAGCGCTCGGCCGCATCGCGGAGGTCCTGCCCTACCCCTCCCAGGATCTGTGGCGCCTCGTCGCCGAGGACGGAACCGAGACCCTGATCCCCGCCGTGGCCGATCTCGTTGTGTCGGTCGACATCCCGGGGGGTCGCGCCGTGGTACGGGATCTGCCCGGGCTGACGGCGCCCGACAACGCTGGCTAGAGCCCGGCGATCTTCGCCAGCTGCGACGGTTTCTTGAGGATGTAGCGCTTGCCGTCGCGTTTCACCAGGCCGCGGCGCTGGAAGTCCGCAACGATCCGCGTGACGTTTTCCCGGCTGCCCCCGCAGAGGCTCGCGAGATCGGCATGCGTGAGCGCGGGCACGGGCGTCCCCGGCGCGGGGAGGTCTTCGAGCGAGGGCGTGCCCATCTGCAGGAGCCGCTTGGCGACGCGACCCTTGAGATCGAGGTACAGGAGGTCATCGGCGAAGGCCTGGTGCTCCTGGATCTGCCGGGCGAGGGCAGCTAGCAGCTGGCGGGCCGCGCCGGGCTGGCCCGTGATGAACCCGACGAAGTCCTCACCCTCGGTCGTCCAGACGTCGGTGTCGTCCAGCGTGAGGAGGTCGGCGCCGCGAGGGAGGTTCCCGAGCACCCCGAGCTCGCCGAGGAACTGGGGGGAGTCGACCGAGGCGTGCAGGATGCGGGCGCCGGTCGGGGAGAAGGAGCTGATCTCGATGCGACCCTCGACCAGGAAGTAGACCTCTGGCGATGAGTCGCCCTGGTGGCAGATGTAGGTGCCGCGGCGGAACCGCCGGACCGAGCCCAAGCCAGCGAGCCGCTCGACGTCCTTCCTCGGGACCCCTTGCAGCACGGGCGTGGACGCCATGGCGACGATGAGCCCGGCGACGGCGGTGGGGGACATCGCGCCCGAGCCTACCGGCCCGGGCGCGGGGCGGCTACTCGGTGTGGAATGCGAACGGCCCGGGCCTTCGGCCCGGGCCGTTCCTTCGATGTGGAGTGGTCACACCCGCTTGGCGTGCACCCGCTTGGCGTGCACCCGCTTGGCGTGAACCCGCTTGGCGTGAACCCGCTTGGCGCTGGTCTTCTCGGCCTTGCGTGCGCCCGCGGCCGGCTCGTCGCTGGTCGGGAGCTTCGGCTGGATCTTCTTCTCGGCCATCCTGCGTCTCCTCCTGGTCCGGGGCCCCGGTCGGGCCGCTCGATAGATGCATCATGCCCGGCCGGGCTGGAGATGCGCGTAGCGCAGGTCACTCCCGGTGCGTGCTTTCCGTCACGACGGATGTGTGACGCACGTCACTCGTCGAGTTCGGGCAGGTCGATCGGATCGGGGCGCGGTGTGCACGCGCCGCAGAACAACGCGTCCTCGACGACGAGGGCACGTGTCATGTCGCCGCCCCGGAACAGCTCGAGGACGTAGGGCTGCTCCTGCGCGTGGTCCTCGCACACCCCACGCCCGCAGAAGCGACACGAACCGACCGCCGTCCGGCGGCAATGCCAACACACCATCGGATCCTCCTCAGTGCTCCATGTTTCGGTCGGGCGTTCGTTCGGCAGCGCCGCGTCGGAACGTGCGGGCGATCACGCTGATGAATCCCTCGCGATCCAGCGCGAAGACACGCAGCGGCGTGTGCGCGGTCACGGTGGCGTTGCGCGGCTCGTCGGTCAACAATGCGATCTCGCCGAAGTGCTGTCCGGGCCCGAGCGAGGCGACGAGCTCGCCGTCGCGTACGACGTCGGCCTGACCGGCGCCGATCGCGTAGAACGTGTCGCCGGCCTCGCCCTGCCGGATCAGCCGCTCCCCGGGAGCGACGTTGTGCCACTCGCCATGGTCCAAGACGAGGGCGAGGTCGGCCGTCGACAAAGCCCGAAAGGGAGGAAGCGAGCGGAGCTCGGCGTAGGCCTGCATCGTCGGCGCGAAGTCCGGCGCGTCGATGTCGTTGGCGAGGAGGCGGTCGAACGAGGCCTTGTCGACGCGGAACAGCGTCGCCTCACCCTCGGCGCGGGCGGTGGCTGCGCGCACGCCCGAGCCCATCAGCCCGAACTCGCCGAAGGCATCGCCGCGGCCGAGCGTGGTGATGATCCGCGTGTCGCCCTCCTCGAGGTCCTCGTCTTCGATATGGATCGTGCCGGAGCGGACGACGTAGAAGGCGTCGGCGACGTCGTCGCGGCGGAACGCCGCCTGGCCGTCGCGGACGGTCACCAGCTCGATGCGTCCCGCGAGGTCCGACAGCGCGTTCTCATCGAGGTTGTCGAATGCGGGGAGCGCGTCGATCAACGCGGCCGCCTCCACTCGCCAGGACCGCTGCACGCGGAACCGGATGCGGTCCCGGATCGACTTCAGCCGCTTGTAGGTGCTTCGCGCCAGCGTGAGGAGCCCGCGGATCAGCGGCCCGATGAACACGAGCGCAAGCAGGAGCAGCAGGATGCGCGAACCGAGGCCACCGTTCCACAGGCTCGACACCAGCCCCCCGAAGATCTCCTGCCAGAAGAAGTAGGCGGTGTAGAAGGAGAAGATCGTGAAGGCGATCCCGACGATCCCGTAGAAGCCCAGCCCGAGTTCCTGCAGGCTGAACTTCTCCCACTTCGCGATCTTGTGCCAGAGATCCCCCTGGATGAAGTTGATCGAGCGCCGCCGCAGGTTCGGCACCTGGATCAGGTCCGAGAAGATCCAGTACCCGTCGAGCTCCAGCAGCGGGATCAGGTTCATGAAGATGATGAAGTAGTTGATCAGGGCGAAGCGATAGAGGAACGCCGCGACGCCGCTGCCGGGGGTCGCGACGATCACGAGGGAGGCGACGCCGGCGAGGATCAGCTCCGAGAACGGCCCCGCGAACGACTGCACGATCCGATGCCGACGATCCATCATCAAGCCGTCGGACGCATCGACGAAGAACGCCGGCGACCCGAAGAAGATGAAGAACCCGGCCGCGATCACGCGACGCTTGTAGTGGATCAGCGCCATCGCGTGCCCGAGTTCGTGGGCGAACGTGAGGAAGAGGGCGAGTGCGAGGAACAGCATCGTCTCGCCTGGCGCGGCGGTCGTCGACAACTGATACCGCCCCGATTGCTGCACGCCCACGAACGCGACGAATCCGACCAACGCCACGATGGAGGCGAGGACGACCATGAACGGACGGAAGAAGTACTTGAGGCCGCCCCGATACGCGCCCGCGACGAACCACTCGGCGCCGGACCACGAGATCCGGAGGTCCTTCGCGAAGTCGCGGAGCTTCCGACGGCCCGCCGAGGCGCGATCGAGGTGCTGCTGTACCAGCGCCTTCACGTCCGGTCGCGCGGGCTCGAGGAACCCGCCCTCACGCAGCGCGACGATCAGTCCGAGCACGGCGCCGGGATCGAGATCCCCGACCGCCTGCAGGTGATCGACGATCAGCTCCTGCGTCGTCTTCGAGCCGTCCATCTGGGCCATGAGCGTGGCCTCCCACGGCTGGAGCTCGAAGTGCAGGGTGTGATCGGGGCGGGCGACGATCGCGAAGTCGTTGCCCCAGCGCATCGCGAAGTTCTTGATCTCGGTGCCCTCCGCGAGCGTGGGCACGAACGTCTCGGGATCGAGCATCGCCGTCAGCTCGTCCCACAACCCTGTGACGTCGTCCCCGATCGGGGGCGCCGCCGCCAGCGCTGACGCCAGCGCCGGCGCAACCGGCGTTCCAGGCTGACCCGGCGAGCGGACGGCGGCGGAGACGAGACCAGGAACGTGCAGGGCTTTGCGACGGGCGGCACGCTCGCGGATCGCGTCGACACCTATGATCAAGGCCGCGATGACCAGCGCGGTAAGGATCGGGTACTGCATGGTCCCCCTCGGACTCCGGAAGCGAACGGCCGGAACGCATCCTGCCCCGATTGGGGCCGTTCCTGCAACCCGACACACCTCTCGCGTGTCGCGCGTCACATCGGATCGGTCGCCAACGGCACGCGCCGATGGTGACGGTCGTCATCGCGCCTGCAGACCCCGGTACCTACGCTGTTGCCATCGACACAGGAGGTGCGGGGATGCTGAACGGAGACGCCGCCAAGTACCGGGTCAGCGACATGGTTCGCAGCGCGGATGCTCGCCGGGCGAGCCGCTCCATCGCAGCCCGCCGCTCGGCGCAGCGCGCGGAATCGATCCGCCGGGTCGCCGCCTCCACGATGACGCTGCTGACGATCCCATTCCGCCACTGAGCGAACGGGGTCGGAGCTGCGGCGAGCCAACTAGGGCGAGGTAGCCTCGGGTCGTGCGCATCGACGTCATCACGATCTTCCCGAGGATGTTCCCTGAGATCCTGTCCGAGAGCCTGCTCGGCAAGGCGATCGGCAGCGGTCTCGTCGATGTGCGGGTCCACGATCTGCGCGACCGGACCGACGATGCGCATCGCAGCGTCGACGACGCATCCTTCGGCGGGGGACCGGGCATGGTGCTCAAGCCCGAGCCGCTGTTCGCCGCGGTCGAGTCGCTCGATCCGGACCGCGG
>CAYLSK010000073.1:281-6861 GCA_964385975.1 uncultured Anaerolineaceae bacterium | reverse complement strand
TCCCGCAGGCCGGCGGCTGGACCAGACGCTCGTCACCGAGTTGGCGGCCGAGGCGCACCTGACGCTGCTGTGCGGACGCTACGAGGGGTTCGACGAGCGGGTGATCGAGGGCCTGCCCGCGGAGGAGCTCTCGATCGGGGACTACGTCTTGTCCGGCGGGGAGCTGCCGGCGCTGATCGTGATCGAGGCCGTGACGCGTCTGCTTCCCGGGGTGATCGGCCAGGAGGCGTCGCACGCTCGGGACTCGTTCAGCGAGCCGGGGTTGCTCGATCATCCGCACTACACCCGTCCGCAGGAGTTCCGCGGGCTCGAGGTGCCCGAGGTGTTGCGCTCGGGCGACCACGCCGCGATCGAGGCGTGGCGCCGGGAGGCCGCGCGCGCCAAAACCGCCCGTAACCGCCCCGACCTGGCAGAGAGCTGAGAGCGGCCCGCTGGTACAATCGCCAACCGTTGCCATGAACAAGACTGATCTGATCGAGCAGCCGTTCCTGCGCACGGACCTCCCGGAATTCCGCCCCGGTGACACCGTGAAGGTGCACGTCCGCGTGGTGGAGGGGAACCGTGAGCGCGTCCAGGTGTTCCAGGGCGTGGTGATCCGTCGCAGCGGCGGCGGCATCCGCGAGACCTTCACGGTGCGCAAGATCTCCTTCGGTGTCGGCGTGGAGCGCACGTTCCCGCTGCACTCGCCCTCGATCGCCAAGCTCGAGCTGGTCCAGCGCGGCCGGGTCCGTCGTGCCAAGCTCTACTACCTGCGCGATCTACGCGGCAAGAAGGCCCGGATCAAGGAGCGCCGCATCGACGACGCCAAGCTTGCGGCGATGGAAGCCGCGGCCGAGCAACGCGCGGCTGAAGCCGTCGAGTCCGAGAACGAGATCGAGGCCACGGATGCCGACGACGTGGCGGTGGACATGAGCGCCGCCGAGGTCGACGAGCAGGTCGACGAAGAGGCGGCGGTCGAGGAGCGTGTGGCCGACCAAACGGTCGAAGCCGACACCCCTGCCGAAGAGCCCGCCGAGGGCTGACCCCGTGGCCGACAGGCCCGGCGAGGACGAGCAGCCCACCTCCAACGACGTCGACCCAGAGGTGCTCCGCCGCTTCTGGCGAGAACTCCCGATCCTGCTGATCGCGGCGCTCCTGATCGCGATCGTGGTCAAGACGTTTCTCGTCCAGGCGTTCTTCATCCCGTCGATCTCGATGGCACCGACGCTTGCGAGGGGCGACCGCATCCTCGTGTGTCGGGTCTGCTTGCACGTGAGCGACGTCCACCGCGGCGACGTGATCGTGTTCTCCGATCCGCATCCCGGCCCCGGGCCCGACCGGGGACCGATCGGCGCCGCGCTGCATTGGCTGGGCGAGGGGATCGGGGTCGCGCAACCCGAGAACGAGGACTTCATCAAGCGCGTGATCGGACTGCCCGGTGATGTCGTCGAGCTCCACGACGGGAAGCTGTTCGTCAACGGCGAACGGGTCGACGAGCCGTACCTGAACCCCGAGATCGACACGTCTGGCTACCCGCCCACCCTCGTGCCCGATGGCATGCTGTTCGTGCTGGGGGACAATCGGGCCCACTCCGGCGACTCGCGCTTCGAGCCGCCGGTCGGCGTGGGCCTCGTGCCGGAGGACAAGGTGATCGGCAAGGCGTTCGTGATCGTGTATCCGCCCTCGAGGTGGGGATGGCTCTGAGGACCGACCTGGAGCGCTACGAGGCCGCGCTGCGGGCGCAGGGCTTCGGTCGGATCGCCGGTGTCGACGAGGCCGGCCGCGGGGCGCTGGCAGGACCGCTCGTGGCGGCAGCCGTGATCATCCCGGACGGGTTCGAGACCGCCGGCATCCGCGACTCGAAACAGCTCACCGCCAAGCAGCGTGAGGAGCAGTTCGCCCGGATCGTGGATGGCTGCGCCGTGGCCGTGGCCAAGGCGGAGGCGCCCGCGCTGGATCGCCGGGGCCTGCACCGGTCGAACATCGCGCTGCTTCGGCGGGCGGCCCGGGCGCTCGATCCCGAGCCCGACTACGCGCTCACCGACGGGTTCCCCGTGCCGCGGATGCCGTGTCCCGCGCTGGCGGTCAAGAAGGGCGACGCGGTCTCGGCAAGCGTCGCGGCGGCCTCGATCGTTGCCAAGGTCACGCGCGACCGGATCATGGTGCGGCTGGACCGCCGGTACCCGGCGTTCGGGTTCGCGCACAACAAGGGCTACGGCACACCGGATCACTGGGTCGCGCTCGAGGAGCACGGCCCCACACCGGTACACCGTCTGAGCTTCGCAGGCGTCGGGCAACCGGCCCTGCCCGGGCTCGGCCGAGCGGACGTCGGTCCCGCGTGAGAGCATGATGCTCCGATGGAAGACGACATCGAACGCTTCGAAGAAGAACGCGAGATGGAGCTGTATCGGGAGTACCGCGACGTGCTCCCGATGTTCACGTTCGTGATCGAGACCGAGCGCCGCTTCTACCTCGCGAACAAGGTCGACATGGCGCCGCTGGACGACGGCTGGGTGCGGGTGCAGCTCACCGACGCGTGGGTCTGGGACATGTTCCGCCCGGCGCGGTTCGTCTCCAGCGTCCAGGTGATGACGCGGCGCGACGTCAATGTCGAGGAGCTGCGCCGCGACGACACGACGATCCCCGACGCGCCCGAGCTCTCACCCAACTAGCGGGCGAGCCACATGCCCGGCCGGGCCGCAATCTCGATCTCGTCCATGTCAGACCCCGACCCTAGCGTTGGCGTCATGGATCAGCGGGCCGAGGTCGGGCGTCGTGGGGAGTCGGCGGCAGAGACCCGCTACGTGGCGCGCGGGTATCGCGTGGTGGCGCGCAACTGGCGGTGTCGTCTCGGCGAGCTCGACCTCGTGCTCGCGCGCGGCACGTCGCTCGTCATCTGCGAGGTCAAGACGCGCCGTGGCTCGCGCTTCGGCGGAGGGTTCGAGGCGGTCGACGTCCGCAAGCGGCAGAAGGTGCGCGCGTTGGCCGAGGTATTCCTGCTGCAGAGCCGGGCATCGCCCGCGTCGGTGCGCTTCGACGTTGCGAGCGTGTGGCTGAAGCCCGACGGCTCAGCCTCGGTCGAGATCTTCGAGGACGCCTTCTGACAGCCGGCGCAGCGCCGCGAGCAACGCGTCTACCTCGGCGCGGGTCGCCAGGTAGTTGACGATGCCGGCGCGCAAGTAGGTTCGCCGCCGCAGGGTCGTGACGCTCACCCAGCTGGTCCCGTCCACCTCCAGCGCGCGCTGTAGCGCGTTCTCGTAGGCATCGAGTCGGATGTCCGGCCAAGCGTCCGCTCCGTCGGGTAGGTGGCGGAAGCACACGACCGACAGCTCCGGCTCGCAGGCGAGGTCGAAGTCCGGCGATGCGTGCAGCGTCGCCGCCAGGTACGCAGCCAGGTCGTCGTTGTGCTCGACCAGGCCGCCGAGGCCCTCGGTGCCGAGGTGCTGCCAGCTCATCCAGAGCTTCAGCGCCCGGAACCGCCGTGTTCCCTCGATCGAGTACTCGTAGTAGTTCAGCGGTGCGTCCTCCGGTCGGTTCGATACGTAGTACTCGGGCGCGCGATGGAACGTGTCCAGCAGGTCCTGGCGGCGCCGCACGACCAGTGCGCCGATGTCATAGGCCTGAAAGAACCACTTGTGCGGGTCGACCGTGACCGAGTCGGCAAGCTCGAGGCCGGGCACCCGGGCGGCATCGCGCGCCGACAGCCGCGCCGCGCCGCCGTAGGCGGCATCCACGTGCAGCCACAGGCCCTCGAGGGCCGCGAGCGCACCGAGCCCTGGAACATCGTCGACCGAGCCGGTGTTCGTCGAGCCGGCCACGGCGCTGATCGCGAGCGGCGTCAGGCCCGCCGCCCGATCGGCCGCGACCGCGTCGGCGACGGGACCGGCCTGCAGCCGAAACGCATCGTCGGACTGCACCACGTGCAGGGTGTCCTCGGGGAACCCGAGGATGTCGAGTCCGCGGGCCACCGAGAAGTGGGTCTGATCGCTCGCGTACACCCGCACGCCGTCCAGGTCGGCGCCGCGCGGAGCACGATCCAGGTCGCGCACGGCGCGCAGGTGCACCTCGCGCGCGACGGCGAGCGCCATCAGGTTCGCCATCACGCCGCCGCTGGTCAGCACGCCCCAGGAGCCGGCCGGCAACCCGACCAGATCGCACAGCCACCGGGTCACCTCCTCCTCCACAAAGGCGCCGACGGGGCCGGCGTGCCACACGTCCACGCCCTGCTGGAGCCACTGGCTAAGCACCTCGCCCCCGACGGACATCGCCAGCGGCGGCGGGGTGAAATAGCTGAAGGCGGCCGGATGTTGCGCGTTGAAGGTCATCGGCGCGACCCGTTCCCGGAACGCCCGCAGCACCTCGTCGGCGGGAACGCCGGACGCCGGCATCCTCGAGGGCATCCCTTCGGGGCCGAAGAACCGCCGTCGAGAGTCCGGATAGCTCTCCGGATGGATCGGCCGGTCCATCGCACGGCCGAACAGCCAGTCGAAGGCCTCGGTCGTGATGGCGTTCGCGAATCGCTCGAGGGCGTCGCGTGCACCCGGGTGGCGCAGGTCCAGCAGTTCCGGATCGGGAACCCGTGGGAGGTCGTCGCGCGGCACGTCGGGAGGCTACTAGGGAGCGAGGGTGCTATCCGTCACGGTTCGCCTCACGCCCGCGGCCTACCGTCGCGCGCATGTACGGACAGGTTCGCGGCATGACGGTGCTCGGGGTGGGCGGCCATCCGGTGACGGTGGAGGCGTTCGTCGGGCGCGGGCTGCCCGCGCTCACGTTCACGGGTCTCCCGGGGGCTGCGGTGGCGGACTCGCGCGATCGCATCCGGCCCGCGGTCGAGCATGCGGGGCTCGAGTGGCCGCTGCGGCGGGTCGTCGTCAATCTCGCGCCCGGCAACCTTCGCAAGGAAGGGGCCGGGCTCGATCTGCCGATCGCCACCAGCGTGCTGGCGGCCACCGGACAGGTGCCGGCGACCGCCCTCGCCGGTGTGGTGTTCTTCGGCGAGTTGTCGTTGAAGGGAGCGGTCTTGCCCACGCCCGGCGCGTTGTCGGTCGCGATCGCAGCCGCGCAGATCGGCTCGCCGATCGTGGTCGTCCCGGAGGCCAACGCCGTGGAGGCCGCACAGGTCGAAGGGGTCCGTGTCGTGGCGGTGTCCTCGCTCGAGCAGGTGGTGTTCTTCCTCCGCGGGTCCTGGCAGCCGCCCGCCATCGAGACCGGGTCGGGCTCCGGGTGGCAGGCGCCGATCGTCGACCTCGCCGATGTACGAGGGCAGGATCAGGCGCGCAGGGCGCTCGAGGTGGCGGCGGCCGGCGGCCATAACCTGCTGCTGGTCGGCTCGCCCGGCGCCGGCAAGACGATGCTCGCGCGCCGGCTTGCCTCGATCCTGCCCGAGCTCACGCGCGACGAGGCGCTCGAGGCGACGCAGCTGCATTCGGTGGCCGGGCTTCTCGCCGGCCGCGGGCTGCTGCGGCAACGACCCTTCCGGTCGCCGCATCACTCGATCAGCACCGCGGGGCTCCTCGGTGGCGGATCGGCGGTGCTCCGGCCGGGGGAGGTGAGCCTTGCGCATCGGGGCGTGCTGTTCCTCGACGAGCTGACCGAGTTCCGCCGTGACGCGATCGAGGCGCTTCGGCAGCCACTGGAAGACGGCAGCGTCGTCGTGACGCGCGCGAGCGGCTCGGTGACGTTCCCGGCCCGTTTCACGCTTGTGGCTGCCGCGAACCCGTGTCCGTGCGGCTTCCGCGAGGACCCGGTACGCACGTGCGGATGCCGCGACGACCAGCGAGCCCGCTATCAGGGGAAGCTCTCGGGCCCGCTGCTGGATCGGATCGACCTGCGGGTGCGGGTGCCGCGGCTGACCAAGCACGAGTTGCTCGGCGCCTCCGGCGGCGAGCCCTCCTCGGTCGTGCGGACGCGCGTCGTGGATGCGCGCGACCGTCAGCTCGAGCGGTATCGCGACACCGAGTGGACCTGCAACGCACACCTGCCGGGACCGCTGGCCCGTCGGCAGGCGTCATTGACCGGCGCGGCCGAGCGCCTCCTCGGCGATGCGGTCGAGGCGCAGGCGTTGTCCGGGCGCGGGTTCGACCGGGTGATCAAGGTTGCGCGCACCGTCGCGGATCTCGAGGGCGGGGCGCGCGTGGATGTTGCGCACATCGCCGAGGCTCTGTCGTACCGCGTGGCGTTCGACTCCGTGGAGCGCACTGCGCGTGCCAGCTGATCGTGACACGCCGCGACCGAGCGGGTTCCCGTTCGGGTTCGGCGAGGGGCCTGGCGAGGCGGACGCAGCCTTGTCGCTGCGCTGTCTCCTCGGCATCACGCCGCGTGTCCTGCACGACGTGATCTGGCGAGAGGGCTCGGCCTCCGGCGCTCTGCGGGCGATCGCCGCGGGCAAGGCGGGCACCAAGAACGACCGTGCGTTCCTGCGCGGGCTCGTTCCGGCGGAGGTCCGGCGTCGCCTCGCGTCCGCCGGTGCCCGGTTCGCGCTTCCGGGCGATCCCGAGTACTGGCCGGCGTTCACGCGGCTGGTCGATCCGCCGGTCGGGGTCTTCCTGCGCGGCCGGCCGCTGCGTGTCGGGCATCGGCGCGTGGCGATCGTCGGCTCGCG
>CAYLSK010000073.1:0-271 GCA_964385975.1 uncultured Anaerolineaceae bacterium | reverse complement strand
GACCTCGGCCGTGGCGTCGCCGCGGCTGGCCTGGTCGTGGTGAGCGGTGGCGCCATCGGCATCGACGCGCGGGCGCACGAGGGTGCGCTCGACGCGGGCGGCACGACGGTGGCCGTCCTCGGCTCGGGGATCGATGTCGAGTACCCGGCAACCAACCGGCGGTTACTTCGGGAGATCGTCGAGCGCGGCACGCTGGTGAGCGAGTATGCGCCTGGCGTGCCGGCCGAGCCGTTCCGGTTCCCCGCTCGCAACCGGTTGATCGCGGGGCTGT
>CAYLSK010000072.1:4625-12366 GCA_964385975.1 uncultured Anaerolineaceae bacterium | reverse complement strand
GGCGCCACCGCTTCATCCGCGGGCTACCGCTCCTTCGAGGACTGCGTGTGTGAGGCGACCGACACGGGACTGGACCACGATGATCGCGATCAGGTCTCGCCGCATCTCGGCAAGGCGCCACAAGCGAATGAGACGTTCGTACTCGCGGGTCATCTGAGAACTCCTCTGCCTCGCGTCAAGCCGATCTGGGCGAGATCGGTGGTGTGACGCGACGGCGGTCGAAGTGTTACGGCAGGATCCCCATCCTCATCGCAGCTCTTGCTCGACCCTATTCCCGCTTCGGCGGGCAGCCCTGCGGCGGACGGCGACGAGCGCCGATTTCGCAGCGACCCGGAGCGTATCGCGCCATTGGGAATGCGGCTCATAGGCTTCAGACGGGTGCGATCACGCGGCGCCCTTGACTCCGATTCCGGCATCTGCCGACATGGGCGCATCTGGTGAACGTTAGGCGAGGTCTGGCGATCCAGACTCTGCGAAGTCGCGGCTTTGGACCCCTGTATCCGAGCGGTGCCTGAGTCGGTTCCGGCGCCGTTGCTGGCCCTTGAACCAGACGTTTCTCGCCTAGTGCTCGCCGGATACGCATCTGGCGGGATCGCGCCCGACGTGAATCTGGCCGACCGGCCCGTAACATGCCGACCGCTCCGGCGTCCCATTGCGTCAAACCATCACGGAGCGACTACATGACGGCTCTCCAGGCAGCGCTCAGAAGACGACGAGCCGTGCTGACGGTCGGGATGATGGGCCTGACAGCCCTCGTCGTCGCTGTCGCGGTCTGGCCGGCGGATGCGCCAGCCGGCCCGAGTGCGGGCTCCTCTGCTGCACCCAATCGGGCGGTCGCCTCGCCGTGGCCGACAGCGGTTACTTCAGCCGTTCCACCTGTAGCTGACCCGGGAGAGACGTGGGCTGAGCTGGACCTCCCGCCGATCCCCGTCGCTGCGACACTCATCGCGACCAGGATGGATCGGGACCGGGTCGAGACGAACACGACGTTCACCCTGACCAGCCTGGGTGCGTGGAGCGCAGCCGACCTGGCTCGGGGGGTCGTCGTCGAGCCGTTGATCGCCCTGGAGGTCAAGGCCCACGCAGATGCCGCGACGGCCACCATTCGACCGACGAATCTCCTCGATCCCGGGCGGCTCTACCGCTTCACGGTTCGCACGCCGGACGGGGCACTCGCCGGATCGTGGGCATTCCAGGCTGCAGCGCCGCTCAACGTGGTCACGACGGTGCCCGGCGACCAGGCGACGAACGTGCCGGTCAAGACCGGCATCGAGCTCACGTTCGATCAGGACGGCGTGGTGGACGTGGGCTCCCACTTTTCGATCCAACCGGCCGTTGAGGGGAGGTTCGAGCAACACGGTCGGACGGTCGTCTTCGTGCCGGAAGGACTGAAGTCGGCCACCCTCTACACCGTCAAGCTCACGCGCGGCGTCGGCCTCGAGGGCTCCGACCAGGTGCTCGGGTCCAACGTCGAGGTTCGATTCGAGACGGCACCAACCGCAGCGACCGACACCTCGCCAGGGCGTCCGTCCATCTGGTTCGGATTCGACCGGCCCATGATCGAGGTCCCATCGAGCGAACGCCCGACGCTCGCCGTCGCGATCTCAACGACGTCGACCTCGCCTGCCCGCCCCCCGTTCGATGTCAAGGTCTTCCGCCTCTCGTCGGAGGTGTCCGCGATCGATGCCGTTCGCCGGCTGGCGGCTGCCCCGTACTGGGCGATCTGGTCGAGGGCCGGTCTCGTGTCGACAAGCGGTCTGACACGGGTCGCATCGTTCACGGCACACCCAGAACAGCTTTCCGAATGGGGCGAATCCTCGTTTCGCCTCCCCTCGCCATTGGCAGCCGGTTGGTATCTCGTCGACATTCCGAGACCCGATCGAAGCGCCCAGACGGTTCTCCAGGTTACCGATATCGCGGCGTACTCGGCTGTCGCCAGAGATCGGCTGCTCGTCTGGGCCAACGACATCGCCAGTGGCGCGCCACTGGTCGGTGCTCAGGTCGAGATGGTCGGCGGCGCTGTCCTCGGCGTCACCGACGCCGATGGCCTTCTCGTCACGAAGACGCCTGCAGCAATCAAGGCCGCGGCAAGCGGCTCAGAAGCAGCCAAGCCGCAGCAGCTGGCCATCCGGACGGCCGATGGGCGATCGCACGTCGTCCCGATCCGCATCGGCAGCAGCAGCGGCAGCGGCTACCTCTCGGACGTAACCAGCTACGGCAATCAGGATCGAGATCCGGCCGCGGACTACTGGCGGTTCCTGGCAACGGATCGGGGGATCTTCCGGCCGACCGACACGATCAACGTCTGGGGTTACCTCCGCTCCCGTGACGCAGCCCCGGCGCCCAACGACCTGTCGCTGACGCTGGTGGCCGACGCCCCGATCCCGATAAAGACCGTCCCGGTCAAGGTCGATCGATCGGGCGCGTTTGCGGCCAGCCTTCCCATAGACGATCTCCCGTATGGCGGATACACCGTGCAGCTCATGGCGGGCGATCTGAATCTCAGCAGCGCAGGGGTGCGAGTCGATGAGATTCGCAAGCCCGCGTACAACATCGCGCTCACGACGGACCGCCACGTCGTGGTAGCCGGCGACCCGGTGACGCTCACGGCTCGTGCCACCTTCTTCGACGGAACTCCGGTCCCGGGCGTCGACCTGGCGGTGAACACGTTCCAGACGCAGCGAACGGCGACCACTGACCGGACCGGCTGGACCACGGTCATCGCCGCAGCCAACGAGTCGGGCGGAATCTTCGTGCAGCCGGCACGATCGGAAGAGGCAGACGTCAGCGCGTCGACGTGGTTGCGCGTGTTTCCGAGCAGCCTGATGATCGAGGCCCAGGCGACCATCGATGGGGACCGGATTGATCTGACCGGATCGCTCAACGAGGTCGACATCGAGCGACTGGAAGCGGAATGGGCGACGAATTCGTGGTCGCAAAATCCCAAGGGGCCGGCCGTCGGCGACGGACGGATCACGATCGAGATCGTCGAACGCGTACCTGTCCGAATCCGCACGCACCACGTCTATGACTTCGTCAGCAAGACGGTCGTCGACTCGTACGACTACCGCTGGGACGAGGTCGCGCGCAGCTCTCCATCGCTGGCCAGCGGTGCAGATGGAGCGTTCCACATGACCTGGCCGGCGCAGCCTGGCCACGACTATGAGCTCACGCTGACGGCACCCGATGGCAAGGGCCGTCGGGCGACGACGCGGGTCAGCGCCCAGGATCGACCAGATGAGAGCCCCAGCGGCGCCTCGCTCGTGCCGTATCTGGAGGCTGGGGAATGTCACGCACCCGACTCGCCCGGGTATGGCGTTGGTGATGAGATCTGCCTGCAGATGCGCAATGCCGCAGGCCTTCTCCCGACGGGTGACGGAAACCGCTACCTGTTCGTTACCACGCACCGCGGTCTTCGACAGGTGGTCGTCCAGGATTCTCCGATCTACAGCACGACGTTCAGCGCCGACGACGTGCCTAACAGCAACATCTGGGGCATCCGATTCAGCGGCACGACCCTCACCCCGGTCGAATATCCGTATACCGCCCGCTTCGACAGCGAGCAGCGCCGATTGACGGTCAAGCTCACTCCTGACCGGGAGCGCTATGCGCCCGGGGAGACCGTCACGCTCAAGGTGCGGACCACGGACGCTGAGGGCACCCCGATCTCCGCTGCGGTTGTGCTGCGAGCCGTCGACGAGAAGCTGTTCGCGATCGGCGGAGCATCAGAGCAGGACCCCCTCTGGGACTTGTACGGACAGGACGTCGACTCGTGGCTTCTCTGGACCCACGCCTCGCACCCGCTCCCGTTCGCGCGCAGCAACGAAGGATACGGGGACACGATGGGGGGTGGCGACGACGGCCGCAGCGAATTCGCCGATTCCCTCTTGTTCCGCAAGGTCACGACCGATGCCGCAGGACGTGCCCGGGTCTCCTTCAAGCTCTCTGACGACCTGACCTCGTGGCATGTCAGCGCCAGCGCAGCGACGTCTTTCCCCGAGGCAGGCGCAGGCTCGGTCCTGGTTCCCGTCGGATTGCCGTTCTTCGTCGAGGCCGTGCTGGCGCCCGAGTACCTGGCCGGCGATCGCCCGACCCTTCGACTCCGCGCCTATGGCTCCGGCGTGCGGCAGGGTGATCGGGTGACATACACCGTCACGTCGACGTCGCTCGGATTGCCCGCAACGACGGTCACTGGATCGGCATTCGGTGATGTCGACGTTGCGCTGCCGGCGCTCTCGATCGGCGAACATGCCGTGACCATCTCCGGCTCCGTCCACGTCGGCGGCAAGGTCCTGTCCGATCGCCTGACCCGGCGATTCGAGGTGGTCGCGTCGCGCTTCACCAATACCCGCACAACCTACGCGCCATTGACCTCCGGACTCCGACCCGAGGGTGGCGCCGGCTGGACGACATATGTCTTCTCGGACGCCGGTCGTGGCCGGTACCTGCCGCTGCTCGAATCGCTGAGCTGGTCGAGCGGCGCTCGTGTGGACCAGGCAGTCGCGGCGACGATCGCCCGGCGGATGCTCGTCGACGAGTTCGGTGTCGACCCTCAATCGCTCCCGGACTGGACGTTCGACCCCGGCCGATATCAGGGGGGCGACGGCGTGTCGCTCTTGCCGTATTCGTCGTCCGACCTCGCCTTGACCACGCGGATCGCCCTTCTGGCAGGTGACTATTTTGACCAGAGCTATCTTGTCGATGCGCTGCAACGGATCCGGGATGCCGTGGCATCGACCCGCGAACGGCGGATGCTCGCGCTCGCTGGTTTGGCTGGCCTCCGTCAGCCAGTCCTCGGTGACCTGCGACTGGCCACCGCCGATCCGAGTCTGACGATCCGTGAACGCCTTTATCTGGCGCTCGGGGCCGCCGCCTTGGGCGACGAGACGACTGCCCGATCAGTCGAGCGTGACCTGCTCGGCACGGACGGTGAGCGACGTGGGGCGTGGATCCGGCTCCGCGTCGGCCAGTCGCTCGACGACACGATCGAGGCGACCTCGCTGATGGCCCTTCTGGCCGCCCAGTTGGGTGAGCCGTTCGCTCCAGAAGTTGAGGCATACGTGGATGCGAATCCGGCCGTCGACGAGCTGTTCAGCCTCCAGCAGGTTGCATTCGCCACCCGGATGCTCGACCGAACGCCATCGACCGCCGCTCGCTTCGCCTACGCGCTCAATGACAAGCGACGTGTCGTGGACCTCGGCCCGGGCGAGAGCTTCTCGCTTGTGCTCACGGAGCAGCAGCGCAAGGCGCTCACGTTCGAGCCGCTGACCGGCGGTGTGACGGTGGCGACAACATGGCAAGGTCCGCTGGATCCCGCCGCGGTCAGGCCAGATCCGGAGCTGACCCTCACGCGCACGGTGCTCCCGGCGGGCGACATACCGAGCACAGGCATTGTCGAGGTCAGGTTGACTGCGACATTCGGGCCCCAGGTGGTGTCCGGTTGTTACCTCGTGACGGATCTCGTTCCCTCAGGGATGGCTCCGGTCGCTCGCCTGCAGGACTGGCGAGGGTACGATTCGTCTGCACCTGAACAGCGGTTCGTACTGCCCTTCGATATCGAGGCGCAGCGCGTCTCGTTCTGCGTCGGGCCGTCGGCGTTGGCACGCAGCGTCCAGATGCGCTACTTCGCTCGGATCGTCAGCCCTGGTGAGTACGTCTGGGAGCCGGCGGCGATCCAATCCGCCGTCGCGGCCGAGAGCCTCAACCTGACCGCCGGGCGCCGCGTCACGATCCGCTGATTCCTCAGGATGGTGCGCTCCGGCTAAATGACGAGCGGGTTGATTCGATAGAACAGATGTTCTATCTTGAACGGATGACGGCACTCCCCGCGGACGTGACGGCAGCCGTGGCGAGCCTCCAGGCTCGTTGGGGAGCGGCAGCTCCGCGGATCACGGAAGGCGCCCTTGCCCTGGCGCCCGCCCCGACCCTGGCATCTGCCCCGACCCTGGCGCCATTGCCCGGAGCGACGCCGTGGCCCGAAACGAGCTCAGACCCGGGCGAACGGATCATCCGGACCGGCTTCGCGGCCCTCGACGCGATCCTGGGACCCGGCGGCCTGCCACGCTCGGCGAGCGTCGCGATCCGCGGCGACGGCTCGAGCGGCCGGACCACCCTCGTCCTCCGGCTGGCCGCGGAAGCCCAGGCGACCGGCGCCATCGTGGCCTGGGTCGATCTCGCTCGAAGCTTCGATCCGGTCGAGGCCGTCGCCCGCGGCGTCCGGCTCGAGTGGCTCGTGGTTATCACCCCGGAGACCCTCGATGAAGGGCTGGCCATCGGTGGAGTGTTGCTCGCCGGGCGCTCGGTGGATCTGCTCGTCCTGGACCTGCCCGGCGGCCGCCTCGCCGCCACGGACCGCCCGGCCCGCCTTGCTGACCGGCTCGGCCGCCTCGCCGCCCTTGCCCGACGCTCGGAGACGCTCCTCGTCGTGCTGGAACCGCCCGGCCTCGCCGGCGCCCTGGCGGGTGCCGTGGCCGGATCGACCGGACTCCGCCTGGAGCTTGCTCGTCGCTCGTGGATCCGTCTCGGTCGCGACATCGTGGGCCAGCGAACGGAGGCGCTGGTCGTCCGCAACCGCTACGGCCCGCCGGGGCGTCGGGCGACGCTCCGGATCCTCTACGCGGAGGGCGGTGAGCGTGACACCTGCCTCCGTCGGGACGATCTCCTCGTCGACCAGGCCCCCGACCCAGCCCCCGCGATCCACCCCGAACGGACCCACCACGATGCGACTCCTCCATCTCTACCGACCGCATCTCCCGCTCGAGCTCGCCCGGGCCCGAGCCTCCGAGCCCTTCCCACCCGGCCCGCTCATCCTGGGCGGTCGGCCGTGGGATCCGGGCCCGGTCGTGGACGCGGACCCGGAGGCGCGGGCCCTGGGCGTCCGGCGAGGGATGCCGCTCGGGAGCGCCCATCGGCTCGTCCCTGAGGCGATCTTCATCGACCCGGATCCCGAGGCGGACCGGGCGATCGTCGAGGCGGCCTTCGAGGCGCTCGCCGCGTTCAGCCCGGGGGTCGCCGGGAGCGCCGACGCCAGCGATCCGGGCTTCGGGCTGTTCGAGGTCCAGATCGATGGCCTCGAACCGCTCTGGGGACCGGAGCCGATCCTCATCGGCCGGCTGGTCTCGGCGCTCGGTCGCGCGCTGACCGGCCCGGCCGGAGGCATGCATGGCGAGATCCGGGCCGGGATCGCCGGGACGCGCTTCGCGGCGACGATCGCCGCCGTGCGTGCCCGGCCGGCGGAGCCGATCGTCGTTCCGCCCGGCGGAGAGGCCGCCTTCCTCGCCCCACATCCGTCGGGCCTGCTCACCCCCGATCCGGATGTCCGAGCCAGGCTGACCCGATTCGGCCTGCGTCGGATCGGGGCCATTGCCGAGCTCGCTCGGTCGGCGTTGGTCGCCCGCTTCGGCGAGGAGGGTGCGCGGATCCATGCCCGGTCTCGAGGTGAGGAGCTGGAGCCGTTCTGGCCGCGACGGACCCCCGAGCGCCTGACGCTCGCGCTGCCCATCGAGCCAGCCGCCGAAGATCTCGAGCCGCTCCGCTTCGTGCTCCATCGGCTCGCCATCGCCCTGACGGACCAGCTCGTGACGCGGGGCCTGGCGGCCTCGCGGGCCCGCCTGCACCTGGAGCTGGACCTCGCCTTCGCTCGGGCGGGGACGCCACGAGAGCTGGGGGTGGAGCAGCGCTTCCCGGAGCCAACCGCCGATGCCGAGGCGATCGAGCGCCTCCTGTTCGCCCGGCTCGAGCG
>CAYLSK010000072.1:356-4525 GCA_964385975.1 uncultured Anaerolineaceae bacterium | reverse complement strand
CACCCGCCGATCGAGGTAGAGCTGGACGGGGCCGGCGACCTCGTGGCGATCCGCTGGAATGGCCGGCGCGAGGTCGTCGAGGTGTGCAACCACTGGCGGGTCGAGGAGGCGTGGTGGCGTGGCCCGATCGCCCGCGACTACTTCAAGGTCGCGGGGGGCCGCTGGCTGGCGCTCGTCTACCTCGACCGGGTCGACGGCTCATGGCACCTGGAGCGCCTCTACGACTAGGCCGGCCCGCCATGACGGCGCATCCCCGCGTTGTCGCCTGTGCGCGTTCGCTCACGCACTTCGGAGTGCGTTCGCTCACGTGCTCGGCTCCGCCTTGGGCTGCGCTCGCCCTGGCGGGCCGGCAGTCCGGGCCGGCGGGTCAGAATCAGCGCGCCGGCGACCCGAGCATCACGCTGACGACGAAAAGGACGAGGAAGATGCCCACGACGAGCGCGAGCGCTGCGACATCACGCGGATGTGCCGTCTGCACGATGCGCTACCCCCAGCTGTGTTGGAACCGGAAATCCCCGCCGGTTCGCCGCAAGCATAGCCCTTCGCTCTCAGCCTGTGTTGCGCGCGGGCACCACGCTGGCCGTCAGGCTCCGCTCGCTAAATGCTCGGGCAACCGGCGCCGTAGCGCACAGTCACGGTCGTCAATCCACCGAGTGGCGCGATCGAAACCTGGACCCGGCAGTCAGCCGCTGACCCAGTCGAATCGAGGACGTAACTGCCGTCCTCGAGCGGCCCGGAGAGCGCCTCCGTCCTGTACGTCGCCTGCTCGAGCTTCGACCGCATCCAGTCGGCGATCGTCTTGGCCTCGACGCCATGGACCGCGAGCACAGCCGAAGCCGGGCCGCTGGCCGCCGCTTCGGCCGGCGTCGAGCCAGGGTAGCTGGGGAAACGTGCGGGTAATGAGTCCCAGATCCGGCCCCAGTCTGTCTCCGTCTGGCCCGCCAGGAGCGGCGAGAGTGTCTCGACCGACGGGCTCGCTTCACTCGAAGGGCCAGCGCTTGATGGAGCGGGCGCCGCTGTCGGGACGCCCGGCGTCAGCGAACCCGTCGCGGATTGGCACGCCGCCAGTGCGATGGCCAGGACGGCGGCGATAGCCGCACGCCGAGACGAACGGAACATGTGGCCATCCTAGCGCCGTCGGTCGAAACGCCTGCCGCACGACCCCTGAACATGTTGCAGGACCCCGTCGCCCCCAATTGCGACGGGGTCCTGCGGCCGGATGGGTCGCTCACCGACTCATCGGCTGGTCAGCACATCGACCATCTGAGATCGCGTGCCGCCGGGTCGTCCGGGGCCCCCAGGCACCTGACGTTGTGTGTTCGACTACGTGCGACCTGCCTCCACCGCGAGGATCGCGGGAAGGAGGCCCAGGATCAGCAGCATCGCCAGCGCGACGAGGACGCCGGCCCGGATGACCGAAATCACGATCTGCTGGAACGGTGCGTGCACGCCCTTGAGACGTCGCTCATTTCGATCTTGTTTCGTCACCAAGTCTAGAACATTTGTTCTATGATGAGGAGCCCCCAGTCAACCGGTCGGACCAGGTGACTCGTGGCCCAGTTCTCTTACGCCGAGCTCCATTGCCACACCAACTTCTCGTTCCTCGACGGGGCGTCCGCGCCTGACGACCTGGTCGATCGGGCCGTCGAGCTGGGTCTGACTGGGTTGGCCGTCACGGATCACGCCGGGCTCTACGGCGCGGTCCGCTTCGTCAGCGCCGCCCAGGCCGCTGGGATCCACCCAGTGGTCGGCCTCGAGATCGAGTTGCTGGACCCGGCGGTCGCGGATCCAGAGCAGGTCGTGATCGGGTCGCGCCGGCCACGCCGCGGCGCGCCCCGCGACCGCCGGCCGGGTGGGAGCCCATGGCTGCAACAGGTTGACGAGGGCCTGCCGGTCCGTCCGCGCCCGTCGCGTGCTCAACTTCCGGGTCACCGCGATCCGGTCAAGGAGGATCTGCGAGGGATCGGCGAACGGGCCCGTGGTCCACACCTCGTCCTGCTCACCCGCTCGCAGGTCGGCTGGCGGAGTCTCTGCCGGCTCGTGTCGCGGGCCAACCTGGCTGGCACCAAGGGCGTGCCGCGCTTCAGTCAGGCGCTCCTGGCCGAGCACACGGAAGGACTGGTTGCGCTGTCCGGCTGTCGCGACGGGGAGCTGGCTCGCCGGTTGCGCGTCGGCGATCGGGCCGGGGCCCGGGCCGTCGCGGCGCGCTACGCAGCGCTGTTCGGGCGCGGAGACGGCCCTGCCAGCAGCGGCTTCTTTATCGAGCTGTCGCATCACCGGCTGCCCGACGACGACTGGCTTCTGACGGAGTCGGCGGCCCTGGCCGAGGAGCTTGGGCTGCCCGTCGTGGTCACCAATGACGTCCATTACGCGCGACCCGAGGATCGCGAGCTGGCCGACGTCCTGACCGCGATTCGGCACGGCCGGTCGCTCGACATGCTGGGCGATCTGCGTCGACCGGACGGCGAGTCGTATCTGAAGGCCGGCACGGAGCTGGCGATGCTGCCGCCGGGTGAGGCGTCGTTCGCGGTGGCCGATCCGCGCGCGGCGCGAGCCTGGGCGGAAGGAATCTCGACAGCGGCGGACTTGGCGGCGTCGTGCTCGATCGATCTCGGTTTCGAGCAATACCGCTTTCCGGGCTTTCCGGTGCCGGGCGGGGAGACGCCATTCAGCTATCTCGTGGAGCTGTGCCAGACGGGCGCTCGCCGTCGCTATCACCCGTTGACCCCGGCCGTGGTCCGGCAGCTCGCCCACGAGCTGGACGTCATCGAACGGACCGGCCTGGCCGAGTTCTTCCTCATCTGTTGGGACCTGATGCGCTTTGCCAGGGAGCGCGGCATCCCCGCGCAGGGGCGCGGCAGCGCGGCGGATTCGATCGTCGCCTACGTCCTGGGGATCACCCGGGTCGACCCGATCCGCCACAACCTGCTGTTCGAGCGGTTCATCAACGAGGGCCGGACGACATATCCGGACGTCGACATCGATTTCAGCTCGGAGCGGCGCGAGGAAGTCATCCAGTATGTCTACAAGCTCTACGGGCCGGAGCACACGGGGATGGTCTGCAACCTCGTCACCTACCGGGCGCGCTCGGCCGTCCGCGAGGTCGGCTACGCGCTGGGGTTCCCGCGGCCGCTGGTCGATCGGGTGGCGAAGGCGCTCGAGACCTACGACTCGGTGATGGTCCGGCGAGACCTGGAGGCAGACGGCGGATTCGCCGAGTTCTTCCGGCGCCCGGGGGAGGAGCCGGGCAGTGGCTCGGTGGTGGTCGAGCGAACGCAGGCGCTCGGCCTGACCGACAGGATGGGCCAGTTGAACCATGCCCGAGGTGGGCGCCTTGCGCCGGTGGCCGAGCTTCGGCCCGGCGGTCGCGGAGACGACGAGGGCGGCCCGGGTGACACCCCGGCCAGCGTGGCCTGGCTACGTGCCGGTCGCGGCACTGGGTACGCGGAGGAACGCGACAAGCTCATCCCGCCGGCGCTCGTCCAGGGCCGGACGATCGATCCCGAAAGCGGCATGCCGGAGCCACCGCCGCGCGCGACGGACAGGCTCGGCCGGCCCAACCGCTGGGACCCTCCGGCGCCGCACTCCTCGGTCGCCCGAGTTGAACCGGAGCCGCCACCGCAGCCTCGTGGCGGTTCGACGGTGGGCCTCAGCGACTGGGAGCGCTGGCTGGAGTTCTGCGCCCGGATCGATGGCTTCCCGCGCCACCTCTCCATCCACTCGGGCGGGATGCTCGTGACTGCGGCGCCACTCATCGACATCGCCCCGCTTGAGCGGGCGACGATGCCGGATCGGGTGGTCGTCCAGTTCGACAAGCGCGACGTCGAGACGCTCAAGCTGATCAAGCTGGACCTGCTGGGTCTCGGGATGCTCGCGGCGATGGATGAGACGCTCCAGCTCGTCGAGCACGACTGTGCCGTCTGCCTCGACCTCGATCGCCTGCCGGAGGAGGTCCCGGAAGTCTTCGCGATGCTCCAGGCAGCCGATACCGTGGGCGTCTTCCAGGTCGAGAGCCGGGCCCAGATGCAGACGCTCCCCAAGTCGCGGCCGCAGAACCTGGACGACCTGGTGGTGGAAGTCGCGATCATCCGGCCCGGCCCGATCCAGGGGAACGCCGTCCACCCGTATCTGCGCCGCAAGCAGGGCCTGGAACCCGTGACCTACCTCCA
>CAYLSK010000072.1:0-249 GCA_964385975.1 uncultured Anaerolineaceae bacterium | reverse complement strand
TCGCCATCGAGGTCGGTGGCTTCTCGGCGGCGGATTCGGATGGGTTCCGGCGGGCGATGGGCACCTGGCGCTCGAGCCGGGAGATGGAGAAGCTCCATCGCCAGTTCTTCGAGGGCTGCATGCGCCGGCCCGGGATGACCGAGGAGGTCGCGGAGGAGCTGTTCCGCCAGGTCGCCGCGTTCGCCAGCTTCGGGTTCGCCAAGAGCCACGCCGCGGCGTTTGCCCGGACCGCCTACGAATCGGCCTTTC
>CAYLSK010000071.1:10361-12383 GCA_964385975.1 uncultured Anaerolineaceae bacterium | reverse complement strand
CCCGGCGGCCCTTGCTCGTCCGTACCAGTCTGGTCACGAGGTTTTGCCAGGGTCCCGACGACCGCCGCGATCGTCAACAACCTATCCGGGAATCTCAGCGTGGTGCAGGGCGGCGCGGCTGACACTCGCGTGGTCTCGCGGCACCTCCCTCCGTCCTTGTTGACTGGCGCGTGAGAATGGGCGACGACCGATCGCTCGAGGTTCAGCCGATGTCGGCGCGTCGAACCATCACCGATCTTCTTGAGGCCGCCCGCGGGCAGCTGGACCGTCTGGAGCCTGCGGCTGCGTACCGGGCGGTGGCTGACGACGGGGCGATCCTCATCGATACCCGCTGTGCTGAGCTGCGTCGCGAGAGCGGACGCATCCCCGGCTCGATTCACATTCCACTGTCGGTGCTGTATTGGCGACTCGATCCGACGTCCGGCCACGACGACCCGCGCCTGTCCGACCCGACGCGCCAGATCATCCTCGTGTGCGCCCACGGCTATAGCTCGAGTCTCGCGGCGGCGACGCTGCACGACATGGGCTTCTCCCGGGCGACGGACGTCGTCGGTGGCTTCGAAGCCTGGGCCGCCGCCGGGCTGCCCATGGAAGCAGCGTCCGAGTAGCCCTCGGGTTCGGATCGCTCGGCACGCGCGGGCGGTCGCGTCAGGCGGCGTCAGCGCCAGCGACCATCACGCCACACGACTTCCGGTCATTCGCGCGCTGGACGAACGTAAGGAGGGGTCCGGACCCCTGGATGGGGCATGCCGATCAGCCCACGTGCCCGATCCACGCTCGGCACAATCGTCCGCGCGCTCCCTCACCACCAGATCGCCAGGATTCCGGTCCTGAGCCGGGCCTAACGTTCCTGGGGCGTGCGTTTGACCCCGGGCGGTCGCGTCAGGCGGCCACGCAGCGTCAGGCGGCCACGGCCACGCGTCAGGCGGGCAGGTCGCGGTCGAGCGGGCCCGCGTAGCGCATGTCCGGCCGGATCAATCGATTGGCCGCCGCCTGCTCCAGGACATGGGCGGTCCAGCCGGCATGGCGGGCGAGGGCGAAGGTCGTCGGGAAGAGGTCCGGCGTCAAGCCGACGCCCTGCAGGACCGCCGCCGCGTAGAACTCGACGTTGGTCTTCAGCGGTCGATCCGGATGCCGTTCGGCCAGGATCCGCAGCGCGACGTCCTCGACCTTGATCGCCAGATCCAGCCAATGCGGCCTGACGTCCATCGATTCGGCCACGGTGCGAAGGGCAGCAGCACGCGGATCGTAGGCCCGGTAGACCCGATGTCCGAAGCCCATCAGCCGCTCGCCACGGTCGAGCGCCTCGTTGATCCACTGCTCGGCGTGTTCCGGTGAGCCGACTTTGCTGAGCTGATCCACGACCTCGGACGGCGCCCCGCCGTGGAGTGGACCCTTGAGCGCCCCAATCGCCCCGCACACCGCCGACGCGATGTCCGAACGGGTGGCGGTGATCACGCGTGCCGTGAAGGTCGAGGCGTTGAGGCCATGCTCGGCGCCGACCACGAAGTAGGCGTCGAGCGCCCGCGCGGTCCCGGGATCCGGGCGCTCGCCGTTGAGCTGATAGAGGAACCCTTCGACCAGGTCGAGCGAAGGATCCGGATCGACCGGTTCCTGACCTCGACGCAGCCGCCCGAACGCGGCGAGCGCGGATGGCGAGAACGCGGTCAGGGCGCGGGCCTGATCGGGTGTCGGCGGCCAGGTCAGCTTCTGGGTTGCGCCCCAGACGGAGACCGCGGTCCGGAGGGCATCCATCGGCACGGCGTCCGCCGGCAGCTCCCGGAGCGTGTGGAGGACCGCCAGCGGCACCGGGGCGCAGGCCATCCGGACGCCGGGGTGCCACTCGCCGGTCCAGAGCAGGTCGGCGACCTCCGCGTAGGAGCCGTGCTTGACGAGCTGGCCGATCGGATAACCGCGATAGAGCAGGCGGCCGTTGATGCCATCGACGAGGCCGATGGAGCTCTCCGCTGCGATGACGCCCTCGAGGCCCGGAGAGTACGGTCTCGTGTCGGCGGCCGGAGC
>CAYLSK010000071.1:0-10261 GCA_964385975.1 uncultured Anaerolineaceae bacterium | reverse complement strand
GCGTCGGTTGGCGGCGAGTCGGTCATCGCCAGATGGTAGTCCGCTCCTTCGACGGTCGCTCAGGTCTCGCTGAGGGAGTTGAGCACGAGCCGGACCACGAGCGCTCCAAACACGGCGACGATGACGGCGGCGATGAAGCCCTGCGCCTGATCGAACCCCATCTGCCGGGCGAGCCAGCCACCGACGATCCCACCGAGGACGCCGACGACGATGTTGGGGAGGCAACCCCGCGCGCTTCGCCCGCCGACGAGCGCGCCCGAGATCGCTCCGGCGAGGAAGCCGACGACGATCCAGCCGACCAGTCCCATCTCCAGCATGGCGCCAGTCTGGCACGCCGGATGCCGGCCCGCGCGGCTCGATCGTCAGCCAAGGAAGTCGCGGACCGCCTCGATCGTCTTGTCCGGATGGGTGTGGTGGGCGGCATGTTTCGCGCCCGCGATCTCCACGATGCGGCCGTCAGCAAGCCGATTGTCAAGCGCGATGGTCGCGTCCCGGAAGATGGCGCGGCTCTCGGAACCGAGGAGCTGGAGGACCCGTTGGCGGACCGCGCCGAGCTGGTCGAGCGATGCAGCGGGGTTCGCCTCCGCGTCGAGCTCCCGCGGGATCGTTCCCGCCGCCGCGACCCGGACCGGCCAGATCGGATCCGCCCGGTACGAGGCGAGCTCCTGCTTCGTCATGCCGACGATCTCGCTCATGAAGTCCGCGAGCAGACTGTCCAGATCGCCGACCTCGAGACGCGCTCGTAGACGGTCCCTGATCTCGCCGGGCTCGTAGCTGCTGCCCGGCGGTGCTGGTGCTCCCTCGTAGCAGACGAGTCGGGCAATTCGATCGGTCAGGAGTGCCGCCCCGAGGGTGCAGCGGCCGCCGTACGAGTGTCCCAGGACGGCGACCGGCTGGCCGGCCTCCGCGGCGAGGGTCTCGGCGACGGTCGCGACGTCCTCGAACTCGCGCTCGATCGCATAGGGGAGCGTGTCGCCCGAGGCACCGCGCCCGCGGCGATCCATGGCGTGGACGGTGAACCAGGTCGCGAGGCGCGGACCGATCACCCGGAAGGTCGTGTGGTCGGCGGCTGCGCCATGGACCAGGATCAGCGGCGGACCGTCGCCGCTCGTAAAGAGGGCGAGCGCCGTCCCGTCACGTGATTCGATTTGTCGCGAGGGATCGGCGGCCACCCTCAGCGACGGAGGCTTGCCGCGGCCGCGGCGTCCACGATCCAGGTGGCCCGTTCTCGCCGGGCGAGCTGGCCGGGCCATCGCCTTGGGTCATGATCTTCGCCAAAGATGTCGGCCAGGACCGCTGCCTTGCCGGCGCCACCCGCGACCACCAGGGCGCGACGGGCCACGCCAATGACGGCTGGGTTGAGCGTGACCCGTTCGACCTGCGGATCGATGTCAGTGGGCGCCGGGATGGCCAGGGCGAGCTCCTCGGAGTCGAACGCGGCGGAGCCCGGAAAGACCGACAACAGGTGGCCGTCAACGCCGACTCCCAGGAGGATGAGGTCGAAGACGGGCCAGCCACCCTCGGCCGTGAGGCCCGCCCCACGGAGCTCTTCAGCGAGGGCCGCCGCGCACGACGCCGCCCCGCGCGAACCACCGATCGCTTCGCTCGTCCGGAAGGGATGGAGGTTCTCCTGCGGCAGCGGGACCCCGGCCGGCGCCCCCGCCGCCTGGCCCTCTTCGGTCGCGCCGATCGCGAGCAGGATGTCGTCGAGTGGCTTGACGTTCGACAGGGGATGATCGCGCGGTACGTAGCGGTCGTCGCCCCACCAGATGTGGACCGCCTCCCATGGAATCGCGTTCCGGAGCGGCGCGGCGACGAGATGGCGATAGATCCCGATCGGGGCGGACCCGCCGGTCGTAGCCCAGTCAGCCCGTCCGCGCTCGGCAACCGATTGCGTGAGGGCCGCAGCGATCCGCGCGGCCGCGAGAGCGGCGGCCTCCTCCGGATCGGCAACGACGACGAGCTCGGGCTCCGCCGTCAAGCGCGACCATCCCCGGCCCCGACCAGCGCGGCCGCCGATCGGAGCGCGCCGGCGGCCACCGGATCGCGCCGGCCGGCTTCGATTGCCTCGGCCAGCAGGTCGACGTCCGTCCGCCGCGGCGCGCGGAAGTGTCGATCCCAGGCCTCGACCCCATCCTGCCAGACCCGGACGTGGACGGTCTCGGCTTCGGCGGTGACATCGGCCCGAAGCTCGGACCCGCGGCGCTCGGCGAGCAGCTCGACGCGCAGGGTCGTCCCGGCCGGCATGACCGAGACAACCGGTCGCGCCACGACGGCCACCTCGGCCCGACCGGCTGACAGGGTTGCCACGAGGCCGCGACCCATGACCGGTCGCGAGCCCGCTGGCCGAGCGGCGCCGGCGCGTGCGCCCCGTGCCGCGACGCCCACGGGTCCATGGCTGGCAACCGGGGACAGCGGCTTGAGCACGGACAGGCCCAGGCGTGAAGCGATCCAGCCGACGTGGTAGATCGGCTTGACCAGGTTCGTCGAACCCGGGTCGCCGGTCTCGTCGTGGGTTCCGTAGGTCAGCGCGATGCGGCGCAGCGACCGCAGGTAGGGCAGGAAGTCCGGATCGTCGAAGATCGAGGCGATCGCCTCCCGCCAGCGAGACTGGCGAACGAGGGCGAAGTCGCTGATCGCCAGTGGTGACGACTCCTGCAGGCTTGCCAGGTCGCGCAGCTTGGCGAGGCCATCGCCGCTCCAGGTGGACCCGTCGACCACGAGGCGATCGGCCGTCGCCAGCAGGTCCCGGGCTGCCCGGCTCGTGAGGGGCGGCTCGCCCGGCCACCAGACCGTGACTGGCAGGTCGTGGATGATCAGCGGGGTCGCGATGGCCGCGAGGTGGTGACCGGATTCACCGCCACAGGTGACGTGGATCGTCTCCGCGCACGTTTCTGGCGCGTCCTCGCGCGGCAAGACGCAGTGCGCCTCCACGCGCGCGTCCAGCCAGGACGGCCCGTCGGGATCGGCCGACTGGATGACGATCGTCCGTGACGGGTGGCGCCCGGTCAGCGCCTGGATCGTGGCGGCACAGCGCTCGGCGATCTCGGGGCGCCGGGCGACGACAACCAGGTTCATCACGCTCGTCCGCGCGGCGACGTGCCGCCCGCGCTGACCGTCGATGTCGGTCGTCAGGTCCTGGCTCGACCAGATGCGGGCGAGCTCACTCTCGATTTCGGCGATGCTGTGGGCCCTCGCCGACCAGCGAATAGCCGGTTCGCCGATCTTGAGGGGCGCGTCGATGGCCATCTCGATCGAGGCTCAGATCCGGCGCCAGCGCCGCCCCTCGCGGGCGAGCAGCTCGTCGGCGGCGGCCGGCCCCCACGACCCGGCGTCGTAGTTCGGAAAGTCCGGGGCGGGTGCGTCCGCCCAGGCGTCGACGATCGGATCGACGATGCTCCAGGCCTCCTCGACCTCGTCGGCGCGGGTGAACAGCGAGGCGTCTCCCTGGAGGGCGTCGAGGATCAGCGTCTCGTAGGCGTCCGGTGAGTCCACGCTGAACGCAGAGCCGTAGGTGAAGTCCATGGTCACCGAGCGGACGTCGAGGCCCAGCCCTGGCACCTTGGCCCCGAACCTGAGCATGATCCCCTCGTCCGGCTGGATCCGGATGGCGAGCAGGTTCGCGTCGGGCTCGACTCCCTCGTCCTTGAACAGGCGGTGCGGGACCTCTCGGTATTGGATGGCGATCTCGGTCGCCCGCTTGGGCAGGCGCTTGCCGGTCCGGACGTAGAACGGGACGCCGGACCAGCGCCAGTCGTCGATCATCAGGCGCGCCGCAACGAACGTTTCGGTCTCCGACTCCGGGTCCACGTCCGATTCCTGGCGGTAACCGGCGACCTGGGTGGCGGCCACCCAACCTGGGCCGTACTGGCCGCGGACGACCTCCCCGCTGGCGTCACCCGGCGCGCTTGAGATCGCTCGCAACACTTTCACCTTCTCGTCGCGCAGGGCATCAGCTTCGAATCTGGCCGGCGGTTCCATGGCGATCAGGCTGACCAGCTGGAGCAGGTGATTCTGGAGGACGTCGCGCGAGGCGCCGGTCTCCTCGTAGAACGCGCCCCGATTCTCGATCCCGATCGATTCGGCGACGGTGATCTGGACGTTGTCGACGTAGCGGCGATTCCAGAGCGGCTCGAAGATGCCGTTCCCAAACCGGAAGATCAGCAGGTTGCGGACGGTCTCCTTGCCCAGGTAATGGTCGATGCGGTAGACCTGCGACTCGCGGAAGACCTTGCCAACCTCGCGATTGAGCCGCCTGGCCGACTCCGAGTCGTGGCCAAATGGCTTCTCGATGACTATCCGCCGCCAGCCGGCGTCGTGAAGCTCGTGGTCGAGTCCGACGCGCCCCAGCTGGCCGGCGATCTCTGCGAACTGGGACGGCTGGGTCGCGAGGTAGAAGAGCCGGTTGCCGCGCGTGCCTCGTTCTTCGTCGAGGGCATCCAGGCGGCTGGCCAGGCTGTCGAAGCCCGCCGGGTCGGTGAAGTCGAGCTGCTGGTAGCAGATCCGCTCAGCGAACGAGCGCCAGGCATCGTTGTCGACCGGCAGGACGCGGCTGAACTGGTCGAGCGAGGCCCGGATGTCGCGCCGGAACACCTCGTCGTGGTACGGGCGGCGACCGATCGCCAGCAGCACGAACTCATGCGGCAACAAGTTCGTGCGCCACAGCTGATAGAGGGCTGGGACCACCTTGCGATGGGCCAGGTCGCCCGTGCCACCGAACAGGACCACGACGGACGGATCGGGAACCCGTTCCAGTCGCAGACCCTCTCGCAGGACGTTATCGACCGGCTTTGTCTTCGATGAGCGACGCCCCTGACGTGCGAGCCGGACCTCCTTCATCGTCCGCGGGGCATCCTTGGACCGAGGCGCCGGGCGTGCAGGGATCGACTGGTCGGGCAGGGCATCGGGGGTTGCAGCGTCCACCGCCGGGACCGCCACGGCTCCCTTGCTGCGACCAGATGCCACCGTCAGCTACTCGGTCTTGACCGCGTGGCCGCCGAATTCGTTGCGCAACGCGGCGAGCACCTTGGCCCCGTACGAATCGTCCTGGCGTGAGCGGAAGCGGGTCAGCAACGAGAGGGTGATGACCGGCGCCGGAACGTCGTGATCGATCGCCTCCTGGATTGTCCAGCGACCCTCGCCTGAATCGGCGACGAAGCCCTTGAGGTGGGCGAGCTCGGGGCCGTTTGCACGGAACGCGCGCCCGGCCAGCTCGAGCAGCCACGAGCGCACGACCGAACCCTGCATCCACAGCTCGGAGATGGCCGCCAGGTCCAACTCGTAGTCGCTGGCGTGCATGATCTCGAAGCCTTCGGCGTACGCCTGCATGAGCCCGTACTCGATCCCGTTGTGGACCATCTTCACGTAATGGCCGGCGCCGGGTCCACCCACATGGAGGTAGCCGCCTTCGGGTGCGAGTGACTTGAAGATCGGCTCGAGCGGTTCCACGACCGCGCCCTCCCCGCCGACCATCAGGCAGTAGCCGACCTGCAGGCCCCAGACGCCGCCGGACGTGCCGGCATCCACGTAGCCGATTCCCCTGGTTCTGAGCTCCGCCTGGCGCCGGACGTCGTCGTGGAAGTTCGTGTTTCCGCCGTCCACGATCGTGTCACCCGGTTCGAGATGCTCGAGCAGCTCCGCGATCTGCGCCTCGGTCGCATCGCCGGCGGGGACCATGACCCAGACGGCACGGGGCTTCTCGAGCCTCGAGACCAGCTCGGCGATCGAATAGGACGATGTCGCGCCTTCGGCGGCGATCTCCGTCGTCTTCTCCGGCGTCCGGTTGTAGACAACGACCTCGTGGCCGTCACGGATCAGCCGGCGGACCATGTTGGCTCCCATCCGGCCGAGCCCGATGAACCCGATGCGCATCTGGATCATGCCTCCGTCGGGGTGTCGAGGGCGGCGGCCAGGGCCCCTTCCAGGGCAGCCAGGCCGGCGCCCGGATCCGAGCCGAGGTGGACTCGCAGGATTGGCAGGTCGTGCGCCTCGATCGCCGCGAAATCGCCGGCCGCCTGGGCATCGATCAGCTGGCCAAATGTGTACGGCCAGCCCGGGATCTGGCGATCGACCGGATGATCCGAGGTCAGCTGGATGAACCAGCCGATCGGTGCGCCGCCCTTGTGGAGCTGCCCCGTCGAGTGGAGGAAGCGCGGACCGTAGCCGGCGGTCGTGGCACGACCTGTTCGATCACGGAGCAGGGTTCGGATGCGGGCGAACGCATCGTCACGAGCCGGGGTCGGGGCGATGAACGCCTGGAGGCAGAGGTAGGCATTCGGGCGACGACGTGCGAGGTGGCGGGCCAGCTCGGCGACCAGGCCGCCGTCACCGGAGGTGAGCCGGAGGGCGGCGTCGCCATGCAGGACGAGCCCGTCGCCGCTCGCGACCGGTGCCGGCGGCGGAGTCATGTCGCTGTCGCCACGTTCGCGGCGAGCCAGCAAGTCGCGGGTGAGCTCCTTCGCTTCCTCGACGTTCGGCTGGTCAAACGGGTCGATGCCGAGGACCGCGCCGGCGATCGCGGTGGCGACCTCCCAGCGGACGAATTCAGCACCCAGGTCGATCGGGTCGGCGAGCTCGATCCGGATGACCGGGTGGCCCGCTGCCTCGAGGGCATCGGCAAGGCGATCCTTGGTCCTGTCCCCGTCGTTTGCCTCGGCGCCGCCAGCGAGGTTGATCCGAACGAAGGCCCGGTCCGTCCCGTACGCCTCGACGCGTCCGAGCGGCTCCAGGTCGACCGGCACGATCCCGACGCCGTGCTTGCCTGTGCTCTCGGCGATCAGCTGCTCGGCCCAGGCACCGAATGACGAGATCGCGTCGTCGGTCAGGAAGGTCAGCTTGTCGCGGCCGGCTTTGGCCAGGGTCCCGATCGCGAGGCCGAGCGAGACCCCTGGGTTGCTCGCAGGATCCGGTTCCCGGCACGCGCCCAACATCGCCCAGGCCGACGCCAGCAGCGCGTCGAGATCCAGCCCGATCACGGAAGCCGGGACCAGGCCGACGTAGGTCAAGGCCGAGTAGCGGCCGCCAATGTCCGGCGGATTCAGGAAGACTTCGCGGAAGTCGTCATGGTGGGGGATCGCCTCGACGCTCCGGCCCGGATCCGTGATCGCCGCGATGAACCCGCCCGGATGCTCGTAGGTGTGGTGGTGGGCGACATCGAGGGCGGCCTGGGCGCGCGCCCAGGCGTCCGCCAGGAAGGCGTTCGGCTCGGTCGTGGTACCGGATTTCGAGGCGATCAGGACGAGCGTCCGGAGCGGATTCAGGTCGTCGAAGGTGGCGGAGACGTGGGCCGGGTCCGTCGAATCGAGGATCCGCAGGGCGAGGTAGCCCGCCTGCGAGCCGAACGTCCGGTGGAGCACGTCGGGGGCCAGGCTGCTCCCGCCCATGCCGGCGACGACCGCCGTCGTGTAGCCCTCGTCGACGACCGCGTCACCGAAGCCCTCGAGCGCCGCGATCTGGTTCACGAAATGCGCCGGGGCATCGAGCCAGCCCAGACGCTCGGCGATCGCCGAGCCGACCCTCGGATCCTTCGACCAGAGGGTCACGTCACGATCGAACAGACGGTTCGCCCATTCCTCGCTCCGGGCGCGCTCGACGGCCGCGTCGTACGCCGCGGAGTCTTCGCCCAGGGCGAGTCGCGGGACGTTGACGGTGGTCGAGGCGGGATCGGGCATCGTGGCCTCCGAAAGATAACCGCGGGCCAGTGAACGGACGGTTACGGGTGGGTGCCGATGCCTTTCACGACTGTCGACCGCGGCGGGCTCATGGTACGCCGCTCGCGATTGCGCGCGATGTGGGGAGCCAGCCTTGCTGCGTGACGAAGCGTCAACACCGGCGGCCCGAGGAGGCCTTTCGCGGCTCTCCAAATCTGATACGCGTCTGGGAGGCAACACTGGGGCCCGAGGAGCCTGCCACGATCGCCTCGACCCTCAATCCGCGACTGGCAGTCGATACCGACGGCCCGAGGAGCCTGCGGCCGTCGCCTCGACCCTGACTCCGCGATTGGGAGTCGCCCTACCCGGCCGATCTGGTCAGGCGAGCCCGTTGGCCTCGATGGCAAGCACCTTCCCGAGTCGGCGGCGGTGGCGCGGTTCGCCGCCGAACGTCGCACGGACGAAGGCGACGGCGCACTCGTACGCCGGCTCCGGACCGATGACTCGGGCGCCAAGGGTCAGCACGTTCATGTCGTCGTGCTCCACGCCCTGGTGGGCCGAATAGGTGTCATGGCAGACGGCCGACCGGATGCCGCGGATCTTGTTCGCCGCCACGGATGCACCGACGCCCGAGCCGCAGATCAGGATTCCGCGGTCTGCCTCACCGGCAACGATTGCCTCGCCGAGGCGCTGAGCGAAGTCCGGGTAGTCGTCCTGCGGATCCGAACCGTCTCCACCAAGGTCGATCCACTCAGGGCCGAGACCGGCGGCGCCGAGCCGTCGAATGAGCTCGTCCTTGAGAGCCGCGCCGGCATGATCGGCAGCGAACGCAATGCGCATACCCAATACCTTAACGTGCCGCGAGGCCGAGACCGAGCCGCCTCGGCGCGCGACAACTCCGGAGTAGCACCTCGATTTAGGCCTTGATCATGATCCGCCCGCTGGCCGTGTCCACATGGATCGGGATGGACGCGAGCGGCTGGTTTGTCGGACCGGCGACGACCTGCCCATCATGGGTTGGATCGAAGGCGGCCCCGTGACAGGGGCATAGGAGCAACCCGTAGCTCCGGTCGTACCCCACCGTGCACCCGGCGTGGGTGCAGACGGCGTCGAACGCCACGATCGACCCATCGGCCAACTTCAGGAGGACGCCCGGATCGCCGGTGATCGGGTCGCTGAACGTCACGGCGCGACCGGAGGCGAGTTGGCTCACGCGCGCCACGAGTTGACCGGGTGCGGCCGCCGGCGTTGGACCAGCACCGGTCGCAACCGTCCCGGCCGGACTCGCGTCGCCCGTAGCCGGGAGGCTCGGCGAGGCGTTCTGCCCCGTAACGCCACCGGAAGGTGCGGGTGTCGGCGTCTCGTTCGCCAGGCTCGCCTTGGAACGCCCCAGGACCGATGCCCCGACCGTGCCAGCCAGTCCGGCCATCGCGAGCGCCGCCATACCCAGAAACCCCGCTCTGAGGACCATGCGCCGCTCTTCCGACACCGGCTCGTCACGTGCGCCGCCGTCCAACTCGCGTGTAAGCCAGGTCTCGAGCGTGAAACGACCGCCGGTGCCCGCGAGTGCAACGGTGAGCCAGCCGAACGCGTACGGCAGGTCCGGCCCGTAGTAGTAGGGCTTCGTCGCCCACGAGGCGGTCAGCCAGAACAGCACCGACAGCGCGAAGCCGCCGGCGGCCGAGAGCCGAAACAGCAGACCGCTCAGCGCGCCCAACCCGATCGCGATCTCGGCGACGGCAATGAGGAACCCGATCTCGACGGGAAAGATCTGACCGAACACCTGGACGAGCGGCGCGATCGGCGAGACCTTGGCGAATCCTTCCAGCTGCGAGCCGATCGATCCAGGCCCGGTCGCGCGAAGGAACGAAGGGTCGATGAGCTTGTCGACGCCGGCGTAGACGAAGGTCACGCCGAGGAAGATGCGCAAGGGCAGGAAGGCCAGGGTCATCCGGTCGAGGAGCGTCGCCGGATCCGGAATGTCGGATCCCCAGCTGTCCGGGCGGGGCGGTCCACCGCGTGGGCGTTGCAAGCCGTCTCGGATCGATCCGTCGCGGCGTGCTCGAATTCGGTCTCGGCGGGACATCACGCTCCTCCGGGCAGGCCGTACGCGTGTGCTCCCTCCCCAGCAGATTCCTACGCGGCGATCGTGAGAGAAAGATGAGAGCGCGCTGTTTGAGCGCGGCGAATGCTCAGAAGTGGCCGCGGTCCAGTGTCGGGATCCGGCCCCGCAGGCCGTCGCGGACGACCCGTCGGGCCACGTCCGTAACGCGCTCGGCAGTGAAGCCGAGGTGCTCGAAGATGGCGCCGGCCGGTGCGGATGCGCCGTAATGCTCGAGCCCGATGATCGCGCCCTCGTCGCCAACCCAGCGCTCCCAGCCCTGCGGGATCCCGATCTCGACGCTGACCCGCTTCCGGACAGCCGGTGGCAGGACGACGTCGCGGTAGGCCTGGTCCTGGGCCTCGAACCGCTCCCAGCACGGGAGTGAGACGACCCGGGTAGGGATCCCCTCGGCCTCGAGCGCCTCGGCTGCGACGAACGCCAGCTGAAGCTCGGAGCCGGTGCCGATCGTGATGAGCTGCGGCGACCCACCGGACGCCTCGCGCAGGAT
>CAYLSK010000070.1:0-12453 GCA_964385975.1 uncultured Anaerolineaceae bacterium | reverse complement strand
GATGGCGCACGCAACCAGGTGCCAATCGATGTGCCACGAGACGGGAATGCGCTCCTCGCGTCGGGTCGGGCCAGTCTGCAACCTCGCCTGACGTGGAGACGCGCCGACGGCGTTGATGTAACACTCGCCGGTGACGACCGCCGCGTATGAGCGTCATGCGATCGGACGGACCTGCCTGAGGCCGCCATGCCCACGACTCTGCTCGATCTTCTCGACGACGCGGTCGCGCGCTACGAGGACCGGGCGGCGCTGAGCCTGCGCCGCGACGACGGGTCGACGACGACCTGGAGCTATCGCGAGCTGGACCACCGATCGAGGATCGCGGCCTGGCGACTGCGGGCGCTGAGCCTCAAGCCGGGCGACCGATTGCTGACCTGGTCCCCCTCCACCCCTGAGCTCCCGGCCGCCTACTTCGGCGCGATGCGCGCTCGCCTGGTCATTGTCCCGCTGGACCTGCGGATGTCGGCCGACGCAGTGGAGGGGATCGTCAAGGCATCCGAGGCGCGCCACCTCATCATCGGCAGCGGGCGAGACGCGCCGGATCCGCGCGAAGCCGGCCTCGATCGATTCCCGACCACAACGGTGGAGGCCCTCTGCGCCGATCCGGACGACACCTTCGCGGCGGATTGGAAGACCCAGGTGGCGGGCTGGGCGCGACCCGCCCCGGGCGAGATCTTCGAGCTCGTTTTCACCTCGGGCACGACCGGCATCCCGAAGGGCGTGATGCTTGCCCACGACAACGTCCTGGCCTCGATCGAATCGTTCCATCGGATCGTGCCCGTGATGGAGCACCGGCTGGTCTCGCTAATGCCGCTCTCGCACCTGCTGGAGCAGTCCGTTGGGCTGTGCTACGCCCTCTCGGTCGGGGCGGACGTCCTGTACGTCAGGAGTCGGAACCCGCGCGTCATCTTCGACGCCCTGCGCGACCACCGGGTGACCTCCATGGTCGTCGTCCCCCAGGTCCTGGACCTCTTCTGGAGCGCCATCGAGCGCGAGGTCGCGAAGCGCGGCCAGGCGGCCGCATTCGATCGCATCCGGCGCGTCGCTCGCCATCTGCCGGCGGCCTTACGAAGATGGTTGTTCAAGAGCGTTCACGCCCAGCTCGGCGGGCACTTCCGACTCTTCCTGTCAGCGGGTGCATTCCTTCCACCGGCACTCCAGCAGGGTTGGGAGGACCTCGGCGTTTCTTTCCTCCAGGATAACGCGACCACCGAGACTGGCACCGGCAGCTGCACGACCCTCAGAGATCACGGTCTCGGAACGGTGGGACGGCCGCCGGTCGGGATCGAGATGCGCCTCGCCGACGACGGCGAGGTCCAGTTCCGCGGGCCCACGCTGTTCAGGGGCTACTGGCGCGATCCGGCGGCGACGGCCGCCGCCTATACGCCGGATGGCTGGTACCGGACCGGCGACATCGGCCATCTGGACGCCGCCGGACGGCTGATCCTGTCCGGTCGGAGCAAGGACATGATCGTCCTGCCCAACGGCTTCAACGTCTATCCGGAGGACATCGAGAACGCGCTGCGGATCGGGGGGTTGCGCGATTCGGTGGTGGTGGAGACAAGGCCGGGGCGGATCGAGGCGATCGTGCTCGGGAGCGCGGCGGGTCCGGCCATGCCGCCCGGCGGCACCGCAGACGTGCCGGCCCTGCGCGCCAGGATCGACGAGATCGTCAAGTCGGCGAACGCCCGCCTGGGCCCGAACCAGCGAATCGCCGGCTGGCGTCTCTGGCCAGACGAGGACTTTCCGCGGACCCACACCCTCAAGATCAAGCGGGCTCCGGTGCACGCCTGGGCGATCGCGGATACCGCCCCCCGGCCGGCCGAATGACATCGGCCTAGCCGCCCACCGGGAATCCCACCCCCAGCGTTTCGAGCGCCTGCTGGATCTCCGGCGCCGAGGGATCCTGGGCGGCACCCGGGAGCCAGTCATACAGGACGACCGTCACGCCCACCTGGCGCAGGACCTGGATCGATCCCTGTGGCGACTGGATTAGCCCGGGACCAGTCGCCAGGTAGTGCTGCTCCTCGGCGGCAGCCTCGGCGGCCCGGTTCGGGTCCGGAAACTCGTAGACCACGACGTATCCCTTGGTCGGGTCCTTTGGCAGGATCACCTGGTACAGCGCCCGAGGCGCGCTCACCAGCAGTGCTGACTCGACGGGGCGGACCGGGGCCTGCGTGTCAGTCAGCACGAGATGGTGGTCGGCCAGGACCCGGACCAGCTCCGCTCGGGTCTGATTGACCGCCGGGCTCACCGTCCTGGCGGGTCCGATCGATGCGACCGCGAACGTTCGCCCTGCCTCCTCGGACGTGGCACAGCCGGCAGCGGCCAATGACAGCCAGAGTGAGGCCACGGCGATGCAGGCCCGTGAACGTTGCCCGCGGGCGAGGTCCCTCAACCTGGCGGCCAGGTGAACGAGCGGCCGCCCATCAGGTGGACGTGGAGGTGGTCGACGGTCTGTCCGCCCCACCGCCCGACATTCGAGATCAGGCGGTAGCCGTCATCGGCAATCCCCTCCGAACGCGCCAGGTCGGCGGCAACGGCGAAGAGCCGCCCCAGCGTCGGACCGTCCGAATCGACCAGGTTCGAGGCGGACCCGATGTGTCGACGCGGCATGAGCAGGATGTGGGTCGGGGCGCGAGGGGCGATGTCCCGGATCGCGATGACGAGCTCGTCGTCATGGAGTCGGGCGGAGGGAATCTCCCCCGTCACGATCCGGCAGAACAAACAGTCGGTGGCGTTCACCAGAGCACCGGCTTGGAGCTCATCAGAAAGCCGATCGTGCCGACCAGTCCGGCCATCAGGTACGACACATATCGTTGGCGCCTGGCTCGAAACCGCCAGCCCGTGTCGTCGGCCCCCGCCCGAACTCCGATCAGGCCGCGCAGGTTGGGGCGCTGGATGAAGAACGCGATCCCAAGGTTGGCGAAGTAGATCGTAAGGGCCACCAGGAGCCACGTCTGGCGGAGCAGCTGGGCCCCCAGGATCAGGACGAGGGCGATCCCGGTGAGGGCCAGACCGGCCCCAAGCAGGACCGTGCCGTGGGATTGCGCCCAGAGCAAGGTCTGAACAACGGGGCTCGCCGAGTCGACGGTTGCCCGCCGCGTCCTCAGGGCGAACGGCAGCAGGATCGAGGGAATCACGAGGCTCACCGCCAGGACGATGTGCGCGCCGAGCAGGATCGGAAAGAACCACGACATGGTGATCGATTGTAGGGCGACGGCCGAGTCAGGCCGCTCGGACAGCCTCGAAGGCCACCCAGTCCCCTTCCCCGCTTCGACCGACGACCCTGAGCCCCACAACCTCGAAGGCCTTCCAGACGTCGGCCTCGCGATCGACGAAGATGCCCGACGCCAGCAACGAGCCACCCGGGCGAAGCTCGTCACGCAACAAGGGCGCCAGGGCCACAAGGACGCCCGCGATCAGGTTGGCCAGGACCACGTCAAACGAGGCCTCCGCGCTCGGCAGGCTACCCTGCCGTGCCCGGAGCCGCCGAGCTAGGGCGTTGCGACGGGCGTTCGCGAGCGTCGCGTCCACGGCCATTGTGTCGGTGTCGACGCCCAGCGCCGTCGCCGCGCCGAGCTTCAATGCGGCGATCGCCAGGATTCCCGAGCCGCAGCCGACGTCGAGGATCCGGCGTCCCACGAGGACGCCCCGGTCGGCCAGTTCTTCGATGGCCGCCAGGCAGAGCCGGGTCGTGGGGTGGAGCCCGGTCCCGAACGCCATCCCCGGGTCCAGCGCCAAGACGACGTCGTCCGCCTGCCGGCGGTGGCGTCGCCAGGATGGCCGGATGACCAGTCGCCGGCCGACCCGCAGAACTGGGAAGTAGGTCTTCCAGGCCTCCGCCCAATCGGCCTCGTGAACGAGCCTGGTTCGCAGCTCGCCGATCGGTCGCAGGCCGAACGCCTGGAGGTGCCCGAGCGCCTCGGCGACGCCCGCCGCCGCCTGCTCGGCCGCGGCCCGGTCGCGAGCCGGCAGGTACGCCCGGACGATCGCTGGTAGCGTCGGATCGACCCTGGCGCCCAGCCCCTCATCGACGAGCTCGAACGCAGGCTCGACCGACGTACCGCCGGGTGCGGCCCGGCCAAGGATCTCGCTGACGGCTTCGACCGCTTCGACGTCCGCCTCGACCGCGAGCTCGAGCCAGGCACCGCCGCCGGCGACCTCCGATCCCGCGGCGACCTCCGATCGGGCGCCGCTCGATGGGGTCGCGGCGCCGCTCGATGGGGTCGCGGCGCGGCCCGGCGAGGTCGCGCTCAACCGAGCCCGAGCTTCTCGCGGATGCCGCCGTTCCCCGACGCCACCGACTCGCCGGTCTCCTCGGCATAGGCGGCGAGCAGCTCGCGGGCCTTCTTTGAGAGCTTGGTCGGGACGACGACGTCCACCAGGACGTGCAGGTCGCCCCGCGCGCCCGCCCGGCGAAGATGCGGGACGCCCCTGCCGCGCAGCCGGATCTCGGTTTCCGGCTGGGTGCCTGGCTTGATCTCGACCTCCTCGTCGCCGTCGACCGTCGGGACCGTGATCCGCGTCCCGAGAGCGGCCTGGGCGATGGAGACCTGGGCCTGGTAGTAGAGCTCGCTGCCATCGCGCTTCAACGACGGATGCGGCTGGACATGAACGGCCACGTATAGGCTGCCCGCGGCGCCGCCCCGTGGCCCCGACTCGCCTTCGTTCGACAACCGGATCTGGTGGCCCTCGTCGATGCCCGGCGGGATGGAGACGCGCAGTGTGCGACGCCGTTCGGTCCGGCCCTCGCCGCGGCACGTCTCGCACGGCGATTCGATGATCCGGCCTTCGCCCTGGCAGCGCGGGCAGGCGCTCACGTTGACCATCTGGCCGAGCATCGTCTGGCGGATGGAGCGAACCTCCCCGCGCCCGTTGCACTGCGGACAGGTGGTTGGTTCCGTGCCTGACTTGGCGCCGCTCCCGTTGCACGTCTCGCATCGCAGCAGCACCGGGAACTCGATCTCCTTCTCGGTCCCCTTGACCGCCTCGGTGAAGGCGATCCGCAGGTCGTAGCGAAGGTCCGCGCCAGGCTGCGGGCGGCCGCGTCGTGCGGAGCTCGCGCCTGTCCCTCCACCAAAGAAGGCGTCGAAGATGTCGCTGAAGCCACCGAAGCCTTCGAACCCGGGCGTGCCCGAGCCGCCCAGCCCGGCTCGCCCGAACATGTCATAGCGCCCACGCCGTTCGGGGTCCGACAGCACCTGATACGCCTCGTTGATCTCGGTGAAGCGATCGTGCGCGGTCGCGTCGGCGTTGACGTCGGGATGCCACTGCTGGGCGAGCTTGCGGTAGGCGCGCTTGATCTCAGCGTCGGTGGCGGTGCGTTCTACGCCGAGGATGAGGTAGAAGTCGCGTTCGGTGGTGGCCATGCTGGACGAGAAGGATACGGGTTGACGCAGACGCGGTCCCGCTCAGGCGCTCTCAGATGAGATGAGCTCGCGCGCCCGTACCAGGACCTCGAGGAACATCGTTGGCGTGAGTCTCCCCGTGAACGTGTTCTGCTGCGATGGGTGGTACGAGCCAAGGAGCCGATACGGTCCAATCGTCGCCTCCGCCCCGCGCCCGAAGCGCGGCCTCGGTCGAACATCGTGGCCCAACGAGGCGAACGCTCGAAGCGCTGCGTCCCAGCCGAACTGGCCGAGCGCGACCACTACGGCCAGCCCATCGAGCAAAAGGATCTCGCGCTCGAGGAACGGTGCACAGGTGTCGCGCTCCGTGGTCGTCGGCTTGTTCGCCGGCGGCGCGCAACGGACCGCCGCGGCGATGTACACATCGGTGAGGGTCAGCCCGTCGTCGGCTCGATGAGACGCCGGCCGGTCCGCGAGGCCAACGGCGTGCAGTGCAGTCCACAGGAAATCGCCCGACGCGTCACCGGTGAAGACCCGTCCGGTCCGGTTGCCGCCATGCGCCGCCGGCGCCAGCCCCAGAAGCAAGATCCGGGCGTCAGGATCACCGAACCCGGGCAGCGGTCGACCCCAGTAGGTCTCATCACGGAATCGCCGGACTTTCTCTCGCGCCACTCGCTCCCGCCACTCGACCAGGCGTGGGCAGCGCCGGCACTCGACGATCTCGGCGGTCAGCGCGGCGAGGGCGGCCCGATCCGTCACGCCGGCTCGCCTACTTGAGCAGCAGTTGATCGAGCCGCCGCGAGGTCACAACCAGACCGGCGACACCCATCGCCGCGAGGTAGGCGACGTGGAAGAGGAGGATCGGTGAGATGACCCCAACCGTGAGCGAGCGGATCAGGTCGACACCCTGGTAGAGCGGGGTCAGCTGGACGACGATCCGAATCGCCTCCGGATAGGCATCGACCGGGTAGAAGGTGCCCGAAAAGAGGAAGAGCGGCAGCACGACGAGCTGGATGAGGTCGAAGTCCTGCCAGGTCTTCATGAAGGACGTGGCCGCCATGCCGACTGCCCCGAAGGCGAAGCCGACCAGCAGGGCCGCCGGCACGGCCAGGACGACCCATGGAGAGACCACCAACCCCAGGAGCGTCATCACGCCCATGAACCCGGCGGCATACAGGCCGCCACGGATCAATGCCCACCCGAGCTCGCCAAGGGCGATGTCGCCGGGCGAGAGGGGCGTCGCCAGGATCGATGCAAACGTCTTGTTGTAGTTCAGCTTGAAGAAGAAGTTGAAGGTGCTCTCGTTGATCGCGCCGTTCATCGCCGCGGTCGTCAGCAGGGCCGGAGCCACGAACAGCTGGTAGCTGATCGGCTCCCCGGCCGGTCCGCTGATCGTCCCGATCAGGGCACCCAGCCCGAAGCCGATGCCAAGCAGGTAGAACAGCGGCTCGAAGAAGCCGGACAGGATGATCATCCAGCCGTGCTTGTAGACGTACAGGTTGCGTTCGATCAGTCGGGCTGACCGGCGGCTCCCGAAGGCTAGGGCGGCCGGCGCGACGCGCAGCGTGGGGGCGGTCATCCGCGGACCAGCCGGCGCTCGATCGTCTGGATCGTCGCCCAGGTACCGATCGCGATGAACGCCAGCAGTGCGACGAGATGGACAAGGGCGAACAGCGGGTCGTCGAGGATCGTGCCCAGCGACAGGCCTCGGGTCAGGGCCACGCCGTGGTAGAGCGGCGTGAGCCAGGCCAACGGCTGGAGGAAGGCCGGCAGGGAGCTGAGTGGGAAGAAGGTCCCCGAGAAGAGGAAGAGCGGGGTGATCCCGAAGCGGAAGATCGTGCTGAACCGGTCCGGCGTCTTCTGGGTCGCGGAAAAGGCGGCAATCGGTGCCGCGAACGCCATCCCGGTCAGAACCGCGGCGGGGATCGCCAGCACCACCAGCGGTGAGGCAGCCGCGCCGAACAGGACGATCACCAGGGTGAAGACCGCGGAGATGAAGGTCAACCTTGCGGCGATCCAGGCGAGGTTGCCCAGGGCGATGTCGCGCGGCGAAATGGGCGTCGCGTACATCGCATGGAAGATCTTGTTCCACACCAACCCGCCCATGATCGGGAAGGTCGCCTCGAACGATGCCGATTGCATCGCCGTGGCCGCCAGCAGACCTGGGGCAAGGAAGACCAGGTACGAGACACCGCCCAGGGACGGGACGGCCGAATTCGAGACGTACGAGCCGAGCCCAAGGCCCATCGCCGTCAGGAAGAGGGCCGGCGAGAGGAACGACGAGAAGATCGTCGACCGAAAGGTCCGCCGGTACTGCAGGAAGCGGTGCTCGAAGACGCGACCGACGGTCGAATTCGTGCGGGGCAGCGCGGTCACCCTGGGCTCCCTAGTCGATCAATGACCGGCCGGTCAATCGCAGGAAGACGTCCTCGAGCGACGAGCGGCGGACGAGGACGGTCTCAGGCTTCAGCCCTCGCTGATGGACGGCGCTCGCCGCCGCCTCTCCATCGTCGGCGTAAAGCAGCACGCGGTCGGGCAGGTGCTCCACCCGTTCGGCAATCCCGTCGAGCCGGCCATTGAGCTCTTCGGCGGCACCGGGAGCGAAGCGAAGCTCGGCGACCTCGCGGGTCGAGTAGCGCTCGATCAGCTCGCGCGGGCTCCCCTCCGCCACGATCTTGGCCTTGTCCATGACCACGAGGCGGTCGCACAGCTGCTCCGCCTCGTCCATGTAGTGGGTCGTCAGGACGAGGGTCACGCCGCGCTGCTTCAGCCGGTAGAGGCGGTCCCAGAGCAGATGGCGGGCCTGCGGGTCGAGGCCTGTCGTGGGTTCGTCGAGGAGCAGCAGCTCCGGCTCGTTGATCAGCGAACGGGCGATCGTGAGCCGCCGCTTCATCCCGCCCGAGAGCGGCTCGACCTGGTCGTTGGCACGCTCGGTCAGCTGCGCGAAATCGAGCAGCTCGTCGGCTCGCCGGCCGACTTCCGCCCGGCTCAATCCGAAGTAGCGGCCGTAGATCGCGAGGTTTTCGCGAACGGTCAGCTCGTTGTCCAGGGTGTCCTGCTGGGGCACCACGCCGAGGCGGCCGCGGATGGTGGGACCGTCCGTCGCGGGATCCATCCCCATCACCTGGAGCGTGCCGCCGCTGATCGGCGAGACGCAGCCGATCATCCGCATCGTCGAGGTCTTGCCGGCTCCATTCGGGCCCAGGAAGCCGAACGATTCTCCGGGGGCGACATCGAAGTCGACCGAGTCGACTGCGGTGAATGCACCGAACCGCTTGGTCAGGCCGCGGGCACGGATGAGCGGCATCGAGGGGATCTCGGGCATGGCGCCGCATGGTACCGCAGGCGGTACCACTGGCGGTGCGACTGGCGGTGCGACTGGCGCTCCCGCCAGTGAAACCTGCTACACTCTGGTAGCACACAATCGAACACGAGGAGCCAGACCCATGGCCACCATGCCCGAGCCGATCGCCAGGCTGCTCGATGCGGCCCTCGTGGGTGAGCTGACCGTGGTCGACGGCCGCGGCCGTCCGGTCACCTATCCACTGATCCCGCTGTGGGACGGCGAGAAGGTCTACCTGACCTCGTCGACCCTGTTCAGTCGAAAGCTCGAACACATCAAGGTGAATGGGAAGGTGTCGCTTTCGATCACCGATCCGGTCGCGGTCGGCGGAGCGACCGATCGGGCGATGATCCAGGGGGACGCCCGGATCATCGAGGACGACCCCCATGGCGGGTGGGAACGGCTCCTCCCGATCTGGGAGAAGAAGGAGCCCTCGATCGTCTACTTCCTGAAGGCCCGAGTCGCCCTGCCCCTCTTCTTCGAGCGAGCGCTGATCGAGATCACGCCGCGTCGGGCGTTCTACTGGCCAGACGGGCGTGCCGCGACGGCGCCGGTCTCGACCGTCATTGGCGAGGAGGCCGCGTGATGCGCCGGACACCCGAGCTCGATGCCAGGGCGGGCCTCGAGAAGCTTGCGACCTATCCCCATCAGATCGCGACCTGGGTCGACGATGACGGCTACCCACTGAGCGTCGCCGTCGAGGCGCAGATCGATCCGGCCGCCGGGACCGCGCGGTTCGAGGCTCCGGCTGGCCTCGCCATCCCGACGATTGGCGACATCTCGCTGACCGGTTCGCACATCCGCCCGCAGCCGGGTTACGGCTACGACGAACGCCGTCATGTCTCGGTCTGGGGACCGGCCGTCGTGACTGACGGGACGGTCGTCCTTCGCGGTCGGACGGCATGGGGCTGGGACGAGGCGGAGGTTCCCTTCTTCGAGTACTCCGAGCGCTCGACCGGCCAGTCCCGCAGGTACTTCGATGCGCTCTCAGCGGAGCGCGGAACGCCGGTCAAGCCGCACCTCTCGTTTGGTTTTCTGACCCTGCGGACCACGCGGCTCCCGTTCCTGACCGCCACGATCGTGCCGGTCGCTCTTGGGATCCTGATCGCGGCCCGGCACGGATCGTTCGATCTCGTGGCGGCGATCCTGACGATCGTCGGTGCGTCGTTCGTCCAGCTCGGCCTCAACGTCGCCAACGACGTCTTCGACACGATCCTGGGCGCCGACGACGCCAACGTCACCCCCACCCAGTTCAGCGGCGGCTCACGGGTCATCCAGTACGGGCTGGTCAGCCTGCGGCAGATGGCGACCCTCTCGACCGTCTTCTACGTGCTCGCCGGTCTGATCGGGCTGATCTTGCTGGCGACCCACGGCTCGACCGCCCTCCTGGTCATCGGCGTCGTCGGCATCATCGTGAGCCTCGGCTACACGGCGCCCCCGCTCAAGTTCGTCTATCGCGGCCTCGGTGAGATCGCGGTGGCGCTCGGGTTCGGGCCGTTCATGCTTCTCGGCGCCTACGTCGTCCAGACCGGCGGCACGCTGTCATGGGAGCCGATCGCCGCCTCGATCCCGATTGCGCTGCTCGTCGCGCTCATCCTGTACGTCAATGAGATCCCGGATCGTCGGGCCGACGCCCGAGCCGGCAAGCGAACGTTGCCCGTCCGCTTCTCACCGCACGCGGTCATCGCCGGCTACAACGCGGCCGCCGCGGCGGCCTATGTCGCGCTCGCCCTGGGGGTCGCCGGCGGCCTCCTTCCAGTCCCGGCGCTGGTGATGCTGCTGACGATCCCACTGGCGCTCAAGGTCGCGCGCGGCCTCGAGCCCTCCTACGACAACCCGTACGGCCTGATGGCAATCATGGGCGCCAACGTCCAGCTCCACCTACGCGCCGGCTTGCTGCTCCTGGCGGCCTACGCAGTCGTGCTGATCCTGGGCGCCGTGGCGCCGAGCGTGTCGCTCTTCCTGGGCTGACCGCGGGCCCTCTTGGCCCTCGCGTCAGCCGGGAGCCGCCATCGACAATCCGGCGGCTTGGGCATCGACGGCAAGCGACTCGAGTGCCTCGTCCGACGTTGCCGACGCCTGGAGCATGCCCTGGACGCGGTGCAGACCCAGCTCCTGGTATGCACTGAGCAGGTCGACGCGCGCCTGGCCGCCCGGCGCGATGTGGGCCCGGAAGATGTTGACCGACAAGCGCAGGGTCGCCGGATCGCGCCCGATCTCCTCGCAACGTGGACGGACGACCGGGATCGCGCCGCGGATCTCGTCGGGGGTCAGGTTGTCGAAGTTCAGCTCGTCGGCGTGGCGGGCGGCAAGCCGCCAGGTCACGTTCGGGCCATTGCCACCAACCATGACCGGAATCCGCGGTTGCTGGAGGCCACGCGGCAGGTTGATCGCGTCCACGACGCGGGCATGGACGCCCTCGAAGCTCGCGCGACCCGGCCCGAGCATCCGGGTGATGACCTCCAGATGGTCGGCCAGGATGTCGAGGCGCTCGCGGGTCGGCGGGAATCGGTAGCCATAGGCGACGAACTCGTCCTCCTTCCAGCCCGCGCCCAGCCCCAGATCCACCCGACCGCCGCTGACGACGTCGAGCGTGCCGATCATCTTGGCCGTCAGGGCCGGGTTCCGGAACGCCGTGCAGACGACGACGTGGCCCAGCCGCACCCGCTTCGTCAGCGCGGCCAGCGCGGCCAGCGTGATGAACGACTCGAACGTCAGCTCGTCCGTCGGCTCCGGAACGGTCTGGAAATGATCGAAGACCCAGATCGACTCGAAGCCGAGGCGCTCTGCCTGCTGGGCGACGGTGACCGTCCTGGCCCACGCTTGAGCCGCGTCCCAGCCGTCGTACTCGCCGGTCCAGCCCTGCGGGACGATGACGCCGATTTGCACGTGGCTATTGTCGCGCGAATAAGCCCGAGCCAAGCGCCGATGCCGATCCTTGCGTCATGGACGCGATCCGATTCGGCCTTGGCATTCGGGCGCTCCGGCATCGGCGCCGATGGAGCCAGGCGCAGCTTGCTCTGCGGGTCGGAGTGTCGCGTTCGGTCATCTACCGGACGGAGCGCGGCCGCGCGGATCGAGTCGCCGTATATACGCTACAACGCGTCGCGGCTGAGCTCGGAGCACGAGTCGATGTCCGGCTGCTATGGCAGGGCGAGGGCCTCGACCGGCTGCTCGACCAGCGGCACGCGACGCTCGTCAACTTGACCATCGAATTGCTGACGCGGGAGGGATGGGCGGTTTCCGCGGAAGTCCTCGTTCAACCTGCAAGGCGAACGCGGCTCGATCGACGTTCTCGCATTTCATCGAGCGAGCGGCTCGCTACTTGTCGTCGAGGTGAAGTCGGTCGTGCCCGACATCCAGGCGATGCTTGTCACCCTGAACCGGAAGGGGAGACTCGCTCGAGCGGTAGCGGGCGAACATGGTTGGCCCGCGTCGTCGGTGACGAGGTTGTTGGTGCATCCGGATGATCGAACGGCGAGGCGCCGCGTGGACGCGCTCGCCGCTACGTTCCATACGGCCCTCCCAGCTCGAACCGTCCAGGTCCGACGCTGGCTCAAGGCCCCGGTCGGCACCGAGCACGGCGTGCTGTTTCTGCCATATGAACCTCAGGAGGGCACTCGTCAGCGAATGTCCGCGCCGCGACGAGCTGGGTAGCCCCCACCGAGCGTGGCGCGCGTCGTCGCAGCCCGCAGGTACAAGCCAATTGGCTGCTCCAGCGTGCTCCTGGCAGCGATTGCCCGACGATCGCCCGCCTCA
>CAYLSK010000069.1:0-12500 GCA_964385975.1 uncultured Anaerolineaceae bacterium | reverse complement strand
GTTACGAGTGGCCGGACCGCTCCGGCACCCTCGATCGTGCTGGGCGCAAACCAAGGACCGATCCAGCGTGACGGTACGGCGAGCGCGATGGGCCTAGACCTGTACGTGCTGGGCCCTGCACTTCCTTGCCGCACGAGAAGAGTCTCCTGAAGTCCGCGCCCCAAATCGATGCGGGTGCACAGCAAGTCGACGAACACACCCGCCTGCAATATGACGTTGTTGACTGACCGCCAGCCTGTCGTTCTTCGCATCCCATCATCCCCAGACTGATACGGAGCGGCTGCCGACCCACTGGACCGACTGCCAGCGCGCGCTGAGCGTGGGGCCGCCGCCTCGACCCGCACCGACGGCTCGAAATCCTCCGTATCACTCTGGAGACGTGGATTTGCACCCGCTGCGACCGTCACCAACGTGAGTGCGCATCACCGCTGGAACTCCGGCGCGAATCAGCCCGCAGCGCCCGTAGCAGCAACGACCGCCCGCGTCAGTCGGTCTGTCTTGAGAGCGTCGCCGTAGCTCGACAGGACCAGATCGGGATCGCCCGCCTCGATCGCATCCAGGAAGGCCGCTGCCTGGATCTCGTACGGGTCGCGCTCGGTCCGAAGGTCGAGGACCTGGTGACCATCGTCGAACGAGACGTGCCAGTCGCCCTGGCCGCCATCGGGATCCTTGCGCAGCGTCGTGAGCAGGTCGTCCGAGGCAAGCGCGACCTCGATCGAGCCAGAAGCGAGCCGGTGCGCATTGGCGAACGACCCGATCGCGCCGTTGGCGAAGCGCAGCACCGCGGCCGCCGCGTCGGCGACGTCGCCCGGCGCTCCGGCATGGCTGTCGCGAACGGACACCGCTCCGACCACCTCGGCTTCGCCGATCAGGTAGCGAGCGAGGTCGTACAGGTGCGTCGCCTGTTCGATCACCTGTCCGCCGCCATGCCCGGTCAGCGCCCACCAGGCCGGCGGCGGAGTCGTGCCAAGCCAGCGGGCGACGATCATCCGCGGCGGTCGCTCGGCCAACCGATCGCGAAGCTCGGTCATGAAGTCCAGCGCGCGGAGGTGGTACCCGACCGCCGCGATCAGGCCGGAGCGATCGATGGCGCCCGCGAGCCGCACGGGGCCGGCCGCGTCATCGGCCGCCAGCGGCTTCTCCGTCAGAAAGGGGATCCGGTGCACGACCAGCCGCTCTCCGATCGCGACGGCTTGATGTGGCGGGACACATACGTAGGCGGCGTCCGGCCGCGCCGTCTCCAGCATTCGGTCGAGATCTTCATATGGAGCGCCGCCCCAGGCATCCGTCACGGCCGCAGCACCCTCGACCGTGCGCGAGACCACGCCAACCAGCTCCGTCCGGCCGAGTCGGTCGAGCGCCTCGAGGTGCAGGCGGGCGATCCAGCCGGCGCCGACCAGACCCAGCCTGACGGTCATCGGGTCGCGCCGAAGATCCTGGACAGCTCGAACGGCGCGGTCTCCTCGAGCTGGTCGTAGCGGCACGCCTCGGGCGGCTTGTCCGGACGCCAGCGCTTGAAGGTCGTCGCGTGGCGGAACCGGGTCCCCTGGAGGTGGTCGTATGCGACCTCGGCCACCCGTTCGGGCCGCAGCGGCTCCCACGACAGGTCCTTGCCCCGATTCCAGCGCGATGTTGCGCCCGGCACGCGCTGGCCGCTCGCCTCGTGCTCGGCCGCCCAGTCCGCCCAACCCGACCAGGGATGGCCATCGAGGGCGTCGTCGCGCAGTGGTGCCAGCTCCAGGACGAGAGCCGCCCGCCGATCCCAGCTGAACGAGGAGGTGATTCCCACGTGATGGAGGGTGCCCTGGTCGTCGTATAGTCCGAGCAGGAGCGATCCGATGTGCGTCCCGGGCCCGTTCTTGTGCCAGCGGAAGCCGGCGACCACGCAGTCCGCCGTGCGCTGGTGCTTGATCTTGAGCATCGCCCGCTTGCCCGGCTGATAGTGGCCATCGAGCCGCTTGGCGACCACCCCGTCCAGACCGGCACCCTCGAAACGACCGAACCAGTCCCTCGCCGTCGCCCGATCCCGTGTCGCCGGCGTCATGTGGATCGGCGGCCGGGCGCTGCCCAGGACTGCCTCGAGCCGAGCTCGTCGCTCCCCCTGCGGCACGCCTCGCAGGTCTTCGTCGTCGAGCGCCAGCAGGTCCCAGGCGACGAAGCTGGCCGGCGACGTGTCAGCGAGCATCCGGACTCGTGAAGCGGCCGGGTGGATGCGCAGCAGCAGAGCTTCGAAATCGAGTGCCCCGTCGCGCGCGATGACGACCTCGCCGTCCAGCACGCAGCGTTGCGGCAGGGCGGACCGCAGCGGTGCCGCCAGCTCCGGGAAGTAGCGATCCAGCGGCTTCAGGTCGCGCGATTGGGTATAGACCTCGTCGCCATCGCGGAAGACCAGCGCCCGAAACCCGTCCCACTTGGGCTCGAATAGCCAGCCATCGTCAACGGGCAATTCGTCCGAGGCCTTCGCCAGCATGGGCTCGAGCGGCGGCTGAAACGGAAGCCGGAGTGCCACGGCGCGAGTGTACTCGCGGAACCGGGCCGCCCGACCGGGCGTCTCCGCGATGCCGCCCGACCATTCGGTCGTGGCGAGCCCACGGAGGGCCACCAGATGCGCACCATCCGTCTCTTCATCCCGATGATCGCGGTCGCGCTGATCATCGCTGCCTGCGCCAGCGGGGGTTCGGCGCAACGGGAGGTCCTGTCAACCGTCGGGGACGCCGTCGGCGGGTCGGCCTATTCGGGGGCGGCCGGGCCCGTACCGGCCGCCAGCGCCGCCCCGTCCACGGCCAGCAGCCAGGGGGGCGGGGACGCCATCGACCTGGGGGCGATCGGCGCTCGCGACGACGCCAAGATCATCCGGACGGGCTCGATCGATCTCGAGGTCAGCGACGTCCCCAAGGCGCTCCGGACGGCCCGCGACGGGATCGTCGCCCTGGGCGGGTATGTCGGCGCCTCCAATACCAGCAATGACGGTGACCAGCCGTCCGCCGAGATCACCTATCGAATCCCGGCGGACCGCTGGGAAGCCGCCCTGGATCTCCTGCGCGGGCTCAACGGCCTCACGACCAAGGTGGTGACCGAGCACACCGAGGCGATCGAAGTGACCGGCCAGGTCATCGACCTTCAGGCTCGGATCAAGAACCTGCAAGCCAGCGAGGTCGCCCTCCAGGGAATCGCCGAGCGAGCCACGAAGGTCAGCGACGTCCTCGAGGTCGAGGCCCGGCTGACCGATGTTCGGGGCCAGATCGAGGAACTGACCGCACAGCTCAAGGATCTGAACGATCGAGCGGGCTACGCGACGCTGGCCGCTCGGTTCAGCGTTCCCATCGTGGCCACGGAGGCAGCGGCCAAGGGCTGGGAGCCCCGTGCGGTGGTCGATGAAGCGGCCGCCAGCATGATCTCCATCCTCCAGTCGCTGGCCAATGCCGGGATCTGGTTCCTGATCGTCTGGCTGCCGATCTTCGTCGCTTTCGGCGGGCTAACCGCTGCGGGCCTATGGTTCGCTCGACGCGCTGGGCTCGGTCGTCGGCCTGGAGCGATCCTGCCGCCTCCGCCGCCCCCAAGCGAGCCGCTGACCAGCAGCAGCTAGTCCAATGCTCTTGGGCTCGCCCCAAGCGGTCCGGCGCGTGGCACCATGCGCCGATGACCGATCAGGCCGAACGATACGACCGAATCGCCGCCGGATATGCGCGCTGGTGGGCTCCGGTTCTCAAGCCCGCGGTGGAGGCGCTCCTGGATCGGGCCGGGAGCTCGGTCTCGACGGGCGCATCGCGCCTGATCGACATCGGCACCGGGACCGGACAGCTGGCGCTCGGCGCACTGGCGCGCTGGCCGGACGTCTCGGTCGTGGCCGTGGACGCATCGGCCGGCATGCGGGCGATGGCAGACGCGAGCGCCGAGCAACAGCTGGCGGCCCCGGATCGCTCGCGATTCCGCTCCGAGGTTGCGTTTGCCGACGCCCTGCCGTTCCTGGATGGCACCTTTGACCTGGCACTCTCGTCGTTCGTCTTCCAGCTCGTGCCAAACCGAGCTCGGGCGCTGCGCGAGGCGCGCCGCGTGTTGGAACCAGGTGGGTCGCTCGCGTATGTCTCGTGGCTCGCCGACCATCGAACCTTCCAGCCGGACGTGATCTTCGACGAGGTGCTGGAGGGGTTGGGCATCGGAGCCCGCGAGAACGATGCCCGGTCGGGCGACCTGCCATCGGTCCAGCGGGCGGCCGGCGAGCTCCAACGCGCCGGGTTCGCCGGCGTCACCGCTGAGGCGGGGATGCTCGAGCACCGCTTCACCGTGGAGGGCTACATCGCCTTCCTCTCCGAATTCGACGAGGAGACCCTGTTCGAGGAGCTGGAGCCTGACCTGCGGGAGCGCCTGCGTTCCGAGCTTGGCGCGCGTCTCAGAAGGCTCCCGGCCGACCGGCTGACGATGCGCTTTCCGATCGTGTTCGCGTCCGGGCGCCGGTCGCTGGGGCGCCGGTCGCGAGGCTGAGGCGATCGCCGAAGGGTCAGCTCTCGCTGGAACCGCTCGACTCGCCGCCGGCTTCCGCCGTGGTCTCCTCGGCGGCACCTTCGCCCTCGGCCTCGGCGACTTCGGCGGCAGCGATCGGCTCCTCCTCGACGCGCGGCGGCTGGACCTTGGCGATGATCTCGTCGCCATCGGTCAGCAATGTGACGTCAGCCGGGACGGCCAGGTCGCGGACGTGAACCGTCGTGTCGAAGTCGGCAATCGACGCGACCGAGTACTCGATGAACTGCGGCAGGTGATCCGGCAGGGCGCGCACCCGGACCGACTCCATAGGATGGAGCAAGGTCCCGCCGTGCATCGTGACCGCCGGGGAGTCGCCCGTGGCTACCAACGGCACGTCGACCGTCAGCTCCTCGGTCATCCGCACCAGGAAGAGGTCGACGTGGAGTGGCCGACGGTGGACCGGGTGGACCTGGACGCCGTAGACCAGGACGGGCTGCGGCTTCTTGCCATCGACCGACAGGTCCACGAGGGCATTCGGGCCAGTGTGCCTGCGGAGTTGCTCGAACTCGTGCCTGTCGATCGAGACATTGGCCGACTCGACCCCATGGCCATAGACAACCGCGGGAAGCCGGCCGGCCTGGCGCAGCTGGGCGACCTTCTTGCCGGTCACCTCGCGATGTTCGGCGGCAAGCGTCGCGCGGGCGGTGGACATGATCGGGGACCTCTGGCTCGAGTCTGGTGTTGGTGACGGGCCGCGGCTCGCCGGCGGGGCCGGAGTGGCGAGGCGCCCGGAAGCGCGCCTACCTTACCACGAGGTGACGCCGGGCCGGTCTTCCGGGCCTATCGCTCACGCGGTGTAGCATCGCCGCGTGTCCGCAACCATTCTGATCGTCGAAGACGAGCACGCGGTCGCCCGCGGGATCCAGTACGCCCTCCAGCAGGAAGGGTACGAGGTCGCCATGGCGCGCTCGGGCGAGGAGGGCCTGGAGATCGCCACCCACCAGGCCCCCGACCTCGTCGTGCTGGACGTCCGGCTTCCCGGCATGGACGGCCTGGAGGTCCTGCGCCGCCTCCGAGCCAGTGGGGCAAAGATGCCGGTCCTGGTCCTGACCGCCCGTGACGACGAGGTGGACAAGGTCATCGGGCTCGAGCTCGGCGCGGATGACTACCTGACCAAACCGTTCGGCCTGCGCGAGCTGATGAGCCGGATCAAGGCGCTCTTGCGACGCTCGTACGGTGATCTGTCCGACGCGGCGGGTGGCCGCGTGATCCGGCACGGTGACCTGCTCATCGACCTCGAACGACGACGCGTCCAGCGCGGCACTCGTCGGGTCAGCCTGACCCCGACCGAGTTCGAGATCCTGCGCCACCTCGCGTCGCGCCCGGGCCGGGTCTACACCCGCAGCGAGCTCCTCGAGCTGCTGCGCGATTACGAGGCGCTCGATCAGGACGAGAAGACGATCAACGTCCACGTCAGCCACCTGCGCGACAAGATCGAGGATGACCCGACATCGCCCGCCTTCGTCCTGACGGTTCGAGGTGTCGGCTACGCCTTTGCCGAGCGCTGAGGGCGCCGGCGGCCGAGGCGTGCGAGCCCTGCGCCTCCCTCAGTTGCCGCGTCTGCCGCGCCGAATCCGCCGAATGCTGCCGCGAACCTTCCAGGGCCGCCTCGCCCTGGCCTTCATCGCGGTCATCGCCCTGATCCTGGTCCTGATCACGGTCCTGGTCATCAATCGGCTCGACGACTACTTCACCCGCCAGCAGACCACGGACCTCGAGCAGCGCTCGCAGACGGTGCGCCAGTACGTCCAGGCCCTCGCTCGGACCGCGGCGAACGGGCGGCCGGTCGTCGGGATCGACAATGTGGTGGACCCGGCAGTCATCCTGGAGGTGTCGGACCGAGAACAGCAGCGGGTGATCGCCGATCGCCTGGGCCAGGCCGACGTCACGATCCAGTTCGGCCGGCTGCAGTCTGCAGGCGAGCAGCTGGTTCCAGAACCGGCGAACGACCAGCCGATCCAGATCGCCCTCGAGGCTCCGGCGGCCGCGGACCAGACCCAGGAACGGAGCGCGGTCGTCTCCAACTGGTATCCGGCAGGCAGCCTCTTCCAGCCGTATGCGATCAAGGTCACCCTGGCCAACCCGTACACCTTTCGGGCAACCGCATTGGCCAATGTCAGCCAACTGCTCGCCGCGATTGCCCTCTTCGCACTCGCTCTGAGCGTCGTTGTCTCCGCGGCCATGGCCCGGCGATTCACGACCCCGTTGCGGCGCCTGACGGAGGCCTCGCGCGGCCTGGCCGAAGGTGACTTGAGCCGGCGCGTGCCATCCAGCCACGTCCGGGCTGGGTCGTCGGAGCTGGCCGAGCTGGCCGTCCAGTTCAACGCCATGGCGGACCGGCTCGAGGAGAGCGTCGAGATCATCCGTCGCGATCGCGACCGCAGTCGCGACTTCCTGGCGGACGTGTCGCACGAGCTGCGGACGCCCCTGGCCGCGTTGCGCACCTTCAACGAGCTGCTCCGGGAAGGCGCCGATGAGGAGCCCGCCGCCCGGGCCGAATTCCTCGAATCGAGCGGCCAGCAGATCGAGCGCCTCGATTGGCTCGCCCAGAACCTGCTCGAGCTGTCCAAGCTCGACTCAGGGCTGGTCCTGCTGGACCTGCGCCCGGACGATCTCCGAGCGGCGGTCGAGTCCGCCGTGGAGCAAAACGGTGCGGCGTCCGAACGGCGTGGTATCAATCTGACCCTCCACCTGCCCAATGCCCCGATCCGGATCCGCCACGATCCGCAGCGGATCGGACAGGTCGTGGCCAACCTCGTCGCCAATGCCGTCAAGTTCACCCAACGCGGCGGTGCGGTCACGGTCGACGTCACTGGAACGCCCGACGGCGCCCGGATCGACGTGGTCGACACGGGTGTCGGCATCGACGCGACGGAGCTGCCCCATATCTTCGAGCGCTTCTACCGAGGTTCGCGGGCCAACGAGGCACGTGGGAGCGGGAGCGGGCTGGGTCTCGCGATCGTCCACTCGATCGTGGACATGCACGGCGGCCGGATCGTCGTGGAGAGCGGAGTCGGCCGGGGGTCGCGCTTCAGCGTCACGTTGCCGCGCGATCCGCGCCTGGTGGCCGGAACGCCCGCTGCCCAGCGAGCCGATGTGGCGTCGGCGGCCGAAGCGGACGCTCGCGCGGCCCTCGGCGCGAAGATGCAGGAAACTTCACCGTCCGACCGCTCGCAGGTGAATCCGAATCCCGCACCCTGAGGCCACATTGAACGTCCCCGTCTCGGCCATCCCGGCCGCCATCCGCGAGGAACCCGACCGCCATGCATGAAGACCACCGGCTCGACGCCACCGACCAACAGCCGGTGACCGAGCCCATCGCCGTTCCGGCGGCCCAGCCGGCCGCCATGGCGAACCAGCCTGCCGGCTCATTGCCAGCGTCCACGGAATCGGCGTCCGTTGAATCGGCGTCCGCTGGCCTGGCGACCCCGGTGGATCGTTACGCGCCAGCGCCCGAGACACGGGCGGATTGGGCTCGCGACCTCAGCAGCCCGGCCACCACGACCCCGGAACGCTGGTACGAACCGGCTCCAACGACCGAGCCTGTCGTGCCCACGCCGAGCGCGCGACGCAGTCGCTCCGGCGTCGGCACCGTGATCGGCGCCTCGCTCCTGTCGGCGGTCCTCGCTTCGGGCGGGACGGTCCTCGCCCTCGGCGCGAGCGGTGCGCTCGACCGCCCGGTCGCATTGCCCGCCACCGCCCAGGGAACGAACGTCGGTGTGCCGCTGCCGGTCGCCATCGACGAATCATCGGCGACGATCAACGTGGCGGCCAAGGTCAGCCCGGCGGTCGTCCGAATCACGGTCACGGGCGCATCAGGCGCGGGCGACCTCGGGGTCATCCCGGCGACCGGCGTCGGTTCCGGCGTCATCTTCAACAGCAATGGCTGGATCCTGACCAACCATCACGTGGTCGAGGGTGGCGAGAAGTTCGATGTCGAGCTGAAGGACGGTCGCGTTCTCAGCGGGACGGTCTATGGCATCGACACGTTGACCGACCTGGCGATCGTCAAGGTCGACGCCGCGGACCTGCCGACCGCCGCGATCGGCGAGTCTGACGCGCTCAAGGTCGGCCAGCTCGTCGTCGCGATCGGAAGCCCACTTGGCACGTACTCCAACTCGGTGACGAGCGGCATCGTCTCGGCCAAGGGCCGCTCGATCACGACCGACGGCAACCAGTCGCTGACCAACCTGATCCAGACGGACGCCGCGATCAACCCCGGGAACTCGGGCGGCCCGCTGCTCGATGCCGAGGGCAACGTCGTTGGCATCAACACCGCGATCGCCAGCAACAGCAACGGGATCGGCTTCGCCATCCCCATCGACATCGCCCGACCGATCATGCAACAGGCCGTCGCTGGCCAGAAGCTGACGCGCCCATACCTGGGCATCCGCTTCGTGAGCATCACTCGCCAGCTGGCCGATGAGGAGAAGCTGCCGGCGCGTGCGGGGGCGCTCGTGGGCGGCCGCGACGAGAATGGCAATCCAGCAACGGGTGTCGAAGCCGGCACACCTGCGGCTGAGGCCGGGATCAAGGACGGCGACATCATCGTCAGCGTCAACGGCAAGGCGATCGACGAGGGCCATCCGCTGGACGCGACCCTCGCCCAGTTCTCGCCCGGCGACAAGGTCAGCGTCGAGATCCTTCGCGACGGCCAGCACCTGACCTTGCAGGTCACCCTCGGAACGCGGCCGGCTGGGCTCTAGGGGCTCTAGGCTTCGGCGTCGCCCCACGGCCGAAAACCGGAGCACGTTCTGTCCGTTCCGTCCGACCACGAGACGGCCACCTGTCGGCTATGGGCTGGGAGACCGACGTCGACTTCCGTGTCACGGTTGCCATGCGTGGGAGTCTTACATCCAGGCCTTCGTTCCCACCAACGAAACTGCGGAGGCGTTCGGCGCCGTGGGTTGGGCGCGAGGTCGAGGCCTTCGACGTCATGCCGGGCCCCGTAGAGGCCGCGATACCCTGGCGGTAAGACTCCGGCGCATACGGTCGAGGGGAACAACCCTCTAGCCCGTGCAGGTTCTCGCCGGCAAGACGACGACGGAGCGGCGCCGAGGCCGGATCAAGCCTCCGCGTCGCCCCATAGACTCCAGCGCGGTTCAGAGGTAGAGACCAGAAGGCCCGCGTCCGGTGAATCATCCGGATCGGTGACCTCGGCGCGGACCTCGACGAACTCGAGCAGCCGAACGGCCGTTCGATCCTTGCCAGGCTCCAGCGGCCAGGCTGTTGCGGCACTCGGTGGCGGCGGGGACGCCACTCCGGGAGCGTCGAGCGATTCCCAGCAGGACCTGATCTCATCGCCTCGAAGCGGCTCGCGCTGACGGTCGAGCCCGCAATACCCGAGCTGGGCGGCGACCGATCGCCGGAAGTGACGGCAGGATCCGCAAGCGGTGCTCGATCGGTGGCAGACCCAGCATCGCGCCGTTTCTGCCTGGGGTGTCGCGCAGTGCGGACAGCGCCACATCGGCATGGAGGGATGGTAGCTGCGCGAGCCGGACATGTCGACCCGCGGCTCACCCATCGGCCGGCCCGGCTCAGGGTTCGATCGTGATGACCGTGTAATCCTGCGCGGAGCCGAATTGGTCGCTCGAGACCAGGACGGTGGCGTTCCCCTGGCCGGGATCGGCACCGGCCGGTATCGCGGTCGTGAATGACGCTCGACCATCAGCGTCCGTCTGCTCGTCGCCGGACACCGTGGGGATCCCCGGGATGCTCAAGGTGAAGGTGATCGCCGCTCCCACAAGGGCGTTGCCATCCGGATCGGAGACGGTCGCCCGGAGGGTCAGATCCTGGGGCAGCTTGGCGACCGAGAGCCGGTAGGTCGAGGCGCCGAGCGTCGCGGTCAGCTTGCCGTTGCCGCGACGTACGGTCAGGACCATCTCCTTGACGTTGCCCGCGGGATCGGTGGCGGTGATCGTGATCTCGTTGATCCCTGTGCCGAGCGCGACGCTCAGGCTGAACGTGCCGTCGGTCGCGGCGGTCCCGGTGATCGACGAGCCGTTGGCCGCGTTGTGGGCGATGACCGTGGAGCGCGCCTGGGTCTTCCCGACGATCTCGACGGCGTCGCCGTTCACGACCGCACCCTCGTCCGGTGACTTGATGGTGATCTTGGCCGGCGCCTGGTCCAGCACGTAGCGAACCACCGCCGACGATGCCGACTCGCCGCCCGGACCAACGATCGTGACCGAGAAGTCGTTGATTCCCTTGGTCAGCTCGACCGGGATGATCGTCTGCGCGGTCGCCGCGAGCGGCGCTTCCTGGATCGGTGTCGGGGCCTGATCCTTGAGGGCCAGGTAGACGCGAATTCGTTGGGTAGGATCGCCGACCACGTCGGGCGGGACCGTGACGACCAGGTCGACCGTCGACTCCGCCGTGTACGGCTCGGTGGGCTCCTGGATGGTGGGAGCATCGCTGACCGTCGCGACCGAAGGCCTCGGCGTGGGTGTCGCGGTCACGCTCACGACGAAGCCGCCGAGCGCGGAGCTGATCCCACCGACCACCTGGCCCAAGCCGCCTGCCCCCAGGTAGAGGACGGCGACTCCCAACAGGGCGACCGCGGCCATTAGCCCAAGCTTCCCGATCAGCGGCAAGCCCCGATTGCGCTGGATGGGTCGATGCACGGACAGGCGCGTGGCGGACGGCGCCCGGGGTCGAATATTGACGGGCGCCGGGCGGCCGCTCGACGGAGGCCGGGGCCGGACGTGCGTCTGCCGCGGGTCGCGCCGGGTGCTCATCGCCACGATTGTCGCACGGGGCGATCCGGTTCGGTCCAAATCCGGGCCGTGCCCTTGAGTGCACTGCGTTGTACTCTGGCCGGGTCGCGCGCGTGACGGCCCCGTCGCGCGTTGCGTCCTCGAGGGAGGGAGCGTGCAGGCTCGCGATCCACGATCCGGCCGCCCGGCGGGCAGCCCAACCGGACGACCCGCTTTCGGCGTGGGTCCGATCGCACGCGTCTCGCCGTCTCCGCTCGCGGCTCGCGCCGCCCAGGCCCCGGCCCCTGGCACGAAGCCGCTCGCGACAAGGCAGCTGCCCTCGGGATTCGGTCTGCCGAACCTGCGCCGCAATGTCTGCCCGCACTTCTACATGACCGGTGCCCGCGGCGCGATTCCGATCCAGGCGCCGCATCTGCTCAAGGCACTGATCCGGCAGGACAGCACGACCGCGCGCTGCCAGCTGCGTGGAGGCGTTCACATGGAGCAGGGCTATGTCAACGACGTTTGTCTGACGCCCCGTTTCAACCAATGCATCTTCTACGAGGAAGAGCTGACCCGAGAGTGACGGGCCAGCCATGACCGCGCCGCCAGTTGGCCTCAGCTACGCGCAGGCACTGGGCGCGCTCGAGGAGCGTGGCCGGTTCGGCGTGCGGCTCGGTCTGGGCCGGACGCTGGCGCTGCTCGGCGGTTTGGGCAACCCGGAGCGAGCGGTGCGCGGCGCCCTCGTCGCGGGCACGAACGGGAAGGGCAGTGTCCTGGCCCTCGCCGATTCGGCCCTGCGTGCGGCCGGCTACCACGTGGGTTCCACGCCCAAGCCCCACCTGATCTCCTACCGTGAGCGGGTCCAGGTCGACGGCCGACCCATCGCCGCGGACGACTTCAGCCGGCTCGTGAGCCGCGTCCTCGAGGTAGGTCACGCGGTCGCTCCGCGTCACGGCGAACCGACTGAATTCGAGCTGTTGACCGCGGTCGTCTTCGCTCGCTTTGCGGAGGTCAGACCGGACGTGGCGCTCGTGGAGGTCGGCCTGGGCGGTCGACTGGATGCGACTCACGCCTGGGACGGGGGCGTCGCGGTCGTCACCAACGTCGACCTGGACCATACCGACCGTCTGGGCGAGACCGTGACCGCGATCGCCCGCGAGAAGGCGGCGATCATCGAGCGCGGCGACCGGGCGGTCACCGGCGCGCGCGGGGACGGGCTGGCAGTCATCCGCCGGCGGGCGCGCCGGCTGGGCGTGCCGTTGACGGAGGCGGCACCGGCTC
>CAYLSK010000068.1:8910-12745 GCA_964385975.1 uncultured Anaerolineaceae bacterium | reverse complement strand
CGCCAGCGAGGCGCCCTAACGACGGACGAGGTACGATCCGACGAACCGGCGTCACCCGGATCGTCTCGTCGCCGGGCGCCGCTCGGACCTCCATCGGCCACCCCGCAGGAACCATGCCGCAGACGGTCGCGACCACTTCGGACGCCGCCCCGACCGCCGCCGTCCGAGGAGCGACCGAGCGCGACTCGAGCCCGCTGCCCCACCTGGCCGGCCTCGATGGCCTCCGCGGGATCGCTGTGCTAGCGGTCCTCGCCTACCACGCCGGATTCGATCAGGCTCCCGGTGGCTTTCTCGGCGTCGAGGTCTTCTTCGTGATCAGCGGCTACCTGATCACCGCCCTCCTCCTCGCGGAGCACCGGCGTCGCGGCCGCATCGACCCGCTCCGATTCTGGTTGCGCCGAGCTCGGCGACTCCTGCCGGCGCTCTTCTTCCTGCTCGGGGCCACCCTCGCCTTCGTGGTCGTCGCCGTGCCGGACGAGATCGCGCGACTGCGGACGGACGCCGTCGCCGCCCTCGCCTACGTCACCAACTGGCACCTGATCGCGGGCGACCAGTCCTACTTCGAGACCGTCGGTCGCCCCTCGCTCTTCATGCACCTCTGGTCGCTGGCCATCGAGGAGCAGTTCTACCTCCTCTGGCCGGTGGTCCTCGCGCTCGTGCTCATGGCCGGCCGCCGGGCCGGGCTTGCCTTCGCCCTGGTGGGGGCGATCGGCTCCGCCGCCTGGATGGCGATCCTGTTCGACCCGGGGACCGATCCCTCACGGGTCTATTACGGCACCGACACCCGATTGACCGGGCTGCTGTTGGGCGCCGCGCTGGCATTCGTCTGGGTGCCAGTCATGGCGATCGGCGAGGATGGCACGGCCATCCCGAGACTCTGGACCAGTCATCGGGTCGGCAGACTGCTCGACCTCGTTGGGGCCGTGGGGCTGGCGGGCCTGGGGCTCTCCTTCGTGGGAGCGGATGCGTTCGAACCGTTCCTCTATCGGGGTGGCCTCGCCCTGGTCGCGATCGCGACGACCGCGCTGATTGCGGCGGCGGTCCACCCGCGGGGTCGGGTCGGTCGGTTGATGGATCGCGGGCCGATGCGCTGGATCGGAACGCGGTCGTACGCCATCTACCTGTGGCATTGGCCGATCTTCACCTTGACAAGGCCCGATCTCGACGTGACCCTCGATCCGGCCTCACTGCTCGTCCTGAGGCTCGGCCTGACCGCGATCGCGGCCGAGATCTCGTATCGGCTCGTCGAGACGCCGATCCGAGGTGGCGCGCCTGGGCGAGCCTGGAAGCGGCCGGCGCCGGGCGGGCCGTCGTTCGGTCGGCAGTCGAACCGCTGGCTGGCGCCGGCTCGGGCCGGAGCCCTGGCGGTGCTGCTCTCCGCGGTCCTCGTCTCGGTCGCTACGGCCATGCCGCCGGCGCCGCCGGACGGCATGGTCACGGGCTCGATCGATGGGCTCGTCCAGCCGCTCAACGAGGTGCAGAGCCAAGCTCCAGCCGCCGGGGCCACGTGGCCGCCAGAGGTGACTCCCGGGCCCCCGGCTTCGAGTCCGGCTGCCAGCGGATCCCCTCCACAACCGGCCGACGCCGGGTCGGCCCCACCGAGCCCAGCCGCCGACCCGAGTCCGTCGGCGACGGCGGCGCCACGACCGGGCCCGACGATCCTGGCCTTCGGCGAGTCGGTCATGCTCCAGAGCGCGAAGGCGCTCGCCCACGATCTCGGGCCCGTTCGCGTGGACGCCGCGGTGGGTCGACAGATCGACGATGGGATCTCGATCCTCGAGCACCGTGAGGCGACGGGCGCCCTGACCGATATCGTGATCGTCCAGCTCGGCAATAACGGGCCATTCGCCGACGGCCAGTTCGACGAGGTCATGGCCGCGCTCCGCGACGTGCCAACGATCGTCTGGATCAATGTCCGTGTCCCACGCGAGTGGGAAGCCCACAACAACCGGATCATCGCGAGCGGCGTGACCCGCTACTCGAACGCCCAGATGGTCGACTGGAATGCCGCCACCGCCGGCCGGCCCGATCTGTTCTGGAAGGACGGCTATCATCCGCGGCCGGCTGGCGCCAGGCTGTACGCCGATCTCGTCGCCGCCGCCCTCCGCTGAACGGGTGCTCGGACCTCAACCCCCAGACGCGATCTCGCGCTTCCGTCGGGCGACGAACGCATCGAGCGCCTCGGCGATCGGCGGGTCCAGCGCTGGTGGGACCGCTTCGGCGAGGAGGCGCTTCCAGATCGCGTTGGCGCGCTCGGTCGCGGTCCGTGACCCGTCCGCCTGCCAGGTCTCGAAGTTGCGCCAGTCCGAGAGCAGCGGCCGGTAGAAGGCGGTCTCGTACCGTTCGAGAGTGTGCGCGGTCCCGAAGAAGTGGCCGCCGGGCCCGACGTCGGCGATGGCATCGAAGCCGAGGCTCGCGTCGTCAACGGGTATCGGCTGAAGCACCTCGGACATCATCTGCAGGATCTCCGCGTCGACGATCAGCTTCTCGTAGGAAGCGGTCAGCCCGCCCTCGAGCCAGCCAGCGCCCTGGTAGAGCAGGTTGACCCCGCCCATCACGGCGCCCCACACGGCCATCTCCGATTCGTAGGCCGCCTGGGCATCGACGACGTTCGAGGCGGTCGCGTTCGAGGAGCGCCATGGCAGCCCATAGCGGCGGGCCATCTGGCCACTGGCCAGCGCGCCCTTGACGTACTCGGGCGTCCCGAAGGCCGGCGCCCCGGTCCGCATGTCGACGTTGGACGTGAAGGCGCCGTAGACCATCGGCGCACCCGGCCGAACAACCTGGGCGAGGGCGACCATGAAGAGCGCTTCGGCGTTCTGCTGGGCGATCGCGCCAGCCAGCGAGACCGGGCTCATCGCGCCGGCCAGGGTGAATGGCGTGGCTACGACGGGTTGTCCGTGGATGGCCATCTCGATCAGGCCGTCACTCATCGGGCCGTCGAGACGCAGCGGCGAGTTGGTGTTGATCACGGTCATCAGCGAGGGCTCTCGCAGGAGCATGTCGCGGTCGACACCTCGGATCAGCTCGACGACCTCGAGCGCGTCCTGAACCGGTCTGGCCCCGAACCCGAGGCACTGCCAGGTCTTGTCCAGCTCGACGGCGAACGTCCGGTACATGTCGAGGTGGCGGGTCTCGACCGGCAAGTCGGTGGGCTCGAGGGGGCCGCCGCCCTCCTGGTGGATGATGTCGAGCGCCCCGATGATCCGGACGTAGTCCACGAAATCGGCATAGTTGCCCGCCCGCCGGCCGCGATCGAGGTCGCTGACGAAGGCGGGTCCGCCGACCGCGCCGAAGACGAGGCTCGAGCCGCCGAAGGTGATCGTGCGCTCCGGATTGCGCGCGTGGAGGCGGAAGTGTGAGGGCGCGCCGGAGACCAACGCCTCCACCTGTGCCGGCTCCAGGCGGACGTTCCTGGTGAGCCCGTCGACCGTGGCTCCGGCCTTGCGGAACACGTCCAATGCCCGGTCGCCCAGGACCTCCATCCCGATCTCGGCAAGGATCCGGAGCGACGCGCGGTGGATCGCCTCGACCTGATCGGCGGACAGGATCTCGACCGGCCGGAACGGATTGACCAGACTCCGCCAGGGCAGCTGCGCAAGGCCGGGCGCCGGGCGCCGAGGGCGCCGACGGGGTCCCTCGCGGCCGCCTTCCGCCGGCTGATCGGCCGCGCCCGCGCCCAGGGCCGGATGGTCCATCGGCTGCTCCACGAGCGGATGCTACGGCCGCGGGCCACAGGGGGGAACGACGCGTCCTGTGTGATGCCGTCCCCCTACGGAAACACGCAGTTCTCACGAAGGTCTCAGAGGCGGGCGCTGGAATGCGTTCTGTCTGC
>CAYLSK010000068.1:0-8810 GCA_964385975.1 uncultured Anaerolineaceae bacterium | reverse complement strand
GTGGTCCTCCTGCTTGCCGTTGGTCTCGGCACGGTTGGATTCGTGCTCTTCGCGCCGGGTGGGGGCTCTCAGGCGCAGAACCAGTTCCTGACCGCCGCCGTCAGCCGCGGGAACGTAACCCAGCAGGTGGTCGCGACCGGGAGCGTCCGTTCGGCGGCTACCTACGATCTCGCCTTCGGCTCAGATCCGGTCCTATCCACCAGCGCCGCCAGTTCCAGCGGGTCATCCTCGGGAACCTGGCTCGTCACCGAGGTGACCGTCGCCGTGGGCGACCGCGTGGCGAAGGGTGACGTCCTGGCCACGGCTGACACGGCGAACGCGACGGCCGCCCTCGACCTGGCGAAGGCGAACCTGGCTGTGGCGAAGGCCCGACTCGCGGTGGACAAGGCCGGGCTGACCGGGGCGGAGCGTGCCGCGGCATACGACTCGATCCGCCAGGCGCAGCAGCAGCTCAAGGTGGCAACCCAGAGTCAGGCGCAGACCGCTGACCAGAACGAGCTCAAGCTGAGCCAGGCGAAGGTCGCACTCGCCAAGGCCCAGCAGCAACTGATCGACGACCAGGCAGCCGGGCCGGCCAGCGCGACGATCAGCGCCGACCAGTCGGCGATCACCCAGGTTCAGCAGCAGCTCGACACGCTCAACCTTCAGATCTCGGGCGCGCAAGCCGAGGCGAGCGTGACCAACCAGCAGAACCAGCTGAAGCTGAGTCAGGCCCAGTCCACGCTGACGAGCGCCCAGCAACAGCTCGCGAGCGACCTCGCGGCCGACCCACAGGTCCCGAGCGCGATCAGCGCCGACCAGGCGGTCGTGTCCCAGGCCCAGCAACAGCTCGACACGCTCAACCTCCAGATCCAGGCGGCCAGTACCCAGGGGAGCGTGACCGACCAGCAGAACCAGCTGAAGCTCAGCCAGGCGCGGACGGCGCTGGCCACTGCCCAGCAGAAGCTCGCCGACGACCAGGCGGCGGGGCCGGCTGACTCGACGCTCAAGGCCGATCAGGCGGCCATCGACCAGGCGCAGGGGCAGCTCGACACGCTCCAGCTCAGCATTTCGGCCGCGGACAGCTCGGCAGCCAACCAGCTCGCATCCGCGCAGCTCTCGCTGTCCAGCTCGCGGCACAACTACTCGACCAAGGTGGCCGCCGCTGACAAGTCGACGATCGCCACCGACAAGGCGTTGGTTGCCACCGCCCAGAGCTCCGTATCAGATGCCCAGAACACGCTGGCCGGGTCAAACCTGACGAGCCCAATTGACGGCGTGGTGACCGCTATGAACGTCGTGACCGGCGCGACGGCTCCCGCCAGCGCGGATCTGACCGTCGCCTCGCTCCAGATGGAAGTCAGTGCAACGGTCACCGAGAGCGACTACCCGTCGTTGAAGCTGGGCCAGGCCGTCAGCGTCGCGATCACCGCCCTGGACAAGACCACCACCGGAACGGTCAAGGAGATCGACCCGATCGGGACCTCGTCCGGGACTGGCGGGGTCGTGAGCTATCCGATCGTCGTCACGGTCGACCCCGTTCCGGACGGGACGGCGTCAGGCATGACGGCGGATATCGAGGTCATCACGGCCGAGGCGGACGCCGTCCTGTCCGTTCCGGCTGAGGCACTCAACGGCTCCGACGGGAACTACTCGGTGACGGTGCTCGGCGCTGATGGGGTGGCCACGGCACAGCCCGTCCAGGTCGGCCTGGTCACGAGCACGCTCGCCGAGATCACCGAGGGCCTGACCGAAGGCCAGACCGTCGTCACCGGCGTCAACACCGCTCTGACCGGCACGACCACGACGACCGGGGGTGGGTTCGGTGGTGGGCTGGGCGGTTTCCCGGTCGGTGGTGGCGGGGGCGGCAACTTCCAGCGAAACGGGAACGGGAACTGACGATGCCCGACGCGATCATCTCCCTTGAGAACGTCAGCCGGGTCTACTCGATGGGCCGGATGGAGGTCCCGGCGCTCGCCGACGTCAGCCTCACGGTGCGTCCCGGCGAATTCGTCGCGATCCTCGGCCCATCCGGCTCGGGCAAGACCACGATGATGAACATCCTGGGCTGCCTGGACCGGCCCACCGGCGGGCAGTACGTGCTGGCCGGCACGCCGGTCTCGGAGCTCGACGACGACGGTCTGGCCAAGCTCCGCAGCCTGACCATCGGCTTCGTCTTCCAGTCCTACAATCTGCTGCCGCGGACCAGCGCGCTCGACAACGTCGCGACCCCTCTCCTCTACCAGGGTGTCTCACGCCGGGAGCGGACCGCCCGGGCGAAGGCGGCTCTGGAGCGGCTCGGCCTGGGTGACCGTCTGAACCACGAACCCACCGAGCTCTCCGGTGGTCAACAGCAGCGAGTCGCGGTGGCCCGGGCGCTGGTGACGGAGCCGGCGCTGATCCTGGCCGACGAGCCAACGGGGAACCTGGACAGCCATTCGGGGGCCGAGGTCCTGGCGCTCCTCCACGAGCTCAATGCCGCCGGTCGCACGATCGTCCTGATCACCCACGACCAGGACGTGGCCGAGGCGGCCGGCCGGCAGGTCCACCTGCGCGACGGACGGGTCGTGGCATGAGATTCAGCGAACTGCTCCGGCTGGCCCTTTCGCGCCTCCGCACGAGCCGGCTCCGGGCGGCCCTGACCATGCTGGGGGTGATCATCGGGGTGGCCTCGGTCGTGGCGCTGGTCGGGGTCGGCCAGGGCACCACCTCGAACATCACAACGCGGTTGGCCGGCCTGGGCACGAACCTCCTGACCATCAGCCCGACCGGTCGGGGTGGCACGACATCGACCGACCTGACCCTCGACGATGCCACAGCCATCGAAGAGCTGGCGTCGGTTGGCGGCGTGGCTCCGGAGATCTCGACGAGCCAGACGATCAAGGCCGGCACCGAGACTGAGACGGTGACTGTCGTGGGTACCACGAGCGCCTACGCGACCGTGCGCGCCTACGACGTCTGGCAGGGCTCGTTCCTGACCAACGTCAGCGTCGAGCGCAAGCTGCGAGTCGTCGTCCTCGGGGCCACCACCGCCACCAACCTTGGGCTCGACGCATCGGACCTTGGCACGCAGGTCACGATCGGCGGCCTGCCGTTCCAGGTGATCGGCATCCTGCAAGCCAAGGGGGGTGCGGGGTTCCAGGATCCCGACGACCAGGTCATGGTGCCGGTTGGCGTCGTCCAGAAGTACTTCGTCGGCGGCAAGAGCGTCCGCAGCATCGGGGTCAGCCTCGAGCGGTCGGACGAGATGACTGCCGCGAGCGCCGAGATCACGGCGCTGCTGACCAGGCGGCATGGGCTGAGCACTACGGACACGGCCGACTTCAGCGTCTTCAATCAGACGCAACTGCTGGCTGCCGCATCGTCGATCAGCGGCACCCTGACCCTCTTGCTCGGCGGGATCGCCTCGATCTCGCTGGTCGTCGGCGGCATCGGAATCATGAACATCATGCTGGTCTCGGTCCGCGAGCGGACTCGTGAGATCGGTATCCGCAAGGCGGTTGGGGCTCGCGGCCGAGACATCCTCGCCCAGTTCCTGGTCGAGGCGCTGACCCTCTCGCTGCTCGGCGGCCTGATCGGCATCGCCGTGGGGCTCGCGGCCTCAGCCGTCATCGGCCAGCTCGCCGGCTGGGGGTTTGCCTTCAACCCGGCCACGGTGGCCGTGGCGGTCCTGTTCAGCCTGGCGGTAGGTGTCGTGTTCGGCGTCTGGCCGGCTCGGCAGGCCGCCCGCCTCGATCCCATCAGCGCCCTGCGCTACGAATGAGAAGGAGATCCGCATGAGCTTCGATCCGAATCGACCCGCCAGCCCGGAGCCATTCGCCCCGGCTCCACCAGAGGGAGCGGCCTTTCCGACCCAGCCGGTCGTCCTCAGCGCGCCAACCGTCCAGATTCCGAGGCGCAAGTCGTCTGCTGGCTGGCTCAACGTCGTGCTCGTCCTGGCCGCGGTCGTCGCAGTCGGTGGGATCGCGTTCGCGATCGGCCGCAGCACGGCTCCGGTCGCGGCGGCCGGGCAGCGCGGCGCGGGAAACTTCGCGGGCGGCAACTTCCCACGAGGCAGCTTTGCCCCCGGCCAGTCCGGGGCGCCGGGCGATGGCAACGGCGGCGGGTTCCAGGGCGGCGGATTCGGAGGTGGCGGCGGGGTCAACCTGTCCGGCACGGTCCAGTCCGTGACCGCCGACACCCTGACGATCACCACTGCGAACGGGCAGACCCTGGAGTTCACATTGGGGTCCAGCACCACGTATGGCTCCAAGTCCCCCGCGACGGTCTCCGACATCAAGACCGGATCGAGGGTGGAGGTCCAACTGAACTTCGGGGCGGGCGGGCGACCGACCGCCAGCGCCACGGCTTCCGGACCGATCGGCACCGCCAGCAGCGTTACGGTCGTCCCGTAACGAAGGGGTAGGCTGATCCCCATGCACCTGCTCGTCGTCGAGGACGACCCGCGGCTCGTTCGGCTATTGCGTCGACTCCTCGAGGAGGACCGCCATATCGTGGAGACGGCCACGACAGGACTGGACGGCGTCGAGATCGCGGAGGCTGCCGCGGGGATCGAGGTGGTCATCCTCGACGTCGGCCTGCCGGACATCTCCGGCCTGGAGGTGGCGCGACGGATTCGAGCCACCGGCTCCGAGGTGGCGATCCTGATGCTGACCGCCCGAGACACGGTCGGTGACCGGGTGACCGGGCTGGATGCCGGCGCGGATGACTACCTGGTCAAGCCGTTTGCCTACGAGGAGCTCGCTGCGCGGCTGCGCGCCCTCGGGCGACGCGGCGCGAAGGTCCGCCGGCCCGAACCGAAGCTCGTCGCCGGCCCGATCGTGCTCGACGAAACGTCGCGGCGGGTGACCCTCGATGGCCACTCGATCGACCTGAGCCCGCGCGAATTCTCCCTGCTCGAGTGCCTGCTCCGTCATCCGGGCCAGACCCTGTCGCGCGATCAGCTCCTGGACCAGGCCTGGCCGTTCAGTGTGGCCGTGACCCCGAACGCGGTGGACGCGTACGTCCACTACCTCCGCGAGAAGCTCGGTGGCGCCGGGCGGCTGATCGAAACCGTGCGCGGCGTGGGCTATCGTCTGGCTGATGCCTGACGGAATCGCGACTCCCCCAGAGACGACCGCTCCGGAACTGGCCGCCGAGGTCACGGATGGCCGGCTGATCCGAAACGTCCGGCGCAACCTGGTGCTGTGGAGCGGCGGGACCACCCTGCTGATCCTGCTCGCCCTGGCAGTCGCGCTCTATGCGGCCGTGGCCGGGTCGCTGGCCAACTCGGGCATAAGCCAGCTGGATGCCCGAATGGGCCTGATCCGCGGCGATCGTCCGGACCCGGCCGATGCGTCGCGCTACGGCTTCATCTTCGGTGGTGGTGGCTCCGGCACCTACGCCCTGATCATTGGACCCGACGGCAAGGTCATCGGCGGACCGCGTGGCCCACAGCCGCCGGGACTGCCGTACGCGGCTGGCGTGACGGCCGCTTTGACTTCGCGCCGCGACATCCGGACGGCCACGATTGCCAGCACGCCGGTACGGATCCTGACCGAGACCGTCGAGGTCGACCAGCAGACCTTCACGGTCCAGATCGTCCAGGACCGGACAGCCGAGGAACGCACGCTCCAGGTCATGCTGGCGGTCCTGCTTGCCGGCGGGCTGGTCGTCGTCCTGGTGGCCTTCGGATTCGGGGCGGTGTACGCACGTCGGGCGCTCGTGCCGATCCGCGAATCGCTATCGAATCAGCGGATCGCGCTACGCCGCCAGCGCGAATTCGCCGCCGACGCCAGTCACGAGCTGCGGACGCCGCTGACCGTCATCCGGAGCAGCGTCGACCACCTCCAACGCCATCGCAGCGAGCCGGTCGAGACGGTCGGTTCGGCTTTGGAGGACATCGATGACGAGGTCGGCCACATGACCTCGATCGTGGAGGATCTGTTGCTGCTGGCGCGTTCGGATTCGGGCGCCATCGAGCTCGAACACGTGCCGGTCGACCTTGGCGACGTCGCCGCCGACGGCGCCTCCGCGCTCGGCAAGCCGGCGACGGACCGCGGCGTCCGGGTCGAGGTCGACCCACAGCCGGCCGTCGTCTCGGGCGACCCGGCACGCCTCCGCCAGCTGGTGATGATCCTGGTGGACAATGCCATCCGTCACAGCCCAACCGACGGCCGGGTCGGGGTCGAGGTGCGAGCCGATCGCGACGGAGCGTCGCTGGTCGTTGAAGATGACGGCCCCGGCATCCGACCCGAGGATCTGCCGCATCTGTTCGAGCGGTTCTATCGGGCACACGGCGCACCTGGTGGTGGGACGGGCCTGGGACTCGCGATCGCGGCCTGGATCGTGGATCGTCACGGCGGCCGGATCGAGGTCGCCAATCGCGCCGAGGGCGGTGCCCGCTTCGTCGTACGCCTGCCGGCCAGCGGGGCGGCCGCCGTCGCGTGAAGGCCGCCAGTGACGGCCGCCAGTGACGGGCCCGCCGGGTCCCGCTCGGCCGACGGGTCCCGCCGGGTCCCGCTCGGCCGGGCCCGCCTGACCGGCAAACCTCCCCGGGGATCGCCCAAGGGAGATTGTCGCCGGCGGTGGTGTCGGTGCCGTCAGCTGACGGACGTGCCGGTAGCCTGCGCGATGAGCGGTGCCGCCGCCGAGATCGGGATTGCGAAGCCGAGTCCTTCGGCCTCCGTGGAGACCGCGGTGTTGACGCCGATGACTGCGCCGGAGGCGTCGAGCAAGGGTCCGCCGCTGTTGCCGGGGTTGATCGCCGCGTCCGTCTGCAACAAGCCGGTCATCGTCACCGGCCGACCGGTGGCCTCGTCCGCGACCGTGATCGTGCGGCCGGTGCCGGAGATGATTCCCCTGGTCACGGTCTCGGTGAAGGTTCCGAGCGGGCTGCCGATGGCGATCGCCGTCTGGCCGACTTCGAGCGGGTCCGAATCACCGATGACCGCCGGCGTCAGGCCGGTCGTGTCGATCTTGATCAGCGCGAGATCCTGATCTTCCGACTCCTTGACGACGGTGGCGTTGAACTGCCGCCCATCGGCAAGCTCCACGGTCAGGGACTGGCTGCCTTCGGTCACGTGGCGATTGGTCAGGATGTATCCGTTGCTGGTCAGGACGATCCCCGACCCGACGCCCGTCGACGGGATCTGCTGGAAGCCGCGCGACGAGAAGCCCTCCGACGTGATCGTGACGACCGAGTCGCGGACGGCCGCGACGACGTCGGTCAGGTCGGCCGGTTCGGACGACGCCGAGGTGCTTGAGCCGGTCGCGACTGTCACCGCGCCCGGCGTGCTCGCTGCGGTCGAGCCTGGGCCGTCTGTCGCGGCGAGCGGGCCGATGACCAGGGCTGCCGTTCCACCGGCGGCGAGGACCGCGGACAGGAGCGAAGCGGCGAAGATGGAGCGCAGGCGGCCAGGCCGCGCCTGACGCGAGGGGGACAGGGGCGGCGCGGCGGCTACCGTCGGCGTCTCAAGCGACGAGGTCGAGGTCGCTTCGTGGGAGGTAACGCCGCTCGTGGCGTTGTTGTCGAGGTCGTTGTCGAACATCGGAGTCTCCGATCGTGGCTGGTCGCGGGATGAGCGACCTGCTTCTATCTCAGACCTCCGACCTGAGAACGACGTGAGAATCGAAAACGCGGCGCGGAGCCCGAAGGCTTCGCGCCGCGTCGATGTGGCGTTTGACCGGAGGTCAGGACGCCGTTGAGGATGGGGTCGGGGTCGCGTCGGGGTTCGCCGGGTGGTCACCGAACTCACGGCCACCACGGAACCCATTGCGCCCACCGCGGAATCCGCTGTGGATCGCGTCCGCATCCAGTGAGCCGTCGGCGCGCAGCGTGCCCTCGGCGACGATGAACGCACCGACCGTGATGTCGGAGAGCGCCTTCCCAGCCGTGCCGTTCACCTCGTAGGTGGTGTCGCCGTCCACGTGGATCGTGCCGGTCGTTCCATCCTTGCCGGTCACGGCGATGGTGCTGCCGCTGACGGCCGTCACCTCACCCGCGATGGTCGGCAGGACGACCCTGATCGCGGTGATCGTGTACGTCCCGTCCGATGCCTTCTCCTGAGTGAAGCGGATCTGGTCGGCTACCGCAAGGTCGCCAACCGCGATCGTCTGCCCGCCCTTGGTGATAGTGGTCGAGCTTCCGACCGCGATCGTGCGGCTCCAGCCGTCGTCTGTCTTCAGCGACAGGCTCGAGCCGTTGATCGCGCTGATGGTGATGGCGTGGAACCCGCCGCGCCCAAAGTCGCCGCCGCGGAATCCACTGTCCAGTGTTGGCGCGCCCGACGTTCCCGTCTCCGGGGCCACGGCCGCAGAGAGCTCGGCCTGGCTGCCCGGCGCCGAGGATGACGGCGACGCGCCCATCGCGGCAACCGCTCCAACGACGACAAGGATGGCGGAACCGGCGACGATGCCGATGCGAACGGGGATGGATCGAGCGTTGGGTCTCCCGCCTGAGACGTTGACGCGCTCGTGAAACTCGATCTGATCCGGCTCGGTCATGCATGACCTCCGCTGCTGTGCCGCGCTCGTGCGGTTCGTTGGCCACCATTTGGCGACCCTCGCGAGAAGTCTCGATCCCGATTCTTCAAGGGTTCTGAGAACGGCCGGCGTGGGTCGTATCCTGCGGCGGCGCGTGCCGCGAAGCCCGGGGGCCGGTCGTTCCGGGACCGCATACTGGGGCCAGGAGGTCCAGCCATGCGGATCGTCGTCACCGGAGGCAGCGGGAAGGGCGGCACGTGGGTCGTTCGCGAGCTTCGCGACCACGGCCACGACGTCCTCAACGTCGACGTCCGCCACGACGGCAGCGCCTTCGGCCTGTGCATGGTCGCCGACCTGACCGATCTCGG
>CAYLSK010000067.1:557-12846 GCA_964385975.1 uncultured Anaerolineaceae bacterium | reverse complement strand
CTGCTGATGGGCGCGTTCACCCGCGACCAGACCACGATCCAGCCCGACATCGAGCGGGTGATGGACCTGTTCCCCCGACTCCGTGAACGAACCAATCAGCTGGGCGGCACGCTATCCGGCGGCGAGCAGCAGATGCTGGCCATCGGGCGCGCACTGATGTCCGAACCACGGGTCCTCCTTCTCGACGAACCGTCGCTCGGCCTCTCCCCGATCCTCGTCCAGCAGGTCTTCGCCACGATCAAGGAGATCAATGGGCAGGGGACCACGATCCTGCTCGTCGAGCAGAACGCCCTGCAGGCGCTCTCGATCGCGCACCGAGCGTACGTGCTACAGACCGGCCGGGTCGTCCTGACCGGGCCGGCGGACGAGGTCAAGGAGAACGAGTCCGTGCGCAAGGCATACCTCGGAGAGGGTTGATCGCAAGGGACCCATGGACAGCGGCGGGGAGCAGCCGGGCGGAGGTCAGAGGGGCCGGCCCAGCGACGGGGTCTTTGCCCCTGTCGCGCTGAGATCGGGGCATCCGCCGCTCGGACGGTGGGTCGCGATCATGGTGATCGCCGTCAGCCTCGCGGTGGCCAAGCCGTGGGCGGCGCCGGACGACGACGGGGCGAACCCGGTCGCCGGATCGAGAGCTTTGCCCACGGCGGCCGGCGCGCCCGGTGCATCCGCCGTGGCGGCGTCACCGACCATCCGATTAGACAACGCCGACTCCAGACTTGACCCGCTCTGCTTCGGGACCAATGTCTGGCTGGTCACCTATGTGGAGCGCTGGCAGGGCCAGACCGACCGTGTCTGGCGTGCGCTCGAACCGGCACTCGTGGCGTCCGGTCCGGACGACGAACGGATCCCGGTCGTAGGGATCTACTCCTCAGGCGTGACGCAGCTCGGCTGGTGTGCGCCGGTCGTCGGCGGGGAGAAGCCCAGCGAGCCGGTCGACGTCGCGGTCTGGCTCCGATCGACGAGCGGCGCCTCACCGATCGTCGTGCACACCACCCGTCCCGTCTCCGACCACTCCCCCTTCAGCGGGCTGTACCAGCCGCCGGGCAGGGGCCCGAGCTCGAGAGCCGCCTCATGGCCGGACGGGACCTACGTCTTCCGCTATCGGGAGAACGACGGGCGCGAACGCTGGTTCGCGGTGGAGGTGGAGATCCGCCCCAGCCCCACCCCGGCGCTCTGAGTCCACCGCGCGGGCCAGTGCGACGTCAGCGGCGCGCGGGCTCCGCGGCCATCTCGTAGACGGCCCTGGAGAGGACCACCAGGCCGAGCCCAGCCAGCCAGACCCCGGGCCCATGGGTCACGACGTCCGCCGGCTCATTGAACTGGAAGGCGCCGATGAGGGCCAGCTCGACGATCCGCCAGGCAAACCCGATCCAGCCGGCCACCACCAGGATCGCGAAGGTCAGCCAACGATCCACCCCAATCGGCCGGTCGCCGGCCGCATACGGGAGGGCGACGAACGCGAGCGCGCCGATCCCGACCAGGAAGACCAGGATGCCGCTCCCGGCGAACCCGTTGCCGGTCTCGGCGGTGATCCCCGGGGACCCACCGACCTCCCACCACGGAAGCGCGCACCCGAGCACGATCAACGGTCCGGCGAGCGCGGCCAGCGTTCGCCCGCGGCCGAGGGGCCGGCGGTGCATGGTCATCCCTCGGGCGCGCCGGAGTAGACCTCCGGGCGGAGCACGCCGACGTAGCGCAGGTTCCGGTAGATCTCGCCGTAATCGAGGCCGTAGCCGACGACAAACTGGTCGGGGATGGTGAACCCCGTGTAGTCCACCTTGATCTCGACCAGCCGGCGAGCTGGCTTGTCAAGCAGGGTGCAGATCCGCAGCGTCGCGGGCGCCTTGCCGCGCAGGTATCGGATCAGGTAATTGAGGGTCAGGCCGGTGTCGATGATGTCCTCGACGATCAGCACGTCCTCATCGACGATGCTCGCCGAAAGGTCCTTGAGGATCCGCACCAGCCCGGACGATTCGGTCGACGAACCGCCGTACGAGCTGACCTCCATCAGGTCGATCCGGACCGGGATGTCTATCGCCCGCATGAGATCCGCCATGAACGGCAGCGAACCCTTCAGGACCGAGACGAGGGTGAGCCGGCGACCGGCGTAGTCGGAACTGATCCGAACGCCGAGCTCGCGGACCTTGGCGGCGATCTCCTCCTCGGTCAGGAGCACCTCGGCGACATCGGCGTGCAGGTTCGCAACGTGGGTCACGGGAGGGCCACGTGCTCATGGCTGTCATTCGGAGCGACGGTTCGACGGCGCCGTCGAGCAGTTGCCGTGGGCGCGGCTGCCGCCGCAACCGGCGGAGTATTCGGCGGCTCGTCGACAGGGACCGGCGCGGCGTATGGGGCGGCAACCTGACCGGAGGTGCCGGACAGGCCGTCGATCAACCCGAGGCGCCCGTATTTCAGCATCAGGGCCCGGAAGTCCCGGGCGTAGAACAGCTTGATGTTGAGGTCCGGGTAGAGCTCGCGCAGCCGCCGCAGCTTGCGATTCTTCTTGCGCACCAGCTTCTGGCGGAGTGTGGTCATCTCGAGATAGAGGTCGAGATCCGGCAGGAAGAAGTCAGGCGAGAAGCTCTCGACCACGTCCCCATCCAGGTTCCACAGGATCGGGAAGGTGTGTGGCTCGTATTCCCAGCGAACGCCATAGAAATCGAGGATTCGCGTCATCTCGGCCTCGCTGGCGTGGGCGAAGGGCGCAATCACCGGTCGGCGAGCGATCCGCAGACGGCGCCTTGAGCGTCGTCTGGAAGCAGGCGAGGACGATCGCGCGGATCCATCGGCGGCCAGTCTAGCTGAGCGACGCCGTTCACGACTAGGCCCCGCCTCCGATACCCCTAGGGAGTATGATGGGGCGATGCGGCGCCGGCGAGGCGCCCGACACGAGGACCAGGGACCGCCGATGAGTCCAACCGAGGGCCGCCGTCCGGCCGCCCCACCCGACCCCAGCCACTTTCGCCACAGCTATTCGAAGGACAAGGCCCAGCTGGTTCGCCGGCTGTCTCGAATGGAGGGCCAGGTCCGTGGCATCGCCCGGATGATCGAGCGCGAAGAATATTGCGTCGACATCCTGCAGCAGACGGCGGCCCTGCGCGCCGCCGTGGACGCCCTCTCGATCATCGTCCTCGAAGACCACGTTGGCGGCTGCGTTCGAACGGCCGCTGAGCACGGCAACGCGGACCAGTACGTCGACGAGGTCATCGATGTCGTCCGGCGGACCCTTGGCCGTCCGATCCGTGGCGGTGGACGAGCCAGCTGACGACTGTCGGTTATCCACGAATCCGGCGGCCGGCCATCGATTGGTGGACAAACCCGTTGACGACGGGCCGCGTGGACCTCTACCGTCCGGCATCCGCACTGGGGTCGACGCACGGGTAACGCGGTCCGCTAGGGGCACGGGGAAACCCGGCCGCGAACCGGACGGACCGGGGAAGACCAAGCCGCGCCTGTGGTGCGAAACGATGCGGACGCCGGGAGCGGCGCCGCGCGGTTGGACGGCACGCGAACCATTGGAGGCGTGTCGTGGAGATGCCGCGCAAGTCGCTCCCGACGCGCGTCGCCGAGACACCCGATCTCCCGCCGGCTTATGGGGACGCCATCCAGCGCGGCCTGGACGCGCTGGGGCTGAGCCTGACCGCCGAGGTGCGCTCGGCCATCGACGGGCACGCCCGCCTCCTGCTCGCATGGACCCAGTCCATCAACCTGACCGCGATCCGGGAGCCTGCCGCGCTCGCCCTCGGACATGTTGTCGACAGCCTCAGCGCACTGCCGATTCTGCGTGACCGGCAGATCGATCGGTTCGTCGACCTCGGTTCCGGCGGGGGCTACCCGGGCCTGCCCCTCGCCGCCGCCCAGCCAGCGGCCCGCGCCCTGCTGGCGGAGCCGATCCTCAAGAAAGCCGCCTTCCTGAAAACCGTCATCCAGGCAATCCATCTCGAACGAATCGCGGAGGCCGCGCCGGTTCGGGCGGAATCCCTGGCCCGCGATGCGCGCCACCGCGGCCAATGGCCGGCGGTCACGGCTCGTGCCGTTACCGGCCTGGCCGAGCTTGTCGAGCTCGGGTTCCCACTCCTGGCCCCGGGCGGAGTCCTCATCGCCTGGAAGCGGGGCGATATCGCCGCCGAGCTGGAGTCCGCCGAGCGGGCCATCACGGCGCTCGGCGGGGGACACTTGGACGCCCACCCAGTTCAGATTGCCGGGCTCGAGGGCCATTGCCTGGTGGTCGCCACTGCCCGCGGGCGCGCGCCGGAGGCCTACCCGCGCGATCCCGGCGCACGCAAGCGCCGGCCCTGGTGACCGGCCGGCTGCTAGATTTGCCGGAATGCGGATCGCGGTCATCTCGGACGTCCACAGCAACCTTCTCGCCCTCGATGCGGTCCTCGCCCAGGCCGGCGCGGTCGATGCCATCTGGCACCTCGGTGACATCGTGGGCTACGGGCCCGAACCGGACGCTGTGGTTGAGCGACTGGCAGCGGTCGGCGCGTTGGGCGTCCGCGGGAACCACGACGCGGCCGCCTGCGGAGGGACCGAGATCGAGTGGTTCAACCCCGATGCCCGCTCGGCCATCGAGTGGACGCGCGAGACGATCTCCGACCGAACGCGATCCTGGCTGCGCGGCCTCCCCGAGCGTCGCGAGGAGGCGGACTTCACCCTCGTCCACGGGAGCGGGCGCGACCCGACCTGGGAGTACGTGACCTCCGCGGCAGTCGCGCACCGCAGCCTCGCCGCCATGACGACGAAGCACGGGATCAACGGCCACACGCACATCCCGGTTGCGTTCCTCGAAGCCGGCGACCGGATCGGTCGCGTGGGGCCAGATGGCGGCGCGAGGGATTCGATCACCGGCCTCGGGGATGGACGCTTGCTGCTCAACCCGGGCAGCGTGGGCCAGCCGCGCGATGGTGATCCGCGGGCCAGCTATCTGATCCTGGACACGGATGCTCAAACGGCCACTTGGCAGCGGGTCGCCTATGACGTCGCCGCCGTTGGCGTCGCCATGCGTGCCGCGGGGTTGCCGGCACGTCTGGCCGAGCGGCTCCGTCATGGGCTCTGAGGCCGCCCCGTGATCGGTGGTCGGCGCCCGCTCCATGGTCGCAAGCCGGGCGACCGGCGGGTACGCGTCGACCGACCCCACGCACCCTACTTCCGGTACACCGGCCGTGGGCAGCTGACGGCACGAGAGGCCGCCAGCGCACCGAAGACCGCGTCTGGACGCGCCTGGGCATCGATCCGCGGATTCTTCGTGGGTCGCCCGCTGGCCAGCGAAGACGAGCTCGGCGAACGCCTGTCCAAGAAGAAGGCGCTGGCGATCTTCAGCTCGGATGCGATCAGCTCATCCGCGTACGCGACGGAGGAGATCCTGCGCGTCCTGATCCTCGGGGGCGCCGCGGCCATGGCGTTCGGGCTCGAGATCAGCGTCGCCATCGCCGTCCTGCTGATCGCCGTTGCCGTCAGCTACCGGCAGATCTGCGTGGCTTACCCGAGCGGCGGCGGCTCGTACTCCGTGTCGCGCCGGAACATCGGCCGCACCGTCTCGCTGGTGGCCGCGTCCGCGTTGCTGATCGACTACGTCATGACCGTCGCGGTTTCGACCTCGTCCGCCGTCGAGCAGATCACTTCCGCGTTTCCGGGGCTGTTCGACGAACGCGTTCTGATCGGCGTCGGAGCCATCGCCCTGATCACCCTGGGCAACCTGCGCGGACTGCGCGAGGCCGGCAATATCTTCGCCGTCCCGACGTACCTCTTCCTCGGCTCCGCCTTGTTGATGATCGGCGTCGGCGTCTTCCGGATCGTCGTGCTCGGCGACGGCGCCAGCTACGCTCCCGAGCTGCGAGACCAGCTGACCGGAACGATTCAGCCCTTGACCGCGATCCTGGTGCTACGCGCCTTCGCGGCGGGAGCCGTGGCGTTGACCGGAACCGAGGCGATTGCCACTGGTGTCCCGGCATTCAAGCCCCCCGAGGCCAGGAACGCGGCGGCGACCCTCGGCGTGATGGCACTCCTGCTTGGCGTCCTGTTCATCGGCATGACCTTCCTTGCTGTCAACTTCGCAATCGGGCCGATCGAGCTGCCCGCAAAGGAGACCGTCATCTCGCAGATCGCCCACCGGGTCTACGGAGATGGAATTCCCTTCTACCTGTTCCAGTCATTCACCGCTCTCCTGCTCTTCCTGGCCGCGAACACGAGCTTCAATGCCTTTCCTCGGCTGCTCGCGATCCTCGCGGGCGACGGCCACATGCCGCGCCAGTTCGCGTTACGCGGAGACCGCCTGGCCTATTCGTACGGAATCGTCGTCCTCGCCAGCCTGGCCGCGGGGCTGATCGTCATCTTCCGCGGCGAGACGCACCTGCTCATCCCGCTCTACGCCGTGGGCGTCTTCATCGACTTTACGATCAGCCAGAGCGGCATGATCCGTCATTGGTTGCGCGAGCGGTCGCCGGGATGGCGCCGGCGCCTATCGATCAATGCCTTTGGCGCGGCCTTGACCGCGACCGTCGCGGTGATCGTCACCTCTGTCAAGTTCTTCGACGGCGCGTGGCTGGTCATGGCCCTGATCCCCTTGCTGGTGGCGCTGATGTCGTTCATCCACCATCAGTACGTCCTCCAAGAGGAAGAGCTGCGGGTCCGCGACGAGGGGGTGCTGCCTGGACCGCATCGCGAACAGCGGGTCGTCATCCCGGTCAACGGGATCAATCGGGCGGTTGTCCAGGCGGTCAACTTCGGGCGCGCGCTGACTCGCGACCTGCGCGCCGTCTACGTCACGGACGATCTGGACGCCGCCGACGCCCTCCGGATTCGCTGGGAACGTCAGTTGCCGGATGTGCCCCTGGTCATCGTCGAATCCCCGTATCGGGCGGTCATCTCTCCGGTTGTGGCCTACCTCGACATCCTCGACCAGTCCTGGCCGCCGGACAAGGAGGCGCCATTGACGATCGTCGTTCTGCCCGAGTATGTGGCCCGCCACTGGTGGGATCGATTGCTGTATAACCAGACGGCCAAGCGGTTGAAAGCCGCTATCGTCGGACGCGATCACACGGTCATCGCGGACGTCCCATACCGACGCGGTCACTGATCGGGCACCCTCGCCGTATGAGCGTATCGGAGCGGAATTGATCGGAGGCCGGCGCCCGTTGCGGGGCCGCAAACCAGCGGACCGACGGGTGCGCGTGGAGCGTCCGCACGCGCTCTACTTCCGCTACCAGGGTCCGGGCCAACTCGTTGCAAAACCTGCGGCGAGCGTCGCCTTGACCTCCACCGAGCGCTGGCTCAACCGGATCCGAGGAGTCGTCTTCGGGCGGCCGTTGTCGACCGAGGAAGAGATCGGCGAACGCCTCTCCAAGAAGAAGGCGATGGCCATCTTCAGCTCGGACGCCATCAGCTCCTCGGCCTACGCTACGGAGGAGATCACACGCGTCCTGGTGCTGGCAGGCGCGAGCGCCCTGCTCCTCTCGATCCAGGTGGCGATCGCCATCGCCGTACTGCTGACCGTTGTCTCGATCTCGTATCGGCAGGTTTGCCGCGCCTACCCGAATGGCGGCGGTGCTTACGTCGTGGCGCGGGCCAACCTGGCCCCGATCTTCGGCCTGATCGCGGCCGCGGCGCTGCTCATCGACTACGTGATGACCGTGGCGGTCTCGACGGCCTCGGCCGTCGCCCAGATCCAGTCGGTGATCCCGGCCGCCTATGACGTCCGAATCGAGATCGCCTTCGTGTCCATCTCCCTGATCACCATCGCCAACCTGCGCGGGCTGCGCGAGTCCGGCAACATCTTCGCGGTCCCGACCTACCTGTTCGTGGGCCTTGCCCTGGCCATCGTCGGGATCGGCATCGTCCGGATCCTGGGCGGGAGCGCCGGGCCGGTCGCACCCGAGCCGAACGCCGTGCCGTTCGGCACGAACGCGCTCGGCGCGCTGTTGCTGCTCAAGGCGTTTGCCGGCGGCTCGGTCGCGCTGACTGGCGTCGAGGCAATCGCCAACGGTGTCCCAGCGTTCAAGCCCCCAGAGGCGAAGAACGCGGCCAACACCATGACCGCGATGGCCGTCCTGCTCGGAATCCTGTTCATCGGCCTGACCGTCTTCGCCGTGCAGTTCGACCTGCGCCCAACGCAGGCGGGTGGTTCGTCGATCATCGCGCTCGCGGCGCGAACGGCGTTCGGCGACGGGTCGGTCCTGTTCGTGACCTTCGCGGCAAGCACGGCCTTGATTCTGTTCCTTGCGGCGAACACGAGCTTCAACGCCTTTCCGCGCCTTGCCGCCATCCTGGCCGAGGACGGCTACATGCCGCGCCAGTTCTCATTCCGCGGCGACCGCCTGGCCTATTCGTGGGGGATCGTGCTCCTCGCGGCCGTGGCCTTCCTGCTCCTGGCCGCCTTTGGCGGCGACACCCACTCGCTCATCCCGCTCTACTCGGTCGGCGTCTTCGTCTGCTTCACCCTGAGCCAGGTCGGCATGGTCCGCCACTGGTGGGTCGAACGCAGCGCCGGCTGGCGCTGGCGGATGCTGGTCAATGCCGGCGGCGCGGTCCTGACCGCGGTGGTGCTGGTCGTCGTGGTGTCTGAGAAGTTCGTCGACGGCGCCTACCTGGTCGTCATCCTGGTGCCGCTGCTGGTCGCGATAATGCTGTTCATCAAGCTGCAGTACAGCCGATCGCGCCGCGAGCTGGCCGTCGCACCGGACCTGGTGGTTCGAGCGCCACACCGCGAACAGCGTGTCGTCGTGCCGATCCCCGGATTGAATCGGGCGGTGGTGCAGGCGATCAATGTGGGCCGCACGATCAGCGACGACGTCCGCGCCGTGTACATCTCGGACGATCCTTCCTCGGCGTCCCGCCTCCGCGCAGATTTCGAGCGCCAGGTGCCGGGCGTTCCGTTGGTCGTCGTCGAATCCCCGTATCGAACGCTGGGCGGTCCGCTCCTCGCCTACCTCGACGTGCTCGACGCGGCGTGGCCGCCCGACAAGCGAGAGCCAATCACGTTCGTGGTCGTTCCTGAGTACGTGGCCCGCAGCTGGTGGGAACGGATCCTCTACAACCAGGCCGCGAAACGCGTGCGGACGGTCCTCCTCGGCCGGCCACACACCGTGCTGGTCAACGTTCCGTACCGGCGGGAGGATCCGGCCCTCTATGAATCGGCGCTGGGCGGCGAGCGGGCGCCCGACTAGGTGTGCGACCGGTGGCCGCGCCGGTGGTATCGTGACCTGCCATGTCAGAAACCCACACGCCGGCGTTTCGCCGTGCCGTCATCGCCCTCAACGGCGGCCCCAGCGATAGCCGGATCGTTCGCCTCGTTTCTGAGCAGGCGCGGCTGACCAAGGCAGAGCTCATCGCCGTTCACATCCTCGAGATCGACTGGACGCTGCCCCTTGATACCGATATTGGGAGCAATTCGGACGATGTCCAGCGCGTGCTCGACAGCGCCGAGGCGGTCGCCGAGGAATCGAAGATCCGACTCGAGCCGGTCCTGCTCCAGGCTCGCGACGTCGGCGCCGCCATCGTTGACGAGGCGGTCGAGCGCGGCGCGGACCTGCTGGTCGTCGGATTGCCCTATCGCAAGCGGTTCGGCGGCGAGTTCGCCATCGGCCGGACCATCCCGTACATCCTCCAGAACGCGCCGTGCGCCGTCTGGGTGGTGCGCGACCCGATCAACGAGGAGTCGAGGTGAAGATCGTCATCGTCGGATGCGGCCGAGTTGGCGCTTCGGCCGCAGATCATTTCGATCGGACCGGTCATGAGGTGATCGTCCTGGACAGCTCCACGGCCGCCTTCGACCGGCTCCCATCCTCATTTGGCGGGCACGCGATCCGCGGCGACGGGACGGACGAGGACGTGCTCCGTCGGGCTGGCGCGGCGGGCGCCGACGTCTTCCTGGCCCTGACCGAGGGCGACAATCGGAACGTCATGGCCTCCCAGGTGGCAACCGAGGCCCTCGGCGTCTCGCGAGTCATCGCCAAGATCAACGACCCGCTGCGCGCAAGTGCCTACGCCGAGCTCGGGATTGCCACGCTCTGTCGAACCGGCTTGATGGTGGATGCCGTGGACGCGTATCTCGGGCTGCCGCTTTCCGGTCTGCCTGGCATGATGGCGCCGTCAGGGCATCACGACGCCGCCCACCACAACGAGCCGGTCGCCGTCGCCGCGCCCTCGCCGGTCGGGACGCCCGGTGCGACGCCCGGTACCCCTCAGGAGGTTTGAGACGTGTTCGTCCTCGTTGTCGGCGGGGGGAAAGTCGGCTACTACCTCGCCAAGGAGCTCATCGACGCGGGTCATGAGGTCGCGCTGATGGAGAAGGACCCGCGGCGAGCCAGCCAGATCGCCGACGAGATTGGATCCATCGTGATCCCCCGCGACGGGTGCGAGGGCAAGTATCTGGGCGAGGCCGGCTGCAACCGGGCGGACGTGGTGGCCGCGGTGACCGGCGACGACGAGGACAACCTCGTCATCTGCCAGATGGCCAAGCACCATTTCGATGTGCCGCGGACGATTGCCAGGGTCAACAACCCGAAGAACGAAGCCCTCTTCAGGCACCTGGGCGTGGACGAGCTGATCAGCCCGACCCGGATGATCCTGGGCTCGATCGAGCAGGACATCCCGGTCCACGAGCTGCTCCACCTGGCGGCCCTTGGCGAAGGCGAGCTGGAGCTGATCGAGGCGCACCTGCAGGCGGGTTCGCCGGCGATCGGGCGCGCGCCGCGGGACCTCTCGATCCCGGAGGGCTGTTCGCTCTTCGCCGTCATCCGCGACGGCGTGGCGACGCCGCTCCGTCCGGACACGATCATGCTCGAGGGCGACAAGGTCATCGCCATCGGCAAGGCCGAATGTCAGGAGCTCCTCCACGGCCAGCTCATCGGCGAGGCGGTCGCGACCGACGCCTGACGACCGCCGGGCGCTGCGGCGGGGTCGGTGCGGGCATGCGCGACTCCCAGGCAACGCCGGACAGCCAGCAGCTTGAGGAAGGCTCACACGGACGGTTTGCGCGCCGGTGAGTCGCGCGGGGAACGGGAGGCCTGCCGCGATTGCGCGTTGAACGTCGAATCGTGCCTGTGAGTCGCGTCAGGCGTCGCGCCTGCGTGCGCAGGTCTGACGCCGCGGGGAGCAGGCCAAGTTCGTGCCAAATGGCCCTCAGGCGGACACAAGTCCGAGTCGGTCAGGGGGCGGGTTCGGGGCTCGAGCGTCAGCCGCGGCTCTCGTCCACTGAATCTCCGGCGAATGCACTCATTTGCGATCCGCTGGCATGTTCTGCATGACCAATGCCCACCTGAAGCGCATCTGTCAGAACGACGGTCGATGGAGGCACCCAAGGTCGCGCGCCTGGGCCCCGGGATGCTCAATGTCGAATTGTGGCAACACTCTTGACAACGAGATTGTTAGGGTTCTAGCATGCGCACATGTCCGACACGAGGCCGACTGAGCCCCGAACACCCATCGCCGGGAGGTGCACGACATGACGATCGTGCGTTCCCGCGGATGGGCAGGCGTCTAAGCCGATGGCGTCCGGCCGGCTGGAGCGCAATCCGGAGCAACCCGTCTACGTCATCAGCGTGGCGGCGATGCTCGTGAGCGCCCATCCTCGAACCCTTCGGATCTACGAAGACGAAGGCCTCCTCTGTCCGGCCCGGACGCCATCCAACATCCGGCTCTATAGCGAGAATGACATTCGGCGGATCACCTGGATCCGTCATCTGACCCGGGAACGAGGCGTCAACCTCGCCGGGATCCGAATCCTGTTCGAGCTCGAAGAGCGCCTCGGCGCTCGAATCCTCGAAGCTCTGTATGCCGAAGGGACAGCCGCCGCGGAGGCCACCGATGCCCCCGCGCCGGAGCCGACGGCGAACCCGCACACCTAGGAGATCTGATGGCCAAGCGACCGTCCACCCCGGTCGACGCGCAACCCACCCCTGTCGTCACCGGCCCGCGCGAGATCCCGCTCGTCGCACTCCGGGAGACGGTCATCTTTCCCGAGATGATCGTCCCGCTCCAGGTTGGCCGCGAGAAGAGCGTCAACGCGCTCAACGCCGCGGTTGCCGAAGGCGGCCCGATCGCGCTCGTCACCCAGCGCCAAGCCGAGCAGGAGGAGATCGGCGATCCATCCGAGCTCTACACCGTTGGGACCCTGGCCAAGATCGCCCAGGTCGTCCAGCTTCAGGATGGCACCGTCAGAGCGATCGTCCAGGGTCAGGGGCGCCTGCGCGTCATTGGCTTCGTGTCGACCGAGCCGTATCTGCGCGCCACGATTGAGGAGCTCCCCGATCAGAATCCGGGCGGCCTCGAAATCCAGGCGCTGATGCGC
>CAYLSK010000067.1:0-547 GCA_964385975.1 uncultured Anaerolineaceae bacterium | reverse complement strand
CAGTACGTCGCGAGCGGCGCGCCGGTCCCGCCCGAGGCGGCGGTCGCCGCCCGCAACATCAGCGAGCCCGGCCTGCTGGCCGACATGGTCGCTTACAGCCCGGACATGACCACCGAGCAGCGCCAGGAGATGCTCGAGACGATCGACGTAGTGGCACGCCTCAAGCTCGTCTCGAACTTCCTCGCTCACCAGGTCGAGATCCTCGAGCTGAAGGGTCGGATCCAGTCCGAGGTCAAGTCCGAGATGGACAAGACCCAGCGCGAGTACATCCTGCGCGAGCAGCTGAAGGCCATCCAGCGCGAGCTCGGTGAGGAAGACCCGCAGCAGGCTGAGGTCAATGAGCTTCGCGAGAAGGTCGAGGGCTCGGGCATGCCCGAGGAGGTGAAGGCTCGGGCGCTCAAGGAGGTCGACCGCATGGCCCGGATCCCCACCGCCTCGCCGGAGGTGGGCGTCATCCGGACCTACGTCGACTGGCTGGTGAGCCTGCCCTGGGATGTCACGACCGAGGACAGCCTGGACATCAGGCGGGCCGCGGTCGTCCTGGACG
>CAYLSK010000066.1:5613-12908 GCA_964385975.1 uncultured Anaerolineaceae bacterium | reverse complement strand
ACGTGTCCGGGCGTGACGGCCAGCGGTCCCGCCCAGGCCCTCCCGCGGGCGCCGGCCAGGGATGTGACCCCTCAGTCGCGCAGCAGGCTGCGCAGCGCGGCCTTGACTCGCTCCTCGAGGGTCGAGGCGACGCCCACGTCGGCCAACGCGGCCCGCGACGCCTCGCGGGCCTCCGCGAGGGAGTAGCCGAGCGCCTGGAGCGCCGCCACGATCTCGCCTTCGCCGGCCGCCGACCCGATCGAACCCACGCCGCCAACCGACACGCCGGCCGCCGCGACCTTCTCCTTCAGCTCGAAGATGACCCGCTCGGCCAGCTTCTTGCCGATCCCCGGGATGGACACCAGGACCGCCTGATCCTGGAGCATGATCGCGAGCTGAAGATCCGGTGTGGGCCGGCTGCCGACGATCGCCAGGGCAACCTTGGGACCCACTCCCGTGACCGTCAGCAGCAGGTTGAAGAAGCCGAGCTCCTCGCCGCTCCGAAAGCCGTACAGAGCCTGCTGGTCCTCCCGAACGAGGTGGTAGGTGTGGAGCTTCAGACGCCCGCCGGGCTGGGCGCTGGCCAGGATCGCCGGCGCCGCGAAGACCCGATAGCCGATCCCGCCGACCTCGACCACCAGCGAATCAGCCGCGACCGCGCCGACCACGCCTTCGACCGACGCGATCACCGACCGTAGCCGCTAGGACGCGTTGCGCTTGGCGGCGCGTTCGGTGGTCAGGGCCTCGCGAACCGCGCGCTCGTAACCGGTCTCGCCGCGGGTGATCGGCGCAACCGCGGCCCGATCCAGGACGCCGGCGGTTGCCTGGAGCCCGGCGCGTTCCGTGTTGGCGACCCACGTCGCGATCGCCAGCGCGTCGGCGGCGTCGTCCGGGCGAGGCAGCTCGCTCATCCCGAGCACGAGCTGGACCATCCGCTGGACCTGCTCCTTGTCGGCGGCGCCGTAGCCTGTGATCGCGCTCTTGACCTCGTTCGGGGTGGCCTCGCGAACGGACGTTCCGTGCTGAGCTGCCGCCAGCAGGACGACCCCGCGCGCCTGACCCACCGCGAAGGCTGTCTGCACGTTGCGCGAGAAGAAGAGTCGCTCGATGCCGAGCAGATCCGGCTGGTGGAGCGAGATCAGCTCGTCGACCAGCGCATGGATCGCGAGGAGCCGTTCAGGAAGGCTCAGGTCCGGGCTGGTCGTCAGGCAGCCATGGTCGACCTCACGCAGCCGCCCACCGGTCCGCTCGACGATCCCGTACCCCAGCGAGGCGGTCCCCGGGTCGATCCCCAGGACGATCACCCGGCGACCTCGGCGAAGACGTCTTCGGGAATGTCGAAGTTGGCAGTCACCCGCTGGACGTCGTCGAGGTCCTCGAGCAGCTCCACCAGCCGGAGTGCCTGGCGCGCCTTCGACGAGTCGAGGCCGACGGTCTGCCTGGCGACCATGGTCGATTCGGCCGATTCGACCGGGACGCCGGCCGCCTCGAGCGCTTTGCGAACCGCCTCGAGATCACCTGGCGAGGTGTAGATCTCAACGGTCTCCTCGTCCGTGTCGACGTCCTCGGCGCCGGCGTCGATCGCCGCCAGGGTCACCTCGTCGAGGTCGATCCCTGCACGAGGCACCTCGATCAGTCCGCGCGGCTCGAACTGCCAGGCCACTGCTCCGGAACCGGCAAGCTGGCCGCCGGCCTTGGTGAAGATCGAGCGAACTTCGGCGGCGGTCCGGTTTCGATTGTCGGTCTGGGCTTCGACCAGGACCGCGATGCCGCCCGGACCGTAGCCCTCGTAAACGATCTCCTCGAACTGCTCGATGTCGCCGCTGCCGGTCGCCTTGTCGATCGTCCGCTTGATGTTGTCGGCCGGCATGTTCACCGAGCGAGCCTTCTCGATCGCGAGGCGGAGCCGGTAGTTGGCATCAGCGTCGCCGCCGCCCTGCCTGGCCGCGACGCTGATCTCGCGCGCAACCTTGGTGAAGAGAGCGCTGCGCCTCGCGTCCGTGACACCCTTCGCGCGCTTGATCGTGGACCACTTGGAGTGACCTGACATCGCGGGCCGGAGTATAGCGGACTATCATGGCCGGACCCCCGATCACCCCGGACGTCCCGACCCCCTGAGCAGCGTGAAGGACCGACGAACCGATGACGATGAAGAGTGTCGACCTCCCTCACCTTCGGAGCGTCGTCCTGGCCGGCCATGCCGGATCCGGCAAGACGACGCTCGCGGAGCAACTCCTGTTCCGGTCCGGGGCGATTCCCCGGCTTGGTCGCGTGGACGACGGGACGGCCCACCTCGATTTCGAGCCCGAGGAGCAGAAGCGCCGGGAATCGCTGAGCCTGGCGGTCGGGACCTTCGAGCAGGACGGCACGCGGATCTCGCTGGTCGACACGCCCGGCTATCCGGACTTCTTCGCCGACGTCATCGAGGGCTTCGCGGCGGTCGATGGCGCGGTCTTCGTGATGGACGCTTCGGGCGGAGTCCATGCCGGCCTGGAACACGCGGTGGCGCTGGGCCGCTCGACCGGCACCGCGGCCTGCTTCTTCATCAACAAGAGCGACCGTGAGAACGCCGATCCGACGGCCGCGCTCGATGCCCTGCGGGCGAGCTTCGGCGACAAGATCGCACCGCTTCAGCTGGCGATCGGGGCCGCTGAGTCGTTCGAGGGCTACGTGGATCTCGTCCATCGCAAGGCCTGGCGGCTGGAGGGCGGCAAAGAGGTCGAGATCGCGATCCCCGACGACCTGGCTGACGAGGTCCTCCGGCGCCGGGACCAGCTGCTCGAGGCGGCCGCCGAGGCCGACGATGACGTCCTGACCAAGTACCTCGAAGGCGAGGAGATCTCGGATCCGGAGCTCGAGGCATGCCTGCGCAAGGGGGTCAAGGAATCGATCCTCGCTCCAGTGCTGGTTGGCAGCGCGACGAAGGGGATCGGATTGCGCGGCTTGCTCGACGCGATCGTCCGCTACCTGCCCTCGCCTGCCGACGAGGCGCCGACCCAGGCAAGCGACAAATCCGGCGCGAGCCTCGAGGTGCCGGCCGACGAGAACGGTCCGCTCCTGGTGCGCGTCTTCAAGACCACCGCCGACCCGTTCGTGGGGCGCCTCACGTACCTGCGTGTCCTTGCCGGCACGCTCCATTCGCAGGCTCACGTCTGGAACAGCACCCGAGGTGAGGACGAGCGGATCGGCCAGCTATTGCTGCTGCACGGCAAGGAGCAGGAGCCGATCGGCGACCTCAAGGCGGGCGAGATCGGGGCGGTCGCCAAGCTCGCCGTCACCGAGACCGGCGATACGCTGAGCTCCCAGGTGAAGCCGTTCGTGCTGCCCGCGCTCGAGTTCCCCGAACCGTCCCTGGTCCTCGCGATCGAGCCCCTCAGCAAGGGCGACCTGGACAAGATGGGGCCGGCCCTCGCCCGGATGCTGGAAGAGGAACCCACGGTCCGGCTCGAGCGCAGCCTGACCGGCGAGCAGGTCCTTCGCACGATGGGCGAGGCCCACACCGCCGTCATCATCGAGCGGCTGAAGCGCAAGTTCGGGTCCGCGATCGTGACCCATACCCCGCGCGTCCCGTACAAGGAGACGATCCGCGGCAAGACCCAGGTCCATGGACGCTACAAGAAGCAGACCGGCGGCCACGGGATGTTCGGCGACGTCTGGCTGGAGCTCGAGCCGAACCCTGATCGCGGAGTCGAGTTCGCCGAGCGGGTCGTCGGAGGTTCCGTGCCGAAAGGCTTCTTCGCCGGGGTCGAGAAGGGGATCCGCGAGGCGGCCGAGGGCGGTGTGCTCGCGGGCTATCCCCTCTCCGACTTCAAGGCGACGCTCTATGACGGTTCGTTCCACCCGGTCGACTCCAACGAGATGGCGTTCAAGATCGCAGCCTCGATGGCGCTCAAGGACGGAGTCCACCATGCGAAGCCCGCGCTGCTCGAGCCGATCATGGCCGTGGAGATCCGCGTGCCCGAGGCCTACATGGGCGAGGTCAACCGAGACCTCAACGGACGGCGTGGCCGTGTCCTGGGGATGGACACGGCCGGCGACATGCAGGTGATCAGCGCCCTGGTCCCCCAGGCCGAGCTGTTCAATTACGCCACCGAGCTTCGCTCACTGGCCCAGGGCCGCGGCTCGTTCAGCGCGACGTTGCATCACTACGAGGATGTTCCGGGGCATATCGCGGAAAAGGTGATCGAAAGCCACCGCAAGGAGCTCGACGCAGCCGGCGGCCACGGGGGCGGCGGGCACTAGTCGAGGCGAGGTGCCAGGCGGCCATTCGCGGGGCCCTCGGCTAGCGCCGGCGATTCCCGCCATTCGCGGCCCTCGGTTAGCGCCGGCGACTCCCGTCAGCGCTAATCCAGTGCATCGGAGGCAACAACCCCGCCACTCGTTGTATTGGACGCAAGCACCGTCGCCAGCGCCCTGCAACCGCGACCGTCCGTTGCACGCAACGCATCGGAACGACCGAACGACGGTCTCGGGACGCCGGTGGGGTCTTGACGTTGCGCCAAACGCAAGGATCAGTCACGTCGAGCGTTGCATGGCGGTCACTGGCGACGTTGATTGCATTTCACGCAACGCTGGCGGACCCCGGTCACACAAACGCGGTCAGCTCAAGGCCAGCGCGTCCTCGAGGGTCAGCTGCTGCTCGTATAGCGCCCGACCGACGATCGCGCCCGTGCAGCCAAGCGCACGAAGGCGTCGAAGGTCGTCCAGGCTGGTGATCCCGCCAGAGGCGACGATGCGGCCCCGGCTGAGCTCGACCAGACCTTCATAGAGGCCAAGGTTCGGACCTTCGAGCAGGCCGTCTCGCTCGATTGCGGTCACCTCGAACCAACGAACGCCAACGGCGGCCAGGTCGCTGATCGCACCTCCGGCATCGATCCCAGCCGCGCCCGTCGACCAGCCGTGTCCGACGGCCTTCCCATCGCGGACGTCGATCGCAACGGCGATGCGATCCGCGCCATGGGTCTCCACGAGTCGGCCCATGAAGGCGGGATCCCGCAGGGCAGCCGTGCCGATCACGGCTCGCGCCGCGCCGAACGCGAAGACGGCCGCGACCGCAGTCTCGTCGCGCAGGCCGCCGGCCACCTCAACCTTGCATCTCCCCCCCATCGCCTCGACGATCGCCGCGATCACCGTACCGTGCCTCGGCGCTCCGCTCCGCGCCGCGTCGAGGTCGACGACATGCAGCCACCGGGCGCCCGAATCGGCAAATCGCCGGGCCATATCGAGTGGATCGTCGCTGTAGGCCGTTTCGTGCTCGAAGTCACCCTGGCGCAGACGGACGACGCGACCGCCGCGGAGGTCGATCGCCGGCAGGATGTCGAACGGTCTTGCGTCTGTCATGGTGCCATGTTACTGTATTAGCACGCTAATACGCTAACACGAGAGGACGACGGCACGACATGGCCGAGGACTGGCGGACTCCCGACGTCGAGGAACTGTTCGGTGCGATCCTGCAACTCGACGATCTCGAGGAGACGGAGCGGTTCTTCCGCGACCTCTGCACGCTCGCTGAGTTGCGAGACATGGCCCAACGATGGGCCGTCGTTCGCCTCCTCGATGGTGGACTTCATTACGCGGAGATCTCCCGCCGGACCGGCGCGAGTACCGCGACCATAACCCGGATCGCCTCGTGGTTGAACCATGGAGAGGGCGGCTACCGAGCAATGCTGGACAAACTGGAGGCCGCCTCGCGCTCGGGCACGCGCCCGTACCCCGTCAGGGGCGATCGATGAGATCGCGCCTGCGCCTGGCGATCCCGAACAAGGGCCGCCTGGTCGAGCCGACCCTGCGCCTGCTCCATGATGCCGGCCTCGTCTTTGAGGAGCACGATCGCAGTCTCGTTGCGCTCGTCCAGAACTACGAGCTCGACATCCTGTTCGTGCGCACGAACGACATCATCGAGTTCGTCGGCGACGGGGTGGCCGATCTCGGGATCACCGGGGACGACCTGCTCAGCGAGACCGGCGCGGAGTTGCCACGGGTCCGGCCGCTCGGCTATGGCCGATGCCGCCTCGCCGCAGCCGTGCCGAACGACGCGCCTTATCAATCCATCGACGATCTCGCCGGCCTCCGTGTCGCGACCGCCCATCCGAACACCGCCCGCCGCTTCTTCGAAGCTCGGCGCGTTCCGGTCGAGATCATTTCGATCTCTGGAGCGGTCGAGGTCGCGCCGCGTCTTGGCCTGGCCGAAGCCATCGTCGACCTCGTCTCGACCGGCTCGACACTGGTCATGAATGGCCTGCGCCAAATCGGCGACGTCCTCGAGTCGGAGGCGATCCTGGTCGCCAACCCGGCGGCGCATCGCGAGCGCGCTGGCGACCTTGCCGCCATCGACACCATGCTCGGCGCGGTCATCGCCGCCCGCGGCCGAAAGTACCTGATGATGAACGCCCCGGCTCCCAGGCTCGACGAGATCCAGGAGCTTCTGCCGGCGCTCGAATCGCCGACGGTGATCCCACTCGCGCATGCCGGGATGATCGCGATCCACTCGGTCGTCGGCGTCGACGACGTCTGGGGCCTCCTTCCCAGGCTCAAGGCCGCCGGCGCCTCCGGGATCCTGGTCCTGCCGATCGAGAAGATCGTGCCGTGAGCGGACCCGCCGCAACGACATCGCCGACCTCGCCGACCCCGGTGCCGGCCGAAGCCCACGGCCGGCTCCGGCTCCGTCGCCTCGATCTGGCGGCGGTCGCCGCCGGTGACCCGGAATCCCGCCGCGAGCACGACGCGCTGATCCGCCGCGGCGCCGTCCCGGAACCGGCAGTGAGAGAGGCGGCCCGTGCGACGCTCGCCGCGGTCCGCGCCGGAGGCGATGCCGCCGTCAGGGCCGCCAACGGCGGCGTCGGTGGCGGTCGAACGGATGGCCGTCTGGTCCTCGACATCGCGGAGCTCCGCGACGCCCGTGATCGGCTCGAGCCCAGGATTCGCCGCGCCCTCGATCAGGCGATCGGCAACGTCCGTCGCTTCGCCGAGCCCCAACGACCGGTCACCAGCACGACCACCATCGCCCCCGGCATCGAGATCGAACGCCGCTGGGTCCCGCTGGCACGGGTCGGCGCCTACGTACCCGGCGGCTCGGCGCCGTATCCGTCCTCGCTGATCATGACTGTTGTCCCGGCGCAGATCGCGGGCGTCGAGCAGATCGTCGTCGCCTCCCCGGCCGATAGCGACGGCAGCACGAATCCGGTCCTGTTAGGGGCCGCCGGCCTGCTCCAGGTCGACGCGTTCGTCGTCGCCGGCGGCGCGCAGGCAATCGGTGCGCTGGCGTACGGTCTGCCAGATGCCGGGCTCGCGCCCGTCGACCGGATTGGCCCGCCGCT
>CAYLSK010000066.1:0-5603 GCA_964385975.1 uncultured Anaerolineaceae bacterium | reverse complement strand
CCGGCAACGCCTGGGTGACCGCCGCGAAGATCGAGGTCTGCGGCGAGGTTGGGATCGACCTACCGGCCGGCCCCTCCGAAGGCATGGTTCTCGCCGTGCCGTCGGCCGGTCCAGGCGGTCCAGGCGGTGCCGTCGTCGATCCGACACGCATCGCCGCGGACCTGATCACCCAGGCCGAGCATGGCCCGGACTCGCCGGCAATCCTGGTGACGACGGACGCGGCCTTCGCCGACGCGGTCGAAGCAGCTGTGGGAGCAGCCCTCGCGGTCGCCGAGCGGCGGACGATCCTCGGAGCCGCGTTGCGCGACCACGGGCTCATCGTCCTGGCACCGACCCTCGACGCCGCTGTCGCCTTCATCAATGCCTACGGGCCGGAGCACCTGTCGGTCGATCTCGAGCCGCTCGAGCCTACGGTCGCTCGACTGCGCAACGCCGGCTCGATCTTCGTCGGGCCGTGGGCGCCCGAGTCGGCCGGCGATTACGCGAGCGGGGCCAACCACGTCCTGCCAACCGGCGGGCTCGCCCGGGGATCCGGTGGGCTCGCCGTCGAGACCTACGGGAAGTTCGTCCAGGTGCAGCGGATCTCCCGCGAAGGCCTGGCCGGGATCCGCGAGACCGTCGGGACACTGGCCGAGGCCGAGGGACTCCTGGCCCACCGCGAAGCCGTCGAGATCCGTTTCCGAGATGGCCGATGAGCCCGACCCCGGTCACCTTCAGCTCCCCGAATGCCCCGGCAAGCTACAGCTGGGAGGCCACCAACGAAGAGGTCGCGGCTCGCTATGGGGTCGCGCCTGGGTCGATCGTCCGCTTCGACCTGAACACCTCCCCCACCCCGCCGGAGCTCGTCGACCGGCTGCTGGCGGCCGGCGAGTTCGACGCGCCGCTCTCCGAATATCCGCCGTCCGACTACCGGCGCCTGGTCGAGGCCGCCGCTCGCCGCTACGGCGCCGCGACCGACGAGATTCTGGTGGGCGCGGGCGCCGACGAGATCCTGGACGTCATCGCGAAGGCGTTCATCGCCCCGGGAAGTCGCGCGGTCATCCCCTCCCCGACCTACTCCATGTACCGGGTCAACACGGAACAGCGCGGCGCGTCGGCGATCGCGGTGCCGCGGCGTGGCCCCGAGAAGGGGTGGGCCCTGGACCAGCCGGCGCTCCGCGCGGCGGCCCGGGACGCGGCCGTCGTCTGGCTCTGCAGCCCGAACAACCCGACCGCTCTGGCCGAGCCCGATGGGGCGATCGCGGAGCTGCTCAGTGCGCTCGCCGACGACGCCAGGACCGACATGCGCGAGGCGCCGGTCGTCGTGCTCGACGAGGCGTACGCCGAATTCGTCGGTTCGTCGCTCGTCGGACTCCGACACCGTTACGACAACCTGGTCGTGGTCCGGACCATCAGCAAGGCCTATGCCCTGGCCGGTCTGCGGGTCGGCTTCGCGATCGCCCGACCCGATCTCGTCGCGCGGCTCAACCCGTACCGGCCGCCGGGCTCGGTTTCCGTGATCTCGGTCACGATCGCGACCGAGGCCCTCCTCGACGACACGATTCTGGCCGCGAACCTGGAGCGCGTCGTCCTCGAGCGGAGGCGGCTATCCGAAGCATTCAGGGACGCCGGCTGGTCTGTCGGGCCATCGGTGACCAATTTCGTGCTGGTGGACTTCAAGACGCCCGAACGCGCTGCCTCGGTCGCGGAGGCGCTGCTGACTCGCGGCCTCGTCCCGCGCACGTTCCCGGCGGGACACCCCCTTGCGAGGCAGCTTCGACTGACCGTTCGCGATCCACATGAGAACGACCGGCTCATCGCGGTCGCCCAGGCGATGGCCAAGGAGACGCCCCAATGACCACCCCGCTCGGTGAGCTGACGATCGGTCCTCGCGAGGGTCGCCGGATCAGCCTCTCCAGATCCACGCGTGAGACGACGATCACGGTCACGCTCGGTCTGGATGGAACCGGCTCGACGTCGGTCGACACCGGTTTGGGCTTCTACGACCATCTCCTGGGCTCGCTCGCCCATCACGGGCTGTTCGACCTCTCGATCAGCGCCGATGGCGATCTCCAGGTCGACGAGCACCACACCGTCGAGGACGTGGCCCTCGTCCTGGGCGCGGCCTTCGCCGAGGCACTCGGCGACCGAGCCGGCATTGCGCGCTTCGGCCAGAGCGCCGTCCCAATGGACGAATCGATCGCGACCGCCACGGTCGACGTGGGCGGGCGACCGTATGCCGTCATCGACCTCCCATTCCGCGGTGAGCTGGTCGGCGGTCTGCCGCTCCAGCTCGTCGAGCATGCGCTGGAGGCCTTCACCCGGACGGCGGGCGTTACCCTGCACCTGTCGGGGACCGGCAGAAACGACCACCATCTCGCGGAGGCTGCCTTCAAGGCCCTCGGCCGTGCCCTCCTGGTTGCCTGCGAGGTTGACCCACGCCGCGCTGGCGTCGCGTCTACGAAGGGGGCGCTCGGGTGAGCCGGAGGCCGCTCATCGCCGTCGTCGACTACGGAGCCGGCAACCTCGTGAGCATCGACCAGGCCCTCACGACCGTCGGCGCCGATGTCCGGATCGCCCGTGACGGCGAGGCCTTCCGTGGCGTCGATGCCGCGGTCGTGCCGGGGGTGGGCGCCGCCGGTCCGGCCATGGCACGCCTCGATCGGCGAGGCCTCACGGCGCCGATCCGAGGGTGGCTTGCCGGAGACCGCCCGTTTCTGGGGATCTGCCTCGGGCTGCAGCTGCTGTTCGAGGGGAGCGACGAGGACGGCGCGACGACCCTCGGCGTCCTGGCCGGTCGAACGGTGCGACTCGCGGACGCCCCCACGCTCCCGCACATCGGCTGGAACCAGGTCGAGCGGACGCACGAGCACCCGCTCTTCGACGGCATCGACGACGGCGCCGACTTCTACTTCGTCCACTCCTACGTCGGCGCGCCCTCGGTCGCGGCAGACGGCGCCGGTCGGATCGAGCTCGCGCGGACGACCCACGGCCAGTCGTTCACGTCTGCGATCGAACGCGGCTCGCTGCTTGGGGTCCAGTTCCACCCGGAACGAAGCGGGCCGGACGGATTGCGGCTGCTGCGCAACTTCGTCGAGCTGGTCCGGGCGGCCTGATGCTGCGCCGCCGCGTGATCCCGTGCCTGGATGTGGCCGACGGGCGGGTCGTCAAGGGCACTCGATTCGTCGACCTCATCGACGAGGGCGATCCGCCCGAGTTGGCCGAGCGCTACGCGCGCGAGGGCGCCGATGAGCTCGTCTTTCTGGACATCACGGCGGCGCCCGAACGGCGCGGGACGCTGCTCGAGATTGTCGAGCGGACGGCGCGCCGCGTATTCATTCCGTTGACGGTTGGTGGCGGGGTCCGAACGGTGAGCGAGATGCGCGACGTCCTGCGGGCCGGAGCGGACAAGGTCTCGTTGAATACGGCAGCCGTCGCGGATCCAACCCTGATCGCCCGATGTGCCGATCGTTTCGGCCGGCAGGCGGTCGTGGTCGCGCTTGACGCGCTCGCGACGGGTCCTGGTACCTGGGAGGTCGTGGTCAAGGGCGGTCGCGAGCGAACCGGTCTCGACGCTGTGGCCTGGGCCCAGCGCGCCGTCGAGCTCGGTGCCGGCGAGCTGCTCGTCACCTCGATCGACCGCGACGGAACCGGGTCGGGCTTCGACACCGACCTTCTACGCTCGATCACCTCGACGGTCCAGGTGCCGGTCATCGCCTCGGGCGGAGCGGCCGGCCCGGACGACTTCGTTGCCGCGGTGCGCGACGGTGGTGCCGACGCCGTCCTCGCTGCCTCGATCTTCCATCGGCGGATCCATGCGATCGCGGACGTGAAGGCGGCGATGGCCGCCGCGGGCCTGCCGGTCCGGCTCGTCCGGCAGGCCGTCGCATGACCGCGTTCGCGCTGCCGGAGTTGAGCTTCGACGCGGCTGGACTCGTGCCTGCCGTCGTCCAGGACGCCGCGGACGGCCGGATCCTGATGGTCGCCCTCATGGACGTCGAGGCGCTGGCGGCGACCGTGGCGACCGGCGAGGTCCACTTCCACTCGCGGTCCCGCGGCCGGCTCTGGCGCAAGGGTGAATCGAGCGGGCACGTCCTGCGGCTCGTGGATCTCGCCGTCGACTGCGACGGGGACGCGCTTCTCGTGACGGTCGATCCGGTGGGGCCGACCTGTCATCGCGGGACCCGGAGCTGCTTCGATGCCGACGACGCGCCGACGGAACGCACGACCCAGGGGTTCTCTTGGCTGGAGGCGCTGTGGGCGACGATCGCCGACCGCGCCTCCAGCCGTCCCGAAGGCTCGTACACGGCCCAGATGCTCGCGGATGGGGTCGACGCCGTCGCCCGCAAGGTCACCGAGGAGGCCACCGAGGTCCTGATCGCGGCCAAGGACGACGCCGCTGCCGAGGCCGTCGGGGCGGATCGGGCGGATACCCGGCAGGCCCTGGCTGGTGAGGCGGCGGACCTGATCTACCACGCGCTGGTGCTGCTCGCGGAGCGTGAGCTGCCGCCCTCGTCCGTCGTCCAGGCATTGCGTGCCCGTCACCGGGCCTGAGCGCTCCGGGCGAGTGGCGTTGCCCTACGGACCAGCCGGTCGGGCCGGCATCCTTCGGCTCGTACGGAACGCTGGTGGACCAATGCACGAACGTGCTGGGGCTTCGCCGCCGAATGGCGCGGGTTACGACCAATCGACGCCCGAGCAGGAGTTCTAGAGCGACTCCTTCGTTGAATGGCCCATGCTCGTTCCGCGGGCACGTCCGGGCGCAGGCACGGGCACGGGCACTCGACGTTGGCCTAGCGGGCCAGCCGCCCGACCTCCCGGCGACGCTTCCCGATCCGGACGTCGAGCCACTCCCCGCCAATGGGCTCCGGCACGAACGCCGGGTTCGTCACTCGCGTGCCGTTGACGGTCACGCCGCCGGCGGCGATCGTCCGCCGTGCCTCGCCGCGTGAGGGGAAGAGGCCAGCCTCGGCCAGCAGAACAACGGCTCCGCCAGCCAGCGTGGCAGAGTCGAACGTGAACCCGCCGGCCGACTCGAACAGCGACCGGAGCACAGCCGGGTCGAGAATCGCGTCGCTCGAGAACTTGGCCTCGGAGTCGGCGACCGCCTGCGACGCGGCCGCCTGGCCATGGGTGCGCGCCGTGATGTCACGAGCCAGTGCCCGCTGGGCCGATCGAAGCTCCGGTCGGGCCCCGGCCTCCGCCTCGATCGCCTCGATCTCGTCCTTCGAGAATTCCGTGAACCAGCGCAGGTAGGTCCCAACGTCGCGATCGTCGGTGTTCAGCCAGTACTGGTAAAAGGCGTACGGCGAGGTCCGATTCGGGTCCAGCCAGACGGACTCCCCGCCCTCGCTCTTGCCGAATTTCGCGCCTGATGGCGAGAGCAACAGCTTGTAGGCGAGGGCGTGGGCGGGTTCGGTGCCTTCCTCGGCATCTTCGTCGGCGCCAGTCAGCCGGCGGATCAACTCGAGACCGGCCGTGATGTTGCCCCACTGATCCGCCCCGCCCATCTGCAGCTCCACGCCCATCGCTCGGTGCAGGTGCGCGAAGTCGTAGGCCTGCAGCAGCATGTAGCTGAACTCGGTGAACGAGAGGCCGCGGTCCAGCCGGACCTGGACGGAGTC
>CAYLSK010000065.1:0-13033 GCA_964385975.1 uncultured Anaerolineaceae bacterium | reverse complement strand
CGCGCCGGGCCGACCGGGACCGGCTGGTATGCCTACAACCTCGGCAGCTGGCGGATCTACGCCCTCAACGCAAACTGCTCCGTTGTCGGCTGCGGCGTCGGCTCGGAGCAGGAGCAGTGGCTGCGCGCCGATCTCGCGACGTCGCCGCACGCCTGCGTCCTCGCCTACTGGCACCAACCGAGATTCAGCTCCGGCGAGCACGGCAACGACCCGAATGTCGCCGCGTTCTGGCAAAACCTCTACGAGGCAGGCGCCGAGATCGTGATCAACGGCCACGACCACGACTACGAGCGGTTTGCACCACAGACGCCGAGTGGCGCGGCCGACTCGGCGACCGGCATCCGCGAGTTCGTTGTGGGCACCGGTGGCGCATCGCTGCGCAGCTTCTCGACGATCCGGGCCAACAGCCAGGTTCGGAACAACGTCACGCACGGCGTCATCAAGCTGACCCTGGGCCCGTCCGGCTACGCGTGGCAGTTCATCCCGTCCGGGAGCGGCACGTTCAAGGATTCGGGCAGCGGGACCTGCCATTGACGGGGGCGCGGCACGCCTGCCAAGGGCTAGCCTGCTAGCCGAGGGTCACCGTCACTCGGTGCATCCTGCCATCGTCGGTTAGCGGGATGGTGGCTCCGGGACCCGCCAGCGGCTCACCATCAAGCTCCGCGGAGACCACGCCGCGGCTGACGCCGTGCGGGTTCTCCACCACGATCTCGTAGCGCGAGGCGTGGTAGGCGAAGTCAATCTCGTAGCGCGGCCAGGCCCGCGGAATGCACGGCTCGATGACGAGGTTCGCGCCGCGGAGCCGGAAGCCCAGGATCGATTCAATGCCGGCCTGGTACATCCAGCCGGCCGATCCCGTGTACCAGGTCCAGCCCCCGCGTCCCACGTGCGGCGGCTCGGAGTAGACGTCCGCCGCCATCACGTACGGCTCGACCTTGTAGCGATGGACGCCGGCCCTGGTGCTCGCATGGTTGATGGGATTCAGGATCGAGAACAACTCGCCGGCCTTGTCGCCATCACCCAGCGCCGCAAACGCCAGGACCGACCAGATCGCTCCGTGGGTGTACTGGCCGCCGTTCTCTCGAACGCCCGGCAGGTAGCCCTTCACGTAGCCCGGATCGACATCGGTATGCGCAAAAGGCGGCGTGAACAGCAGGACGAGGCCATCGCCACGCCGAACGAGATACTCCTCGACGGCCGCCATGGCGCGCAGCGCATGGGGAGGATTCGCGGCCCCGGACAGGACGCTCCACGACTGGGCGATCGAATCGATCCGGCATTCGGCGTTGATCGCGGACCCCAGCGGTGTGCCGTCGTCGAAGAACGCCCGGCGGTACCAGTCGCCGTCCCAGCCGTGGCGCTCGAGCGCCCGCCGGAGATTCTTCATCTGGGAGCGCCAGCGGTCGGCCCGAGGGCGCTCGCCGCGACCCTCGGCGATGGGCGCGAGCGAGGCCAGAACGGAGTGCAGGAACCAGCCGAGCCAGACACTCTCGCCACGCCCTTCGTGGCCGACCCGGTTCATGCCGTCGTTCCAGTCGCCCGACCCGATGAGTGGCAGCCCGTGCGTGCCCACGGCCAGGCTGGCGTCGATCGCTCGGGCGCAATGCTCGAAGAGGGAGGCCGCCTCCCAGGAGCGATCGGGCTGGAAGTATGAATCGTCCTGGTCCACCCGAAGCTCGGGCCCGTCGATGAACGGGACCATCTCGTCGAGAATCCCCGTGTCTCCGGTGACCGCGAGGTAGCGCTCCACCGCGTATGGCAACCAGAGCCGATCGTCCGAGATCCGGGTACGAACGCCTCGACCGGTTGGTGGATGCCACCAGTGCTGGACGTCGCCGGGCTGGAACTGCTGCGCTGCGGCGCGCAGCAGATGTTCCCGGACCAGTCCCCGCTCCGAGATCGTGAGCGCGAGGACGTCCTGGAGCTGGTCGCGGAAGCCATACGCACCGCCGGCCTGGTAGAAGGCCGTCCGGGCCCACATGCGACAGGCCAGCACCTGGTAGAGCAGCCAACTGTTGAGCAGGATATCCATCGATCGATCCGGGGTCCGGACCTTGATCGTGCCCAACACCGCGCCCCAGTAGGTCGCAACCTCGCGCAGCGTGGCCGCGTGATCGAGCGAGCGCCCACGCCGGATCAGGTCGGCTGCACCCGTAGCCGTGTCAGCCTCGCCCAGCAAGACGCGGACCTCGGTCCGCGCGCCAGCGGGCAGCTCGAAGCTCGTCTGCAGCGCGGCGCACGGGTCGATGCCGGCGCCGCTGGTGGCCGCGAGACGATGCCCCCGCTCGAGGCCGGCGGGTCGGTCGGGCGCGCCGTTGCGCCCGAGGAATTCTGTGCGATCCGCGGTCCATGCGAGCTGCCGCCCGCCAAGATCCAGGAACGCCACCCGCCGGCCGAAATCGGGGTTCCATGGGTTGCGCGCGAGGAGCGCGTGCGTCTCGGGCTCGAGGTCGGTGACGATCGTCGGAGCCGCGGCGCCACGGGAGGTGCCCATGGCCCATGCGGCGTAGGCGGTCACCGACAGGCGCCGTCGCCGGCCCGATCGGTTCTCGATCGTCAGCACGCCGATCTTCAATTTGCCGTCCAATGGAACGACCTGCAGCAGGTCGAGCGCAATCCCGTCGCGAACGTGCTCGAAGCGGCTGTAACCGGGACCGTGTCGGGCCACGTAGGTGGATCCCTCGGACCGGATCGGCAAAGCGGTCGGTCCCCAGAGCTCGCCAGTCTCGTCGTCTCGGACGTAGATGGCCTCGCTCACCGTGTCGGATACGGGGTCGTTCGACCACGGGGTGAGCTGATTCTCGCGGCTGTTCTCGGACCAGGTGTAGCCCGAACCCGACTCCGAGACCAGGAAGCCGAACGATGGATTGGCGATGACGTTCAGCCATGGGGCTGGGGTCGACTGGCCGGGCCCAAGGACCGCGACGTACTCCCGTCCGTCGTTGGCGAAGCCACCCAGGCCGTTGAAGAACTCCAACTCCGGCCGTGGTGCGGCTTCCTCGTCCCGGGCCGAAGCCGGTGCGGGCAGCGGTGGCAGCGCGGGGACGATCCGTTCCGGCCGATCGAGTCGGATGACCTGGTCGGCCAGGCTCCCGCGTCGGCTCAGCAGGACCGCCCGAGCGGCCGTCTGGAGCAGCGTCCGGTCCTCGGTCGAGAGCTGATCGCCGCGCAGGATGTGCACGCTTCCATGGCCTTCATGGGCCTCGTGGACCAGGATCGACTGGCTCGTTCGGACGACGGTTTCGAGGGCATCCTGGAGGCTCTGCGCATATGTTGCCCCGTGCTCGTTGAGGATGACCAGGTCCACGTCGAGCAGCTTCATGCGCCAATACTCGTGCGCCCGCAGGAGCTGCCGGACGATGTCGAGATCCTCGGCCTCGTCGATCCGAACCAGCACGATCGGGAGGTCCCCCGAGATGCCGTGGGCCCACAGGCCGGCCGCTCCTCGGTCGTTCAGGGCGAGGAGCCCGGGAGGCGGGCGGAGCGAAGGATCCGAGTAGATGATCCGGTTCGCCAGGCGCTGGAAGAGGTGCGCCTCGTCCTGCTCGATGCCGAGGTGGTGGAGCTGGACCTGCGCCTGGGTCCAGGCGAGGGTCGCTGCGCGCTCGAAGGTTGCCGACTCCCGGTACTTGTCGGCCAGATCGAGGACCTCCTCCCGCGACTCAGCGACGACGGTGGAGAAGATCGCGTGGGCCGTCGCGCCGGGGGCTAGCCGAATCCGCAGCCGGAGGCTGAAGATCGGATCCAGGACCGGCCCGACCGTGTTGGAGAGGGGGCGCCCATCGATCACCGCGGCGGGAGAACGAACCGACCGGCCGCGACCGAGGAAGCGGGCGCGATCCGTTTCGTACTGGATCACCCCGGGGAGCTCTCCCTCGATCGCGGCGACGTGCGCTGCCCATATCTGTCGCTCACCTGAGGATCTTGGACGGCGCGTCGCCAGCAGCGCGTTCACCTCGGGGGCAAACTCTGTCTGAACGAACAGATTCTGGAACGCCGGGTGGGCGACGTCGGCGGCCTGCGGCGCCAGCACAATCTCGGCGTACGAGGTCAGCTCGATTTCGCGCGCCTGCGAGCCCAGGTTGGTCAGCGACACACGGCGGATCTCAGCGTCGTGCTCGGCCGACACGACGATGATCAGGCGCGTCGCGATCGGTCCGTCGCGGCGGAAGAACTCGGCGCGGTCCTCTGAATAGTTGACCTCATAGCTGTCGGCCTCCAACCCGCTCGGCTGATGCCCCGCCGACCAGACCGCGCCGGTGTGTCGATCGCGGATGAAGAGATAGCTGCCCCACGAGTCGCGAGTGACGTCCTCCCGCCAGCGAGTCACCGCCACGTCGCCCCAGCGGCTGTAGCCCGATCCTGCGGCCGTGACCATGACCGCATACCGCCCGTTCGACAGGAGGTGCGTCCGCGGGATTGCGTCGTGCGGCGAGGTGAAGCGGCGGAGGACCGGCGGCACGAGGTCGCGGACGTCGGCCGCGCTCTTCACCTCCTCGGCCCGGGGACGCGCGACCAGGACGTCGCGCGGCATCCGTTCCTGGAGCAGGAGCTCCGTGGCCTTCACGATCGGGTCCGCGTGGAAGCGCTCGACCATCGCCGATCCATTCAGGACGTTGCCGATGGCCACCAGCAGCATCCCCTGGTGGTGCGCCATGTAACTCATGACGATGGCGACCGATGCGCCGTCGGGGAGCCGCCGAGGCGTGTAGTCGAGGGCCTCCCGAAAGCCGAACTGGCCACCAGCCCCGGCATGGCTCAAGCGCTCGAAGTTCCGGACCGCCGCCTCGGGCTCGACCATGGCCGCCAGGCCGGTGGCGTAAGGCGCGATCACGAGATCTTCACTCAGGCCTCGCTTGAGTCCGAGGCCAGGGATACCGAAGCTCGAGTACTGGTAGGTCTGCTCGACGTCGCGCGAGTTGAACGCCGACTCGGAGATCCCCCAGGGCACGTCTCGGCTGGCGGCGTAGCTCATCTGGCGCGCCACGACCAGGCGATAGGTCTGATCCATCAGGCTGAGCGGATGCGCGCGCATCACGAGGGCAGGCATCAGGTATTCGAACATCGAGCCCGACCATGAGATGAGGGCCGAGCCGCGGCCGACGGGGGTCAGCGCCCGCCCGAGCCGGAACCAGTGATCCGCGTCGACATCGCCCTTGGCGATGGCGACGAAGCTGGCCAGGCGAGCCTCGGTCGCAAGAAGGTCGTAGTAGCTGGGGTCCAGCGTCCCGTCCGTGACCCGGTAGCCGATCGAAAAGAGCTTCCTGGTCGGGTCGAAGAGGAAGCTGAAGTCCATCTCCTGAAAGAGCTGCTGGGCCTGCTCGGCGATCCCGAGGAGCCGTCGCTCGAGCGTGGCCGGAGCCGGCGATCCCTGGCCGCTGACGCCCACCGGCGTATCGAACAGCTCGGCGATCGTGGAATGCGTGCCGTCCGAGGGTGGCAGGCAGGCGATGTCTCGAAGGTGGCTGTCGACGGCCGACCCGGCGGCCTCCGCCCAGGTCTCGAGCTCGCCATCGGGGTCATCATCGCGTTCCGCCGTGAGCGCCGCGGCCACATCGAAGAGCGTCCTGGTATGGGCCGCGAGCTCGCCGAGGCGGACGGTCCATGCCTGGAGCGAGGTGGGCGGGTGATCGCGCCAGCGAGCCGGCTCCCCGAGAGCCTCGTCCAGGTCGCGCCGCGTCAAGGTCTGGGTTCGGCGCTCGTCGCCGACGGCCGCGGCGGCCTGCCGGGTCAGCCTGATGGCATCGTCGATACCAGCCCGGGCCGCCTCGATCGGGAGCGGCCGGTCGAGCATCTCGCGACAGGCATTCGACAGCGCCAGCAGGTGGCCTGCCAGGTTGCCGCTGTCGACAGACGACACGTAGGCAGGTCCGAGAGACTTCAGCGTGCGCGTGTCATACCAGTTATAGAGGTGCCCGCGAAACCGCTCGAGCTTGCCAATCGAGGCAAGGGTTGCCTCGAGCCGCTCGACCATCTCGAGGGTGCCGATCCAGCCGCAATCGCGAGCGGTCACGGTCGCCAGCAGATAGATCCCGATGTTCGTTGGCGATGTGCGGTGCGCGATGACCGGCTTCGGGTGGTCCTGGAAGTTGTCGGGTGGCAGCGCGTGGTCGTCCGGGCCGACGAATGCCTCGAAGAACCCCCAGGTCCGGCGACCGATCAAACGGAGCGCGCCGACGTCGTCGGCCGAAAGCTGCCGACCTGCGGCCTCGGCGGGTGGCCGACTGACCAACCGGGCGACGAGTGGGGAGAGCAACCACAGGACGACGAAGGGCTCAGCAAGCCAGGCGGCCTCGGGCTTCAGGACCAGGACCAGGAAGCCGATCGCCAAGGCAAGGACGACGCCGCCTGCCATCTGGCGATAGAAGCCTGAGACGCTCTGGTCCACGTCGGCCTTTGCCTGGGCGGCCGTCGTCCATTCGAGGAGCTTGCGCCGGGTGAGGTACAGGCGAGTAGCCGCTCGCAGGATGGCGTCGCCCATCAGCGACGCCTGGTGCGCGACGAAGGTCCAGCCGAGACCGATGTGGGCCGCGGCCAGGCTCACATCGGCCCCCACGGCTCGCAGATGACTGCGCTTCGAGATGCCCTGGCGCTGTGGCAGGAGACCTGCGACCACGGGCAGCAACGCGGGAATCATCGTCGATGCGAGGACGAACCCGGTCCACACCAGGGCGGAAACCGAGGGCACCGTCCAGGCAACACAGAGCGAGGCCAGGGCCAGCGGCGCGGACAGGGTCCGGCGCAGGTTGTCGATCATCTTCCATCGACCGATTGCGGGGACGGAGCGCCGTCTCCTCCAACCCATGGCATCGGGAGCGCGCCCGAGGATCCACGGCAGGAGCTGCCAGTCTCCGCGTGCCCAGCGGTGCTGGCGGGCCGCCGCGACCAGGTAGTGGGATGGAAACTCGTCGAACAGCTCGACGTCGGTGACCAGGCCTGCGCGAGCGAAGGTGCCCTCGAACAGGTCGTGGCTCAGCAGAGTGTTCTCGGGGACCCGATCGGCCATGGCCGCCTCGAATGCCTCCGGGTCGTAGATCCCTTTGCCGGTGTAACTCCCCTCCCCGAACAGGTCCTGGTAGACATCCGAGACGGCCGAGGCGTACGGATCGATGCCGGCAGCGCCGGAGTAAACCCGCTGGAAGACGGTTGCCTCATGCTCGGCTGGGAGCGTCGCTGTGATCCGCGGTTGCAGGATGCCGTAGCCATGGACAACACGGCCGGATGCGACGTCGAAGGTCGGCTGATTAAGCGGATGCGCGATCGTCCCCACCAAGCGCGTGACAGCGCCTCTCGGCAACCTGGTGTCGGAATCGAGGGTGACGACGTAGCGGATCCCCGCCGGCGGGATCGACGACTTGGCGCCCGTGGTCAGGATGTCCGTTGCGGCCGTCCCACGGAGCAGGGCATTCAGGTCGCGGAGCTTGCCACGCTTGCGCTCCCAGCCCATCCAGCATGCCTCGGCCTCATTCCAGCGACGCTTCCGGTGGAAGAGCAGGAATCGGGCGCCCCCGCCGGCTGCATCGCCGTGACGAGCGTTGAGGCGATCGATCGCGGCGGCCGCCGTCGCCAGCAACGCATCGTCGCCGGCGGTGGTCTCGGTTGGCGCGTCGAGCCAGTCGGAGAGCAGGGCAAAGCGAAGGTCACCATCGGGATTGGCGAGGTAGTGGATCTCCAGCCCCGCGACCTGCTCCTCGACGTTGACCGCGCTGGACAGGAGGGTCGGCACGACGACCAGCGTCCGCAGGCCAGGCGGCACGCCGTCGGCCAGCTCGAGGCGCGGCAACGGTCTCGGGCCGAGCACGGTCGTCACCGCGCGATTGACCAGGGCAACGGCGAGATCCGACGCCGGTCCGAGCGCGACGATCGCCACGACGACGAGGCCGAGACCCGTGTCGCCGCCGGACAGCGAGAGGAGCACCGGTACCGCGAGGGTGAGCGCGGTCACGAGCGCCAGGGTGCCCAGATAGCCTGGCGTCGCGGCCTTCAGATAAGCCCGCCGGAATCGGACCGCCAGAGGAAGCCGAATGCGGAGCTCGCGCTCGAACGCCGGTCGACCGTCCGAGATCAGAAAGTAGCCGGGATCGCGCGCCGCGTGCGACAGCGCGTGCTCCCCGCTTGACGACTCGATGGCCGCCGGCGAGCTCTTCGGCTGGCCGGCGGCCATCGCGGTGGCGGCGCGTGCGACGTCGACCTCGGTGCGACCTGAGCCGCGGGCGAGCTCCTCGATCGCGTGCCGGTAGCGGTCCCTCGTGGCGAAGTCCATCTGATCGAAGGCGCTCTGCTCGCGCAGGGCCTCATCGACAAGGCTCACGCTCTCCACGAACTGAGCCCAATCGAACCAGGAGATCAGACGCATGCTCGTGATCACGTTTCGGACCGTCACGTTCATCGAGGCCTGCCGCTGGTGTTCCAGGCGAACGGTTTCCTCGGCGGTGGTGCCCTGGGCGGCAAGGAGCTCCTCCAGCCACTGGAGCGCGGGCGTCACGGCCGGGTCCTGATCGCGCAGCCGCTGAAAGAGCTGGACCTTCCCCGCCGTGGGCAGCGCCAGGCGGTACAGCCGGCGAAGCGTGGCGGCCGCCGTCTCCGGGCTCTCCTTGCCCAGGCCGAGCAGGCTGTCGGCAAGCTCGTCCGCTCGCTGACGTGCGGCGCGGCTGCGCACGATCTGCTCCGCCTGACGGCGCAGGTTTTCGACCAGGAGGATCCGCAGGCTGATGGCGATCGCCCAGAGCTCGCCGAGGGTCAACGGCTCCACCCGCTGGTAAGCGATCACCAGGCGACGCAGGCTCTCAGGGTCAAACCGACTGTCGGTATGTGCGATGTACGCCCAGGCAATACCGAGGACTCGGGGGTATCCCTCGAGATGACCTCCGGCGAGCTTCGGCAGCTCGCGGTAGTAGTCCGTCGGCAGGTCGTCGCGGATCTCGCGCAGCTGCTCTTCGACGATGTGGAAGTTGTCGACGAGCCATTCCGCAGCCGGCGTGATCGATCGTTCGTCCTTGATCGCCTGGGCCAGCACGCGGTAGGCCTGGAGCAGCACCCGGCCGTTGTCAGCGACCCGGGGTCGGATGGGGCGTCCGGCGCGTGGCTGCTGGGTGATGGATTGCGCAGCCGCCAGCGACTCCCCGTGCTGCTCCAGGCGTTCGACGCTGAAGAGCTCGGCGACGATCGGCTCTGAGGCGTCAGCCTCGCTGCGGACTGGGCTGGGAATGCTGATCGGCCGCTCCCCGTGAGGCTGGAGGTCTTGACGACGAGCCGGATCGCGCCGCTGAGCACCAACGCAGCGGGCTCCTCGCCTTGGCACCGTCGGAACGAGCCGATCATAGGCCGCGGAGCCCGGAGTCACCGTGACACCGCTAACCTGGATTCACGGCAACCCCCAGGGCAGCGGGTCCTGCCTTTGACGGTCGGTCGGGTATCATCGCCCGCGTCCGCCCGTAGCTCAGTGGATCAGAGCGACTGACTTCGGATCAGTAGGTCGGGGGTTCGAATCCCTCCGGGCGGGCCAGATTCTGAGCGTGAAACGGCCCCGGGACGAGTGCCTCGGGGCCGTTCCTTAACCGCTGTACCACTCGGCGTACCACTCTCAGGCGCCGGCGGCTCGCTTCCGCCGCGTCAGCACGCCGTCCATCCGAGCGGCGGTCCGCTCGAGCATCGCCGGCGTCAGGTGCGCATAGACGTCGGCCGTCGTCGCGATCTGCGAGTGGCCGAGCGTCCGGCTGATGACGCCGAGCCCCTCGCCATCCTCCCAGGTGCTCATGATCGGCCAGTCCGCGGAACATAGCGGCTCGACGCGCCTGGTAGATCCGCTCGGGGTCCGGCTTTCTCATGTCGACGAGGGTAGTACCGGTGCGTGCCAGCTAGGACGTCCAATCCCAACGAGCCGACGCGATGACGCGATCGTGACGATCCATCCGCGGGCTCTGCGGGCGGGCGATCCCGAACGCGGGCCGGCCAGCCGAGCCCGGCGCGTGCGGGGCAAATTCGAAGAGACCCCGGCCAGATCGGGGTCTCGTATCTTGTCTCAAGGACGAAGGCATCCATCAGGCCCACCCGCTCGGTCATCGGCGACGGACGTGGTGAGCCGCCGCTAAGCGGCCACCGGTAGCCTCGCAGGAGCCCCCCGGCTCCGCGGAGCTCGGCATCCGGTGCAACGCTCGAATCGGTCACAGCGCGACCGCGAACAGCCGCCATTCGCCCGGGACACCTTTCAGCACGTGGCTGCCGCGGTCCTCGAACGCGAGCCCCGAACCGACCACTAGGTCCTTGACAGTGCTCGAGACGAGCACCTCGCCACCGCTCGCCAATGCCGAGATCCGTGCCCCGATGTGGACGGCGAGCCCGGCGATATCGTCGGGCTGAACCTCGATCTCGCCCGTGTGCACGCCTGCCCGCAGGTCGAGGCCAAGCTCGCGCACGCCGTCCAGGATCGCCGCGGCGCAGCGGATCGCTCGGGCCGGCCCATCGAATGTCGCCAGGAACCCGTCGCCGACGGTCTTCACCTCGTGCCCGCCGAACCGTTCCAGCTGCCGTCGAGCGACCCGGTGATGCTCGGCGAGAAGCGACTGCCAGCGCTCGTCGCCGATCTCGGCCGCCAGCCGCGTCGACCCGACGATGTCAGTGAAGAGAACCGTCGCCAGGACGCGATGCGGATCGGGCGCCGGCCGGATGCCGGTCACGAAGTCCTGGATCTCCGCGACGACCGCATCCTGGTCGCCGGCCCAGATCAGGTTGTCAATGCCGGGCAGCTCGACGTACTTCGCCCCTTCGATGTGCTTCCCGAGGTACCGCCCGTGCTCGACGCCGAACCCGCGTGCATCGGCTCGATGGATGACCAGCGTCGGGACACCGATGGCCGGCAGGACCTCGCGGACGTCACTCTCGTAAATGAGGCGGACGATCGCGATCGTGCTTCCCGGACTCGCCGCCTGGCGTTCGTAGCGTGACCACGCACGACGCAGGCGTTCGTCGTGCGCCAGGCTCGGTGCGAAGAAGTCGATCATGGCGCCTCGGCCCAAGCCGACGTCAACCCCTTCGAGCGCCTGGTCGAGCGCCTCCGGCGGCGCCCCGATCGGGAAGTCCGGCGCGGCGAGGAAGCGCGCGAAGCAGTCGACGAGGATCAGGCTCGAAACGCGCTCGGGGTGGGCTGCGGCAAACATCATCGCCAGGATGCCACCGCCGATGTTCGCGATCACGGCGGCCGTCTCGGACCCGACCGCGTCAAGGATCGCGGGCACGTCGTCCATCAACTCCTCGAGGGTCGGGAGCGCGGACGTCGGGATCGGGTCGGACAGACCGGTGCCCCGCTTGTCGAACATGATGAGGCGGCCGAACGATGCGAGGCGCTCCCGGAAGGCCGCAAGCGGCGGCACGTCCCACTGCGCCTCCACGTGGCCGAACCACTGGTCCAGCAGCAGGATGTCCGGCGGCCCCTCGCCGAGGACCTGGTAGGCCAGGTGGAGATCGCCGAGTCGGGCGTATCGCGTCTCCGGGATCATCGCGCATAGCGTAGCGTCGGAGGAGCGAAGCCGAGGCTCACCGGTCGCTGCCAGCGTTCGCTCGTCGTCAGCCAGCTGAGCGCCCCGCCAGCGGCCGCCAGCGCTGAGTCGCACACCGGCCCCGCTCCGGTTCCGCCGTCGCGATAACGTCTACGACGGCCGGCTTCGGCGGGCCGACACGATAAACCCATCGTCGCCGAAGCCGAGGCACCTGAGCCGTCACCTCGCAGGCCGCGCCGCGACCCTGCTGCTTGAAAGGCCCAGGTAGATGCCGCGTAAAGAAGGTGAGTTCGTCAGGCGCTTGCGCCGGCCTTGGCCATCACCTCGCCGCCGACCATAACTAGCGCGGGGCGCTGCAGCACCTCGGGGTCCTGGCGCGGGTCGGCGTGGTAGAGGACGACGTCCGCGGGCGCGCCCTCCTCGAGGTCGCGCAGCCCGAGGTACGAGCGCGCGGTGGTGGTGGCAGAAGCGATGGCCATCTCCGCGTCGAGCCCGTAGCGGTGCAGCGCCGCGATCTCCTGCCAGAAGTCGGCGGGGGGAATGGTGTCCGAGCCGGCGAGGATGGGAACCCCGAGCGCCGCCGCCTGGGGGAGCAGGACGGCCAGCTCCTCGTTGTAGAAGGTGCGCACCCGCGTCTGGTAGTCGGGGTCGGGGACCTCCTGGCGGAGCATGAAGCCGCTGACGAGGGTGATGGTGGGGCACCAGGCGGTGCCGGCTGCAGCCATGCGTTCGACCTGCTCGGGCTGGATATTGCAGCCGTGCTCGACGGAGTCGACGCCGGATGCTAGCGCGGCCTCGACGGACGCGGTGTCCATGCAGTGCATGGCCACGCGAGCGCCGGCCGCGTGCACGGCGTGCACCACGTCGGTGAGCGTCGACGGGTCGTAGTGCTGCTCGACGCGACCGCTGTAGGGGGAGAACCAGTCGTCGACGACCTTCACCCAGGTCGCGCCCGCGGCCACCTGTGCCGTCGCCGCGGCGACGAGGCCGTCCGCCTCGGTGGGCAGGGTCCAGTCGGTAAAGTAGCGCCCCGGAGGTGCGAGGAACCTGCCTGCGGCGACGATACGCGGATAGCGCGCCTCGACCGCGGCCATGCTGACGCCGCCGGCGTCGCGGATGGCGGTGACTCCGGCGGCGAAGTAGTCGCGCATGTTGGCGGCGACCGTTGCCGCGGCACCGGGTTGCAGATCGCGGTCGGAGAGATCGAAGGTTGAGTGCGAGTGACAGTCGACGAGGCCGGCGATGGCGTACGCGCCGGAGAGCGTCTCCGCGTCGTCCTGCGGCGTGAAGGTGATGGTCCCGTCGGTGACCCACAGCTCGGTGTTGGCGGCGCGGACGTGGTACGTGGTCATGGCGACGGGAGTGTAGGGCCATCCTGGCTGTCGGTGCTCTCGGACCCTATCTGTGGGTGAGTTGAGGAGCGAGTCGCCTGCGTCGATTCTCAAGGCCGTCGTCGAGAGTCGTCATCGCCTTATCGGGCACCTCTCTCCCTGATTGGTGCTTGCCTTGCGTCGCCTGTCCAGCTCCCCGTGCGGGAC
>CAYLSK010000064.1:12622-13103 GCA_964385975.1 uncultured Anaerolineaceae bacterium | reverse complement strand
ACCGGCGCAGCCAAATACACCGATGACCTGGTCGTCCCGGGCGCCTGGTACGGGGCGACGATTCGCTCCACCGATGCGCACGCGAGGTTCACCGCGCTCGACCTCGATCCGGCGTTCGACTGGTCGACGGTGGTCGTCGTCACCGCCGCCGACATCCCCGGCGAGAACGTGGTCAGCTCGATCAAGGCCGACCAGCCCATCCTGGTCCCGGTCGGCGGCGAGATCCAGCACCATGCCGAGCCGCTGGCCCTGCTCGCCGCGCCGGACAAGGCGACCCTGCGCGCCGCGCGCCATGCCGTTCGCGTCCGGTCCCAACCGCTTCCGGCGCTCTTCGACCCGCTCGCCTCCGACCACGTCTTCGCCGCCTACGAGATCGTGGCCGGCGACCCCGACGCCGCCTTCGCCGCCGCCGACCTGGTCCTGGCCGAGACCTTCACCATCGGACGGCACACCGGCGTGTCGCTGGAGCCGCGGACGATCG
>CAYLSK010000064.1:0-12612 GCA_964385975.1 uncultured Anaerolineaceae bacterium | reverse complement strand
GTACCGGGTCGGCCACCAGGAGCAGCTGTACATCGAAAACAACGCCATGATCGCCGTCCCCGGCGATGACGGCGGGGTGACCGTGACTGGATCCCTGCAGTGCCCGTACTACGTCCACACCGCGCTCAAACGAGGGCTCGGCCTCGACGATCGCGGCGCTCGCGTGGTCCAGGCCGAGACCGGCGGCGGGTTCGGTGGCAAGGAGGAATACCCCTCGATCATCGCGCTCCACGCCGCGCTCCTGGCCGGCAAGGCGCGTCGACCGGTTCGGATGATCTACGACCGCCACGAGGACCTGGCGGCGACCACCAAGCGCCACCCGGCGATCGTCCGTCATCGGACCGGGGTCACCCACGACGGCCGGTTGCTCGCCCAGGCGATCGAGGTGGTGATGGACGGCGGGGCGTACTGCACGCTCACGCCGGTCGTCCTGTCGCGCGGCGCCATCCACGCCGGCGGCCCGTATCGCTGCCCGAACGTGCGAATTCAGGCGAGGGCGACCCGCACGAACACGGCGCCCAACGGCGCCTTCCGCGGATTCGGGGCGCCGCAGGTCGAGTTCGCGGCCGAGACCCAGCTCAACCGGATCGCCGAGGCGCTCGGGCTCAGCCCGCTGGAGATCCGCCGGCGCAACGTCTACCGGCTCGGTGACACGACGCCGACCGGCCAGGTCCTGCGCGAAAGCGCGGCCGGCGAGGAGGTCCTGGAGCGGGCGGCCGAGGCCGGTGAGTTCGAGCGTCTGCGGGCGCGCCACGACTCGGCCCGCGAACGTCACGCCGGATCGGGGACCCTGCCGGGGTCGCCGCTGCGGACCGGGCGAGAGCGGGTCGCCAGCGGCGTTGGCCTGGCCCTCGCCTGGCACGGCGCGGGCTTCACCGGTTCCGGCGAGGTGAAGCTCGCCTCCCTCGCCTCGCTCGAGCTTACGGCCGAGGGCCAGATCCGGATCCTGACCGCTGCCACCGAGATGGGGCAGGGGACCAAGACGATCTTTCCGCAGCTTGTCGCCGAGGCGCTTGCCGTCCCGATCGAGGCGGTCGAGGTGGCGGCACCGGACACCGCCGTCGTTCCGGATTCCGGCCCGACCGTGGCGTCGCGGACCGCGATGGTCGTGGGCGGGCTGCTGATCAAGGCGGCCCGGCGGCTGCGGGACGTCGTCGAGGGCACGACCGGTGGTCCGTTTGGCATGACCTATCACGACTACGCGCGAACGAACGGCGCCGTCCGGATCGACCAGCGCTTCGAGCCGTACCCGGGCGTCGGCTTCGACGATGCGACCTACCGGGGCGACGCGTATCCGGCGTTCGGCTGGGCCGCCTGCGTCGCCCAGGTCGACGTCGAGCTCGATACCGGCCAGGTCCCCGTCCGCGACGTCGTCGCGGCCGACGATGTCGGCCGGGTGATCCATCCGGTGCTTGCCGAGGGCCAGGTGGAGGGCGGCACGCTGCAGGCCGTTGGCTACGCCACGATCGAGGAGATCAAGCTGCGCGACGGTCGGTACCTCAACGACCGCCTGGCGACCTACATCATCCCGACCTCGCTCGACGCGCCGCGGATCACGACGATCCTCGTGGAAGCGCCGTTCTCCGGTGCACCCCACGGCGCCAAGGGGGTCGGCGAGCTGCCGATGGACGTCGGGGCGCCGGCGGTCATCGCGGCCATCGCGGACGCGACCGGGGCGTGGATCTCGGAGCTGCCAGCCAGCCCGGAACGGATCCTCGCCGCCATCTCCGGCGTCCCCGCCGTGGCGCCGCTGCCGCCGGGTGCCTCGGAACCCGCCCGATGACCGTGTATCGGTTCTCGGTCAACTCGACGCCGGTCGAGGTGGACGTCCCGGGCATGCGTCGGCTGCTCGACGTCCTGCGCGAGGAGCTTGCCCTGACCGGCACGAAGGAGGGCTGCGGGGAGGGGGAGTGCGGCGCCTGCACGGTCCTCATCGATGGTGCACCGGTGGATTCCTGCCTCGTGCCGATCTGCCAGGTGGATGGGGCGGCGGTCGCCACGGTCGAGGGACTGGCGAGGCCGTCTGCCGGACCCGGCAGTACACCCATTCTCGATGATCTCCAGTCGGCCTTCCTCGAAACCGGCGGTGCCCAATGCGGAATCTGCACGCCAGGGATGTTGATGGCGGGGCGTGCCTACCTCGATGGCGGCGGCGGTCCGAACGAGGCAACGATTCGTGAGGCGATCGCGGGCAACCTGTGCCGTTGCACGGGCTACACCAAGATCGTCGAGGCGATTGCCCTGGCGGCCTCACGCGGCGCGGGCCTCACGCTGTGAGCCCGGACACGGACCGCATTTCGGTCCCCACCAATGGCCGTGGCCCGCACCCCGTTCCCGACCCGGTGCCGCCCGAAGCGACCGAGCGCCCGGCATCCTCCGTCTCGACGGCGGCCTTCACCCCGACCCAGCTGGCGGTCGGCTTCGGCATCCTGGCCTCGATCGTTGTGATCGTCGCCCGGCGGATGCGCCGCGGCCGCCGCGGTGGCCGCGGCCCGTTCGGTCGCGGCTGAGACGATGCCGGTCGAACCTCCGGTCGTGAGCCCGGCCAACCTGGCGGACGCCTACGCCCTGCTGGCCGAGGGGCCCGCCCGCCCGATCGCCGGAGGCACCGACCTGATGGTGGCGCTGACGGCCGAGCTCGGCGATCCGCCCGAGCGCGTGGTGGACCTGTGGAAGCTCGACGATTTGCGCGGGATCGCCCTCGATGGCGACGCTGTCCTTCTCGGTTCGCTGACCACCTACACGGAGATCCGCTGGTCGGCGCTCTGTCGCGAGCATCTGCCGGCCATGGTCGAGGCGGCCGCCACGATCGGGGCGGCCCAGATCCAGAACCGGGGGACGATCGGGGGAAACGTCGTGACCGCCTCGCCGGCAGGCGACACGTTACCTGTCTTGCTCGCGCTCGACGCCTCGTTCGTGTGCGGTTCGGTTCGGGGCGAGCGGGTCGTCCCGGCGACGGCCTTCTGGCCGGCCTATCGTCAGACCGCGCTGGAGCCGGGCGAGCTGCTTGTGCGGATCCGGATCCCGCTCGCGGCGGAGCGCGAGACGCGCTTCCGCAAGGTGGGCACGCGGCGCGCCCAATCGATCAGCAAGGTCGTCATGGCCCTCAGCTTCCGCGACGCCGGGCCAGCGGCGTCGTGGTCGGACGTTCGCCTGGCGCTCGGTTCGGTGGCCCCCACGCCGATCCGGGCGTACGCGACCGAAGCCGCCCTGGAGGATCGTCCGCCGACGCCCGAGACCGCCGACCGCGCGGCCGAGACCCTGGCCGCCGAGCTCCATCCGATCGACGACGTGCGCTCGACGGCAGAATACCGCCGGCTGGTCGCTGCGCGTGTCCTCCATCGACTGATCCGCGAGGCAGGTGGGTGGTGACCGCCGGTCGCCCGGCGCCGCTGCCCTCGATCGAGGTCCTCGACCGGATCTCGGCGGGGATCTTCGCGGCCACGATGGCGCCGTTGTTCGAGGGGGCGCCGCGCTTCCTCGGTCGGCTGGCCAACGCGCGGCCGTTCGGCTCGCTTGACGAGCTGTTCGAGCGGGCGAGGCGGATAGCCCATGCGATGCCCGTGGCCGAGCAGCTCGAGCTGATCGACGCGCATCCGAGACTCGGGGCACCGCCCGCCAGCGTCTCGGCCCTGTCGTTCGTCGAGCAGGGCTACGGACCCGAGGCAGCGGAGCGAGCGGCGCACGACGCGGAGGCCGAATGGAGCCGGGTGGCGGCCGAGCTGGACCGCCTCAATGCCGCCTACGAGGAACGCTTCGGGTTCCGCTACTGCGTCTTCGTTGACGGGCGCTCCAGGGCGGAGCTGCTTCCGGGGATCGCAGCTGCCCTCGAAGCCGATCGCTCGGCCGAGATCGCGCGGGCGCTCGACGCCGTGATCGACATCGCCCGGGATCGCGCGGGCCGGCTGAGCGCGCCAACAGGAAGGGGAGCGGCGTGATCGAGCTCGGAGCGGCTCGCTACGGCAAGGCGGCGATCCACATGGTACGGGTCGCTCGCGACCCCGCCGGTCATCGCGTCCGCGACGTCACGGTGGCGGTCGCGCTCGAGGGCGACTTCACGAGCGCGCATACCGACGGCGACAACTCGCTGGTGATCGCCACCGACACGATGAAGAACACCGCCTTCGCCTTCGCCAAGGATCGCCTCGACGGCTCGATCGAGGCGTATGGGCGCGCCCTGGCCGAGCACTTTCTCGGGTTCGTCCAGGTCGATCGGGCGACCGTCAACGTCCGCGAGCATGCCTGGCTGCCGATCGATGTCGCGGGATCCCCGGCTCGCGACGCGTTCGTCCGGGGTGGCGAGGGGACCCGGGTGGCGACGGTCTCGGCGACCCCGGGTGGGACGACGGTGCACGCGGGTGTCGAGGACCTGGTCGTGATGAAGACGACCCGATCGGGGTTCAGCGGGTTCCCGCGCGACCGCTACACCACCCTGCCCGAAACGGACGATCGGCTGATGGCCACCAAGATCACCGCCATCTGGCGCTACGGCTCGCCGGATCTCGACGCGGACCTGACCTTCGATGCCGTGCGGACGACGCTGCTGGAAGTCTTCGCCGACCACGACAGCCCATCCGTCCAGGCTTCGATCTGGACCATGGCCCGCGAGATCCTGCGACGCCATGAAGAGGTCGATGAGATCCGGATGGTTCTGCCCAATCTCCATCATTGGCTGGTCGATCTGGCCCCCTTCGGGCTGACCAACGACGGTGAGGTCTATGTCTCCACGACCGAACCGCACGGCTTGATCGAAGCGACCGTGCGCCGCGGCGAGGAGGCCTGAATGCCGCCCGGCGTGGAAGTCCGGCGCGGCCCGGTTCCCGGCGCCGATCGGGTCCTGACCGAGGAGGCGCTCGCGTTCCTCGCCGACCTTCAGCGCCGGTTCGGGCCGCTCCGCCTCGAGCTCCTGCGCCGCCGTGAAGAGCGCCAGGCGGAGCTGGATTCGGGGGTCCGGCCGGACTTCCTGATTTCCACGAGGGACGTTCGCGCGGCCGACTGGGCCGTCGCGCCGGCGCCGGCGGACCTCGACGATCGGAGGGTCGAGATCACCGGCCCAGCCGAGCCGAAGATGATGATCAACGCGCTCAATTCGGGCGCCCGGGTCTTCATGGCCGATCTCGAGGACGCGCTGTCGCCGACCTGGGCCAATGTCGTCGGCGGTCAGGCGGCGCTGATCGACGCCGTGCGGCGGGAGCTCACCTTCGAGTCGCCCGAGGGCAAGTGGTACCGGCTCAACGAGCGGACCGCGACCCTCCTCGTCCGGCCGCGTGGCTGGCACCTGATCGAGTCGGGGGTGCTGGTGGACGGCGTCCCGGTCTCGGCCAGCCTGTTCGACTTCGGGCTCTACCTGTTCCATAACGGCGCCGAGGCGCTGCGGCGCGGGAGCGGGCCGTATCTCTACCTCGCCAAGCTCGAGGGCCACGCTGAGGCGCGCCTCTGGAACGAGGTCTTCGTCCACGCCCAGGAGGCGCTGGGCATCCCGCGCGGGTCGATTCGGGCGACCGTCCTGATCGAGACGATCCTCGCCGCGTTCGAGATGGACGAGATCCTCTACGAGCTTCGGGAGCACGCCGCCGGCCTCAACGCTGGTCGCTGGGATTACCTGTTCAGTGGGATCAAGAAGCTTCGCGCCTGGCCCGAGCTGGCCGTCCCGGACCGCTCCCAGCTGACGATGACCGTGCCGTTCATGCGCGCGTACACCGAGCTCCTGGTTCGGACGTGCCACCGGCGGCGGGCGCATGCCATCGGCGGGATGGCCGCGTTCATCCCGAATCGGCGCGATCCCGCGGTAACCGAGGTGGCCCTTGCACGCGTGCGCGAGGACAAAGAACGGGAGTCCGGCGACGGCTTCGACGGGACCTGGGTCGCTCACCCGGACCTCGTCCCGATCGCCACCGAAGTGTTCGATTGGGTGCTCGGTGAGCGGCCGAATCAGAAGGAACGGTTGCGCGGCGAGGTTTCGGTGAGCGCGGCGCAGCTGCTCGACCTGCGCGTCCCTGGCGGTGCGGTCACCGAAGCGGGCGTTCGTGCCAACGTCCGGGTGGCGCTGTCCTACCTCGACAACTGGCTCCGAGGCAATGGCGCGGCCGCCATCGACAACCTGATGGAGGACGCCGCGACCGCCGAGATCGCCCGCTCGCAACTGTGGCACTGGCGAACGCGCGGCGCGGCGCTCGACGACGGGCGGGTGGTAGACGGCGGGCTGTACGAGCAGATCCGCGATGATGAACTGGCCCGCCTCGGTGGCGCGTCGGCCGGTCGGTTGGCGGAGGCAGCAGAGCTGCTCGATCGGCTGGTTCTCGACGACACCTTCGCCGAGTTCCTGACGCTTCGTGCGTACGCCCTGCTCGAATGATGGTCGATCCGGCTCCGGTCCAGGATGCCGCGTCCCTCAGTCCCTGCTGACCGCCGTCAGGTTCATGGTGAGGAGGACGCCGGGCTTCGGAAGCTCGCTCACGCCGATCACCGTGCGTGCCGGGCGGTGGTCGCCCAGCTTCTCGACGTATGCGGCATTCATCGCCTCGAAGTCACGCATGTGCTTCAGGAAGATGTTGACGTGCACGACGTGATTCAGGTCGGAACCGACCGCTTCGAGCATGACGCTGAAGTTGTCGAGAATTTGCCTTGTCTGCGTCTGGACGTCCGGGCCGGCGAGCTGACCGGTGGCCGGATCGACGCCGGCCGTCCCGCCGATCGTGATGAAGTCACCGACCTTGGCGACGTGGTTGTAGGGTCCGATGGGAGTCGGCGTGTTCGGCGGCGTGCTGGTTTCGACGTGGGTCATCGTGGTCCTCTCGTGGCGTCGGTCGGCACTGATAATGGCCAATCATGAAGATCGCGGTGGTAGGTGCGGGCGGCATCGGTGGGTACTTCGGGGCGCGACTCTCCCAGGCTGGCGAGGACGTCTGGTTCCTGGCCAGAGAAGCGCACCTCGCCGCGATCCAGGACAGCGGCCTCAGGATTCAAAGCATCATCGGGGACTTCGGGCTGCCGCCGGCAGCGGTGCATGCAACGGAGGATCGGGCCGGAAACGGCGGTCATCTCGCTGCAGAACGGTATCGACAACGAGGAGAAGCTCGCGGGCGCGATCGGATCGGAGCACGTCGCTGGCGGGGTCGCGTACATCTTTGCCGGGATCATCGAACCCGGCGTGGTCGCCCACACCGGCGGCCCCGCCCGGATCCACTTTGGCGAGATGGACGGCCGGCGGACCGCGCGACTTGAGGCGTTCCTGGCGGCTTGTCAACGAGCAGGGATCGATGCCGCCCTGACCCCCGACATCCGGGTCGACTTGTGGCGGAAGTACGCGTTCATCTGCGCGCAGGCAGGACTCACCGCGGCGACTCGCCAGCCGATCGGCCAGGTTCGGGAGACACCCGAGACGTGGGAGCTGTTCCGCCAGGTGATCGCCGAGGCCGCGGACGTCGCGCGCGCCGAAGGCCTTCCCCTTCCGGACGACTTCGTCGATCGCCAGGTGGCCATGGCATGGAGCTCGAGCCGGCGCTCTTCTCGTCGCTCTACAACGATCTGATCGCGGGGCGACGGATGGAGCTCGAGGCCCTCCTTGGCGAGCTCGTCCGTCGGGCCGGGCGGGCGGGCGTGGCTACGCCGGCGAGTTCTGCGCTCTATGCGATCCTGCTGCCGCAGGCACGGGCGCTCGGCGCGACGGCGCGCTGAAGGAGCCGGCCCGGTCGAGCCGTCGCCGCCATCATCCGCGCTCCACGAACCGCCCGGCGCCCCGCACCCCGACGAATGCGCCACCCTGAACCACGGCTCGTCCGCGGACGAAGACGTCGCGGACGGCGCCGACAACCTCGAGGCCCTCGTAGGGCGTGTAGTCGCTGGTGTGATGCAGGTCGACGGCCCGAATCGTCCGCCTCGCCGCAGGATCGAACAGGACGAGGTCGGCGTCGTGACCGACTTCGACGGCGCCCTTGTCGGTGAGTCCGAAGCGTCGAGCCGGCGTCGTCGACAGGAGGTCGACCAGCCGCTCGACCGTTAGCCTCCCGCGAGCAACGCCTTCTGAGTAGAGGAGGCTCAGGAGGGTCTCAATCCCCGGGGCACCGTTGCTGATTCGGTTGAACGGGACGCCCTTGGCCGCCTCTGCCTTCTCGACGGCCAGGCGATCCGCAACATGGTCCGTCGCCACCAGGTCCAGGGAACCGTCTGCCAGTCCGGTCCACAGCGCGAGGCGATCCGCTGCGGTTCGCAGCGGGGGCGAGATGACGAATCGGGCGCACGAGACCGGATCTGGGTCGTCGTAGCACTCTTCGGTCAGGGTCAGATAGTGCGGACAGGTCTCGGCCGAGACTCGGACGCCCGCGGCCTTCGCTCGTCGCACCTCGCCCAGCGCCTCGGCCGAGGACAGGTGAACGATATGAACAGGTGCCCCGGCCATTCGGGCAAAGGCGAGGGCTCGGGCGGTCGCCACCGCCTCGACGTAGCTTGGTCGCGTAGTAGCGTGGTAGCGCGGTAACACGTCACCACGCTGGAGCGCCGCATTGACCGCGGTGTCCAGCAGGACCGGATCCTCGCAATGGACCTGGAGCAACCCGTTGCGCTCGCCCATCACCCGCATCGCGTCGTAGAGCCGTCGATCGTCGAGACGGAAATCGAAGACCATGAACGCCTTGCAGGTCGGGACACCCGCGTCGATGACCGCGGGCAACTCGGCGATCGGGTCGTCCATGCGGCCGCTGATGGCGAGGCTCAGCCCGTAGTCGACCGCGCTGTCCGCCTCCGTCGCCGCGCGCCACTCCCGCAGGCCCGCGACGAGCGAGCGTTCCGCTGCCGGTGACGACCCAGTTCCTGGGTTGTTGAAGGCGAGAAACGTGGTCGTCCCGCCGAATGCGGCAGCCACCGAGTCCTGGAAGAACCGATCCGGCTCAGCGTCGGTGGCAACCCGCGTATGGGTATGAACGTCGATCGCGCCCGGCAGCACGAGCAGGCCGGTGGCGTCGATGACGCGCTCGGCCGACGCGGCGACCTCACCGAGATCCGACTCGATGGCCGCGATCCGTCCGCCCTCGATGGCCACGTCCGCCTGCCGCGAACCAGTCGTGGTGACGACCGTCCCGCCGCGAACGACGAGGTCGGTCATGCCTCGCTCAGTCCTCCTCGACGATCCGGATGGCCTGTGCTCCGTCCCACAGGCAGCGCCGACCGATCTCCCGAAGCACATCCTCCCAGCCCGCCTCGGGGACGACGGTTGCGAAGTGGTTGGCGGCCAGCTGTCCCACTTTCGACGACGTCGTGCAGGCGCCGTACGGGAAGAAGATCTCGCACTCGCTGATCCCGCCCGGGTACATCGCCAGCTGACCCGGCGCAGGATGCGAGGTGTGGTTCTCGTAGTCCAGGCCTGGCCGGAAATCGCCGAGCGGGATCCAGGTCGACTCTCCGCTCCAACGGCAGTGGATCAGCTTCGATTGGATTGGCAGCATCCGCCGAATCGCCTCGACGGTCCGGGGTGCCGCCTCGGACTCCCAGCGGGCGCTACAGTGAAGGTCGCCGACCGTGATCTGCAGGGTACCCATGCGTGGAGGATAGCTTGGCGAACGACGCAAATCAGCCGGCTCCCACGATCTCCACCCACGTCCTCGACACGGAGCGCGGGGCGCCCGCCGCTGGGGTCCACGTGACCCTCTACCGATTGAGCGACGACGGCCGGCCGCTTCGCTTGACCCAGGCCCTCACCGACAGCGACGGTCGAGTTCGCGACCTGCTCGAACGACCGCTCGTTACCGGCGACTACCGCCTCGAGTTCAGCCTGGCCGGCGACCGTGGCGAACCTCCCGCCGCCGACACTGAGATCGACCGCTTCTTTCGGCGCGTCTCGATCGATCTGCGGGTTGTCGACCCGGCCCGGAGCTACCACGTCCCGCTGTTGCTCGCGCCGTTCGCCATCACGACCTACCGGGGAAGTTGACCGCCGCGGCCGTGACACGCTAGCTGTCACGGGCGTCAACCAGGGTTCGCGGCATGGAAGCCGCGATCCTCCCGCCACTCACCGTCGTCAACGCCGAGACCGGCGCTCTGCCCCCCACCCGGGTCCGCCTGGAGGGCGAGCGGATCGTGGTGGAACGGCTGGTCATTCACGACCCGTCGCTGGCGTCGTTCCTGCGGGAACGGCCCATGGACGACCGCGGCGATCTGATCGAGCGCGCCGTCCGGATCGGCCTGCTGGCGCTCCAGGATGCCGGCGTCACGGTCAACGTCGACGTCGTCCGGGCCGAGTTCGAGAAGCTGGTCCGCCAGGCCGAGTCGATCAATCAGAAGGCAGCCCAGGCGCTCGAACAGACCCTTCGCACCAACTTCGCTGACGGCGACGGCCGCCTGCCGCGGACGCTCGAGAAGTTTCTCGGCGATCGAGGTGCCTTGCGGGCGATGGTCGACGAGCTATTCGATGAATCGAAGCGCGACAGCGCGATCGGTCGGATCGGCCGGATGCTCGAGCGCTATTTCGACGGGGATGCGTCCAAGCTCGCGGTCCTGCTCGACCCGACGCGGCTCAACTCGCCGATGCACCAGTTTCGGCAGGAAATCTCCGCCGGCTTCAAAGGCCTCGAGGAGCGGCTGGTCGCGATCGAGGCGGCCGCCGCCGCGCGTGGCGCCGAACGGGCCCGATCGGCCGCCAAGGGCGCGGACTTCGAGGACCTGCTCGAGACGATGCTGGCCGACCTGGCGCGGGGCGCTGGCGATCTGCTCGACCGAAGCGCAAACGAGGCGGGGAGCATCCTGAAGTCGAAGAAGGGCGATTTCGTCCTGACCGTGGACGCGCGGGTGGCGCGCGGCTCCGACCTGCGCGTGGTCATCGAGGCCAAGGACCGGCCGATGTCGATGCGCGCCATCCGAGAGGAGTTGCGCGAGGCCAAGGAGAACCGCGGGGCCGCCGTCGCGGTCGTGGTCTTCACGCCCTCGCACGCCCCAACCGGGGTGGCGCCGTTCACGCTGGTCGGCGACGACGTCTACTGCGTCATCGACCCGGAGGCTCCCGAGCCGGCCACCCTGGAAGCGGCCGTCCGGCTCGCCAGGTTGCTGGCCCTCGCCTCGCTCGTGGAGCATGAGGTGGAGGTCGACGCCGCAGCGATCGGGACGGCGCTCAACGCGATTCGCGAGCAGCTCGACGTCGTCCGAGCGCTCAAGGCCCAGCTGACCTCCATCTCCACTGCCACCAAGGCCGTTTGGTCGGGCCTCGACCAGATGCGCTCGAACATCCTGGCACGCGTGGCGGAGGCCGAGGCGGAGATCCGCGCATAGCCTCGATCTGGAGCGAGCTTGCGTCGGTGCGCTATCGTGACCGTCCCGACGTCCCGGGCCGGGTACTCCCGAGGGCGATCGGCGTCAACCTGCGAGGATCGACATGGCGCGTGCAATGTGGAAGGGGGCCATCCAGTTCGGGCTGGTCACCATCCCGGTCAAGCTCTATCTGGCGACCGAGTCCAAGGGCATCAGCTTCAACATGCTCCATAAGGACGACCTGTCGCGGATCCAGATGAAGGTCTGGTGCCCGGTCGAGGACGAGCAGGTCGCCCGCTCCGAGACCGTCAAGGGCTATGAGTACTCGCCTGGCGAATACGTCGTGGTCACGGACGAGGACCTCGAACGGGTCCCGCTCAAGACCGTGCGCTCGATCGAGATCGAGCAGTTCACCAAGGCCGAGCGCGACGACGCGTCCATCCGCTTCGTCAAGAGTGCCTATTACCTCGAGCCGGACAAGGTGGGTCGCAAGGCCTTCCATCTCCTGAAGTCGGTCCTTGAGCAGGAAGGCCTGACCGCGATCTGCAAGGTCGTGATCAAGGACCGCGAGGCGCTCGCCGCGCTCGATCCGTTTGGGAAGACCATGCTGATGACCACGCTCCACTGGCCCGACGAGATCCGCTCGACTGCCGAGCTCGACCTGGGCGACGAGGAGTACGCCTTCAAACCGGCCGAGCTGGCGATGGCGAACCAGCTCGTCTCGGCGATGACCGGCGAGTTCGATCCGTCGCAGTACAAGGACGAGTACCGCGAGGCCCTCGAGGCCGTGATCCAGGCCAAGGTCGAGGGCGAGGAGACGGTGCAGGTCGAGGTGCCCGAGGAGAGTGGCAAGCTGATCGACCTGATGGCCGCCCTCGAAGCCTCGGTCAGTGCGGCGAAGGCTGCCCGCGAGTCGAGCGGCCAGCGGCCGGTCTCTGTGTCGGAGGCCAAGGCCGCCAAGGAGGCCAAGGCCGAGGCCGAGGGCGAGGAGCAAGCTGAAGAGGCGCCTGCCAAGCCGGCCCGAAAGCGCAAGACGGCCTAGACCTCCTGGTCTGGGCTGCCTGCTGGCGTCCCTCGCTTGCGTCGAACGCAAGAATCCGACGCGGGCTTGCGCCAAATGCAAGCACCGTCGCCCGAATCGTCTCGGGTCGTCGGTTTCATTTATCGGATGCACATCTGTGACCAGCAAATGGCCGGTCGTGCCGGAACCTTGCCTCAGACGCAATCCACGCGCAGATTCGCAACCTGGAAGCCCGTTCCGCGACCGTGCTTGCATCCCTTGCAACCTTGGCCTGATTGCGCCCTGTCGAGGCCCGATATCAGCCGACTTTGCGCGACGGCGCCGCGCTCGGCACACTCAGCGCGATGCCACTCGAC
>CAYLSK010000063.1:0-13105 GCA_964385975.1 uncultured Anaerolineaceae bacterium | reverse complement strand
GGGCGTCCCGGCGAGCTGCGCGTCACGGTACGACTCCTTGTAGAGCCGACCGTCAGTCGAGATCTCCTGCAGTTCGAACCGCTCCATCGTAATGGCGTCGAACGGGCAACGCTTGACGCACAAGGCGCAGCGGATGCAGCGCTCTTCGTCGAGGATCATCGCCCCACCCTGATCCCAGCCGTAGGCCTCCTCGAGCTCCGGCAGGAGTCCCTCGGACTTGAGCGTGTTGATGTCGACCAAGTGGATGACGCCTTCCGGGCAGACGTCAGCGCAGGCGCCGCACAGGACGCAGCGGAACGGGTCGAACCAGATGTTGTAGTTGCACATCAGGCAGCGGGTCGACTCCGCGACCGCCGCGTTGGCGTCGTAGCCCAGCTCGACCGGGGTATTGAAGTTGACCACCGGATCGGTCGACGACATGCGCGCCGTCAATGGCGCCATCGGGATGTGCTGGCGGGGCAGGACGTCGTAGAACTCGGGCATGTCGTGGCGCCACGAGCTGGTGATCTTGACGTTCGCGTTGACCGTGACGTCGGTCCGGCCGGAGAGGTATCGATCGATCGCATAGGCACACTTCTTGCCGTGGCCGGCCGCTTCGATCAGGGTCGTTGGGCCGGTCACGAAGTCGCCGCAGGCGAACACGCCGCGAGCGTTCGTGGCGTAGGTCGCCGGGTCCACCTTGACCCGGCCCCGGTTGATCTCGAAATTGGCCTCGACCGGCAGGAAGGTCAGGTCGGCCGCCTGCGAAACCGCGGGAATGACGGTCTTGGCCGCGATCTCGAACTCGGAACCCTCGATCGGCACCGGCGAGCGGCGGCCGGACGCGTCGGGTTCGCCCAGGCGGTTGCGGATGAAGCGGACGGCGCTGACCTTCCCGTCCACGCCGATGATCTCGATCGGGCTGGCCAGGAACTCCATGCGCACGCCTTCGCGCTCGGTCTCGCCGAGCTCTTCCTCGTCAACGACGAGCTCGGAGCGTGTCCGTCGATAGACGATCGAGACGCGTTCGGCGCCGTGGCGAAGGCTCGTCCGCGAGCAGTCCATTGCCGTATACCCGCCGCCGATGACCACGACGTCCGATCCGACCTCGAGCGGCTGGCCGAGGTTTGCCTTCTTCATGAAGTCGACGCCATAGTCGACGCCTTCGAGGTCCGCGCCCGGAATGTCCAGGGCGACGGCATCCATGGCGCCGGCAGTGATGGCGATCCCGTCGAAGTCGCGCTGGAGCTGCTCGAAGGTGATGTCGACCCCAATCCGGGTGTCGAACACGAACCGCACGCCCAGCCGCTCAATAAGGCGAACGTCCATCTCGATCGCTTCGCGCGGCAGGCGGAAGGCGGGAACGCCGATCAGCATCGTGCCGCCGCCATAGGGCAGGCTGTCGAATACTGTGACCTGGTAGCCCTCGGTCGCGAGCTCACGAGCGACCGACAGGCCAGCCGGCCCGGCGCCGACCACCGCGACCCGCTCGTGGCGTGGCGTGATCTGGGGCATCGCATCCGGAATCCCAGACGCCTCGTGCCACTCCACCAGGAAGCGCTTCATCGCCCGGATCGCCAGCGGACGATCGATGTCGCCCCGACGGCAGGCCCGCTCGCACGGCGCCGAACAGACGTACGAGCACATCGCGGCGACCGGATTCGGCTCGCGCGAGAGGATGTAGCCCTCCTCGAACCGGCCCTCGGCCGCGAGATTCAGGTAGCCGCGGCAATTCGTCCCCACCGGGCACGCTTCCTGGCACTCGATGTTGCACTGGAGCCAGGAAGCGTCCACAGGCTGGACGAGGAATTCCGTGGGCTGGTCGATGGCCAAGCGGGCGTGCCTTTCCCTGGTACTGGAGAACGGGCGGGACGGACGATCGGAGGTGGCGCCGACGCGTGGAATCTACCATCGGTCCCCCGCCTCATGCACCATTCGCGCCGTCCGGCGCAGGGACGGGCGACGAACCTGGCGCAGTTCGGCCGATTGTTCGGTCCAATGTTGACGATGACATGACGCGCAGCTACGCTGCGGAGCGTTATCGTCACCCCCACCAAGGAGCACGAGCCGGAGATGCGGGCCGCGTGACCGTCAGTGAGTTCACCTTTCTGGCCCTCGGCCTCGTCCTTGGCGTGGCCAGCGGCATCGCCCTCGTCGAGATCATCCGGGCCCGGCCCCCCGCACGGCGCGAGGTCCGCGTGACCGTCGCGCAGGACGCGATCCCACGCCGACGACCCACGACACTGGCCGACGACGCCTTCGTGGCGGTTGGCCCGGAGCCCGCGCGCGGCGGACCTGCCGATCGGCGGTTCATGGATCCCGCGGCAGCGCTGGTCACCCCCGATCGTCGAACGAACGTTCAGTCTGGGAGCGCGTCGCCAGGCTCCACCGGAACTTCCAGTCCGGGCGCCATCGCCGTTCAGCCCGACCCCGGTGCAGCCTTCATGATCCAGGCGCTGGACCCAGTCACGACCTCGGGCCCGCGCGCCTCCATGATCGGCATTGGCGTCTCGGCCGGTGAGGATCCGGCCGTAGGCGCCCTGCGCGCGAGTAACACGGCTGCGGCCAATGAGGGGATGACAGCCGCGTCGACCACATCGCGAACGGCCGTGGCGCTCCTCGAGCCCGCCCCGCCCGCCCACTCAGACGCTGCGCCGGCACCTGCCGCCACCGAACGCTGCGCCGAGGAGCGACGCGTGGCGGACGAGCGATGTGAGCTGGCGACCCGTGCCCGGGCCAGGGCGGACGAGGCAGCCAATGCGCTGCGCGTCGCCCAGCGAACGTATGACAGCCACGAGGCTGCGGCTGACGACGCAGCCGAGCACGCCGATCCGCGGGCGGTGCGTGCAGCAAAGGAGGAGGCCCAGCGAAGTTTCCGGGCGGCCACTCGCTCGGCCGCGAATCCCGAAGCCGTCGAGGGCGCGGCACGCGACTGGCTACTCGAGATCAATCGCATCAACGCCCAGGCGCGAGAGGCTGCCACCACGGGCGCCCACGAGCGAGCCACCGCCAGCGCGATCGGGACGACCCTCGAGCGGCTGAGCCTGGAGGCCGACGCCGCGCGGATCGGAGCCGACATGGCCGAGGCCGCGTGCACCGGGGCCCGAGTCGCGGTGGCCGAATGCGACGAGCGCCAGGCCCTCGATCCTGGCGCGTCCCCGCTCCCGCCGGTCCCGGCCGTCCCAGCCGCCGACCGGAACGACGCCGATGAAACGCTTGGGATCGCCATGGAGGCCGGATATGCGCCCCGCATCTTCGGGTTGCTCCGCGGCGATCCGATGGCGATGACCACCCTGGTTGGGGCGCTGGCCGCCGACGACCCCGACCAGGGAGCCCACTGGCAGCAGCTGCTCACGAAGCTCATCGATGCCATCCTGGCCGACGCGATCGAAGCGTCCGCCCTGGAATTCCCGACCGACCATCGATTCTGGGGCCCTTTCAGCCTGACCCAGGCCCGTGACATCGTCGGGGCGCTCGGGTCGCTCGGATTCCGGTTCGACGGCCGTGGCGGATGGATGGACGAGCGGGTTCCGTCGCAGCGCGAGCTGTCGCTTGCCCTTGGTTATGCCGGACTCGATCCGATGCGCGTCCGCCAGTGGCCGGACGAGAAGGCGACCCGAGAGCTGTTCGGCGATGTGCGCGTCGCTGCCGACGAGTACCTCGCCGGCAACGCCGGGGACCTGACTCTTGGCGAGATGGTGACGATGCTCGGTCGTCGAGCCGATGCATTGGCGGAGCTCTGGAACCAGTGGGGGACGATCCGGCCGCTGCTGCTGCAGGACGCCTGAACGCGGTTCAGCCCGGCCCTTCGTCCTCGTCGTCGTCGATGATCACCAGGCGGAGTCCTTCGGCGGCTCCGGCATGGATCCGTTCGCCCTCCTCGGCGGCCCAGGTCCTGATCCGGGTGGCGAGTCCCTCTGCGTCGTGGATCTGGCTGGCGTGGGCCCGCAGTGCCTCGAGCTTGCGCTCGATGGTGGATGAGATGTCGATCCAGGTATCGGCTCGATCGGACCAGAACAGATAGAGCCGGCGGACCTTGTGCGCCTCAAGACCGGACCGGGCGAGCGACGGGAAGGCCATCGGGTTCCGAGCCGCCGGATAGACCGCGTCCACCGCGGCCATGCCCGCCGCCCGGTGGTCCGTGTGGTTGATCCCGCCGCCCTTGTAGAAGAGCGTGTCCGGGTCGGTGGCGAGGACCGCGTCGGGTCGGAAGGTCCGGATCTCGCGAACCAGGTGCTCGCGCAGCGGCAGGTCGTTCGCCAGCGCCCCATCTGGCTGGTGGAGGAACGTGACGCCGGCGTAGCCGACGATCGCCGCGGCGGACCGCTGCTCAGTCTCACGCAATGCCGCCAGGACGAGTGGGTCGGCGTCCGGGTCCTCACCCCCCTGGTCACCGCTCGTGCAGCAGACCAGCCAGCCCTGCGAGCCGGCGTCGATCCAGCGCGCCGCGGTTCCGGCAGGCCCGAATTCGGCATCGTCCGGATGCGCCGCGATGACCATGAAGCGCTCGGGGCGCCAGGCATGGTCGACCGGTTCGGCAGGTCTGGTCATCCGCGAGATCGACGCCGGTCGTTGACCATTCGTCCGTATTGCACCGGGCATGCGCCAGCAGTACCCTTCCGCCCGAGGCTTCGCTCGTCTCCCCCCACGAGCGAAGCCTCTTTCACTTCGCCGGTCACCCGGCTACGGCGGTCAGCTCGTCCAGGGCAGCCAGGACGTCGGCGGCGTGGCCAGCCGCCTTGACCTTGGGCCAGACCCGCGCGATCCGCCCGTCGGGCGCGATCAGAAAGGTCGTTCGCGCGGTTCCCAGGTAGGTGCGACCATAGTTGTGCTTTTCGACCCAGGAGCCATAGGCATCGGCCACCTCGTGGCGCTCGTCGGCAAGGAGGGTGAACGGAAGCTGGAACTTCTCGCGGAAGGCGCGCTTGCTGGCGAGGCCCTGCGGGCTGATCCCCCAGACGTCCGCCCCGCGCTCGTGGATGGTGTCAATTAGATCGCGGAACTCACAGGCCTCGGTCGTGCAGCCGGGGGTGTCGTCCTCGGGGTAGAAGTAGAGGATGGTCCAGCGGCCGCGCTGATCCGACAGGTGGCGGACGGTTCCGGTCTCGTCCGGAAGGGCGATCCCGGGAGCGGAATCGCCAACGGCAGGCATGCTCATCGGGCAAGCCTAGCAGGGGATTCCACGACCAGCAGCAGACCGCCTCGTACCACGACACTCGCTTCCGGCGCCGCCCGGACGTTGGACAGGCCGCGAGCCGGCCCTTCCGGCAGTGGCTCGTCGATCAGCGGATAGGCGAGCCCGGCGGTCGTCACCCCAACGACGCCCGGACCCATCGGCAGCAGAGAGACCAGATCCCCCTGGCGACCGCTCAACGTCCGGCGGACCGAGGCGCCGTCGGGTCCGGGTGCCCGGATGAGGGAGATCCGCGAACTGGCGTCGATCAGCGCGGCAGGACGATCGGCCAGCTCCAGCAACGCAAGGAGGCCGACGTTGGCGAGCGTGTGGTCGATGCGCGCGCCTCCCAGCCCTCCGATGATGACCAGGCCGGTGGCCCCTCGACGAACCGCGGCACGGATCGCCAGCTCCGTGTCAGATTCGTCCTTGTCCTGGCGGCTGCGCTCCAATGGGACGCCGGCGGCGGCGAGGGCACCGAGCGCGGCCGCGTCGATCGAATCGCCGTCGCCCACCCAGACGTCGATCGCAACGCCCAGGGGATCGGCATGGCGGGCGCCGCCATCGGCCGCGATCACCAGCCCGATACCGCCGTCCCAGCCCGGCCAGGCGGCATCGAGCTCGTTGCGCGTGGGCGCGTCGCCGTCGGCGAGGATGAGGGCCTGCATCGTGGCGGCGATCCTACCCTTCCTCGGTCCGACACGAACGACCCGATGCTAGACTCCGGCCGTGCCCGACGCCTCCGTCCATCCCGCGATCCAGCGGGTCCTCGACGCCGCCGCCCGCAAGGGTGTCACGCTCGACGTGACCAACTTCTCCGAATCGACCCATACCGCGGCCGAGGCGGCCGCCGCCGTGGGTGCGGAGCTCGGGCAGATCGTCAAGTCGATCGTCTTCGTTGTTCCGTCGGACGACGGGCCCGAGCCGTTGCTCTGCCTCGTTTCCGGTCCCAACCGGGTCGACCTGGCGCGACTGGCGGCGGTCACCGGTGAGTCGGGGCTGCGCCGAGCGTCCGCTCGCGAAGCCCACGATCTGACCGGCTTCACGATCGGCGGCATCCCGCCGATCGGTCATCTGCGACCGACTCGGGTGATCATGGATCCGGACCTGGGTCGCTACCCGGTCGTCTGGGCGGCGGCCGGTCTGCCGACGGCGGTCTTCCCGGTCCCGCCTGGCACCCTGCGGGTCCTGGCAAACGCCACGGTGGCCCCGATCACGGAGGCGCGTCTTGCGGCCGATCGCCCGGCGGACGAAGCCGATGCGCGTCGACGAGGTTTCGATGCTGGCGGGAGCGGGCCCATCGTCGGGCACGAGGCTGGCGCCTGAGCGCCACGTCGCAACCGCGCGTGACCATCGAACCAGAGAACGCCACGATCGCCTACCCGGGCGGTCTGCGTGCTCGCTGGCGATGGGGTGGCAGCGGGTCGGGCGCGGCCGTCTTCGCGCTGTCCGAAGCCGGAGGAAACCTCACCGACCTGGGCGCCCGGGTGGCCACGGACCCGGACTCGCTGTGCCGAGCGGAGCTGCGCCTCGAAGGTCCACGTGGTGCCTGGACCGCCCGGTTCGCGTCGCTCATCCACGATGTGCCGCGGGCGATCCATTGGGACTCGACGGGCCTATTCGCGGTCGCCTACGGCTTCCATACGTTCGGCCTCGAGGCCGCCAGCGGCGAGCTTCGCTGGGATCATCGCTCCGCAACGCCGCTGATCGCGCTGCTCGGCTCGTCGCGGCTGGCGCACCTCCTCGTCCAGGCCGAGCTCGAGACGTTCGCGATCGAGCCCGATGGCACGGTCGCCTGGCGGGTCGCCCACTCTGACGTGGTTACGGCGGCCGACCTGGTCGGCGGGAAGCTGATCCTGACTAGCTTCGATGGTCAGCTCAGCGCGCTCGATCCTGCGACCGGGCGGCCGGCCGGCTGATCGCGATTCGGCTGTGGAAGGACGGTGGATAACCCCGACATTCGGCAGCGAACTGGTGGATGAGGGTCATTGACCCGGTCCGACCCCGCAACCTATCGTGTGGTCCAGCCCGGAGGGGCCGAACGATACTAATGGCTGAGATCGCCTCAAGGCCCACGTGTCGGGAAGGTTTCTTCGGGCCCTTTCATGTCCGGCGCGTATCATCCCCGCCGTGTCACCCCTCGTTCCCCTGATCGCGGGCCTCATCGCGCTCGTCGTCGGCGTCTTGGTCCTGCGCTCGTACGGGTCGAGCTTCCGGGTCGGACGGCTCTTGGCATCGACCCCGGCCCTCTCCGTCGCCGAGGCGAGAGCGCTCGCCGCCGGCCGGCCGCGCTATGTGGCGGTCCAGGGCCGGATCGACTCCGAGACCGACTTCGAGGATGCCGCACACCGCCCGCTCGTCTTTCGCCGTACCCGCCTGCAGGTCCGTGAAGGCGGCCGCTGGAGGGACCTCGACGATCGTCGTGAACGGGTCCCGTTCGAGATCCGAGAAGGTCTCGATTCCGTCGCCGTGGACGATGCCGCGCTCGACACCGGGCTGGTGGTCGTCGTGCGGGAGTCGGAAGGGACCGCCGCCGACATCGTGGACAGATTGCCGGCCGGCATCCCGCACGAGACACCCGCCCGACTGCGGATCGAGCAGATCTCATCGGTCGAGCACGCGATCGTGGTCGGCGTCCCGATGCTCGGTGAGCTGGGCCAGCCGACGCTCTCCGCGGGGCTCGGCCGTCCGCTCATCCTGACCACCCTCGAACGAGAGGAGGCGATGCGGGTCCTCGCTCATGGCGATTCGCGCCGACCGATGGTGGCTGCGGCATCGCTCATCGGTGGCCTGGCGCTGCTCATCGTCGGCCTGGCGTGGGCTCTGATCGGCGCCCTATCGTGAGTATTCGGGCGTTTCTTGCCGCCGTCGCCGTGTCGACAACCACGTGGCTGACCGAGGCGCTGACCGTCCTGGCCGCCTCGCCCTCCCCGAGCGCAGCGACCGGCGGTGATCCGCGCAGCTCCGGGCAGGGGCCCGGCCTCGTCGGCGATCCGGCCTTCGCCGTGCTGCTGGTCGTGGCGATCGGGGTCGGCGCTGTCCTCCTCACGCTCGCGTACGTTCGGTTGACCGCTCGTCGCGGAGTCTGACGAGACCCGGACCATCGTCCTATTGGCAAGAACTGTGAACTTGTTAGGCTCGGCCGGTCGAGTTCACATTTCCTCCATGGACGATGCCGACCAGCCATCCTCCCCGCCCCACGGACGCCACCCTGTCGGTGACCAAGGCCGCCAGGTTGTTGGGCGTGCACCCCAACACGATCCGGACCTGGAGTGACGCGGGCCGGCTGCGCTACTTCCGGATCAACTCGCGGGGGGATCGGCGTTATCGACTGGGGGACCTGCAGCGATTCCTCGCCTCGGCCCAGACCTCGGCGGCGGGTGCTCAACTGGGGCACACCGCCGCGGCAGGCCGCCGGATCGCCACGCCGAGCGGCCGCGATGACCTGGCAACGGTCGCCCGATCGCGCGACGGCGGAGGCGCCGACCCGCTCGCGGCCGAGCGCCACCACCTGGACCTCTCCGTCGCGTCGACACTCGCCCGGCTGACGAGCCACGGCGGGGAGATGAGCGAGGCGCTCGACGCGGCCGCCAGCGCCATTCGCGAAGCCTACGGACACCGCCTCGTCTCGATCTGGGAACTGCGCGGCGAGCGCCTGGTGCCGACCGCCGCTGCCGTCGCCAGCGACGCCGGTAAGTCACGCCTCGTCGATCTTCCGCGCGGATTCGGGATCCTGGGCACCGCCCTGGGCAGCGGAGTCTCCGGGCCAGGCGGCACGGCTGAGCAGGGCGTCCTGCTGACCGAGATCCATGACGCGGCGATGCTCCCGGTCGTGCCCGACGGGCGACCGGAGCTGGCCATCGCGATCCCGGGCCCGGACGGGCCTTTGGGCGTCCTGCTGATCGTGGGCGAGACGGCCGAGTCGCTCGGGATCCACGATCTGGAGGCCGCTCGAACCTGCGCCGACGGTCTGGGCGCGCTCATGAGCGCCGCGCAGCGCGTCGCCGAGATCGGCCGTCTGCGCCATCGAGCCGAGGCGCTCCGCCGAGTCGCCAGCGATATTGGCAGCCGGCTCGACCTCGACCAGATCCTGACCCGCCTGGTCGACCACGCGATGGTCCTGTTCGAGGGCGACGGGGCCGCCGTCTTCCTGCAGCACACGGACCACAAGATCGTCGCCGAGGTTAGCCGCGGGCTGTCGATTGGCTATCTCAACGCGGCCCGTGACTTCCCGTCCCGCTCGCTTCCAGCAGCGGCCATCGAGGCCGGCCGTCCGCTCTTCTCTGTTGGCTATCGCGACGACCCTCGCGGCGCTGGCGTGCGCGCAGCCGTCGTCCGGGAGGGGTTCGACACGCTGTGCACTGTGCCGCTTCGGGACGGCACCACGTTCATTGGGTTGCTCAACATCTATCACCGTCAGCCGCATCCGTGGACCGATGCCGAGCTCGAGACGATCGCGGAATTGGCGGCGCATGCTGGCGTCGCGATCCGGGCGGGTCAGGACTACGACCGGATGGCCACCTGGGCAGCCCATCTGCAATCGATCCAACAGCTGGGAGTTCGCCTGAATCGACTCGCCGGGGTGACCGAGATCGGCATGGCCATCGCCACCGAGCTGCACCCGCTGATCGACTACGACAACGTTCGGGTTTACCGGCTGGTCGGTCAGGAATTGACGCCGGTGGCCATGCAGGGACAGGTCGGCGAATACGTCGACGAGACCCCGGATCAGCTGCGTGTGACGCTTGGCGAAGGAATCACGGGCTGGGTCGCGGCCAACCGGATCGCCCAGAACCTGGGCGATGCTGCCGCGGATCCAAGGGCGAACACCATCGCGGGGACGGTGGATGACCTCGACGAGTCGATGCTCCTCGCGCCGATGCTCTTCGACGACCAGGTCCTGGGCGTCCTCGTCCTGTCCAAGCTCGGCACCAACCAGTTCAGCGACGACGATCTGCGGCTCCTCGTGATCTATGCGAGCTTCGCGGCGCAGGCGATGGCCAATGCCGACGCCACCGAGCGCCTCCGGGACCAGAGCATGGCCCTGGAGCGCCAGCTCCGCGGTCAGCGCGAGCTCCTCCAGATCACCGAGTCGATCCTCACCACGCTCGACGCTCGCGCGGTCCTCGAGAGCATCACCGAACGACTGGGGGACCTCATCGCCTGTGACAACATCGGCATCGAGGTCGTCGATCCGGCGGTCGGCGTGCTTACGCCGCTGACCGCCCGCGGCGTTCATCGGGACTTCTTCATGGAGCCATGGGAGCCAGGCGAGACCGGCGTGGCGACCTGGGTCGTGGAGCACAACGAGCCGGTCTACATCCGCGACGAGACCAACGACATGCGGGTCAACCATCGTGATGGACGGGAACCGAACGAGGGCAGCCTGATCGTCGTCCCGCTCCGCAATCGGGACGGCGCCATCGGCGTGCTGACTATCGAGCGCCTCGGGACGGGCAACACCTTCTCGTTCGACGAGTTCGAGCTCGTCCAGCTGTTCGCGGCCCAGGTCTCCATCGCGCTCCGGAATGCCGAGGTCTTCCAGGCTGTCCAGATCCGCGCGCGAACGGACGGGCTGACCGGCCTGCTCAACCACGGCACGTTCGAGGAATGGCTGGGCCGGACGGTTCGCGAAGGGAACCGGTTCAGCCTGATCATGCTCGACCTCGACCACTTCCGGGAGGTCAACAACAGCCTGGGCCACCAGGCCGGAGACGAGCTGCTGCGCCAGATCGCGGCCGCGCTCGTTCGGGCGGGCCGCGACACGGACCAGGTCTTCCGATACGGCGGCGACGAGTTCGCATTCCTGCTTCCGAACACCGATGGCGACGGAGCCCTGCAGGTCGCCGAGCGGGCCAGTCAGGCTGTCCGGGCGACACGCGGCACGATGAGCGCCTCGATCGGGGTCGCGACCTTCCCGGTCGATGGCTCCACGTCTGCCGGGATCCTGCTGGCGGCCGACCGAGCCTGCTACACGGCGAAACGGGGCGGTCGGGATTCCATCGCGACAGCTGCCGAGGGCCTGGCCCTCGTTGCCGAATTCTCACTCCAGGAACCGACCCCGGTCGATCCGATCGAACCCGCCGCGACCTGACCGCGTCACCCAGCGCTCGGACGATCCGTCACGATCCCCGAGATGCGCCTCCAGCTGACCATGCGATCTGCCGCCGCCGTCCTGCTCGTGGCGGCCTGCGTAGCGCAACCGAGCGATACACCGGCGCCGAGCACCGCCAGCCCAACCGGGCCGACGCCGATCCCCTCGTTCGTGCGCCCGACCCCGCTCCCGGCTCCAACCTTCCTGGCCTACATCGTCAAGAGCGGTGACACACTGACGTCGATCGCCCGAGCCACTCGGACCACGCCGCGCAGCATTGCCTTCTGGAGTCGGGGCGATCATCCGTCGCTCGACCCCGAGTCGGCGGCGTACGAGCCGAACCGCCTCGAGGTCGGCTGGATCCTGCTGCTGATCCCCGACGCGGTGTTCGACGAGGACGAGCTCCCCGACGCTACGCCGACGGCGACGGCGACGACCGCGCCTTCGCCGGTCGCCCATTCGAGTCCCGCCCCTAGCTGAGCCACGGGCTATCGTATCGGGATGAGCCGACCCGCCCCTGCAGCTCCGCGGATCGTCGTGACCGTTGCGGTCGCGGCGCGCCAGGGCGAACCCGAGATCGCCCAGCGGAAGAACGAGCTGTACGCGGCCAGCCTGGCCCGCCAGGGCGTGTCGCCGATCGTCCTCGACACCACGGCCAGTGAGGCGGAGCGGCGCAAGGCGTTCGCCACGATGGACGGCCTCCTGCTGAGCGGTGGCGTGGACCTCGACCCGTCGCGCTACGGCCGACCGAACCAGGGCTCCATCTCCATCGAACCTGATCGCGATGCGCTGGAAGCGGAGGCCTGGGCGGCCGCGCAGGCGCGCGTCGTTCCGGTCCTGGGGCTGTGTCGCGGGTTCCAGGCAATCAACGCGTTCTCGGGGGGAAGGCTGCTGCAGGACGTCGATGGCCATGCCGGGCCGAGCTGGGGTCACGGCCCGGCAAAGACTCACCCGCTTCGAGTTGCGCCGGGAACGCGCCTCGCCCGCATCCTCTTCCCGACCAATGTCCGCGGTGGCGTCATCGAGGTCAATTCCTACCACCACCAGGCGGTGCGGGCCAGCGACCTTGCCCCGGATCTGGTCGCGAGTGCCTGGGCGAGCAGCCCGGCCGGCGACCTCGTCGAAGGCCTCGAAGCGGCCGACGGCCGATTCGTGATCGGCCTCCAGTGCCATCCTGAACGCACCGAGTCCACCCCACCCGCGTTCGAGCGCCTCTTCGCCGTCTTCGTCGATGCCGCTCGAGGCCCGATCAGCCGGCGCTGATCGCGCGCGCCTCAGCCGCCCGCCAGGTCGATCAAGAGCTGCGGCGTCCAGAGCCTCGTCGTCAAGCCTGCGAGTCCGGCAATCGTCGCGACCGCGAATAAGAGTCCGAACAATCCAATGACGAGCAGGTCCGCGCGGGCAAACACCAGATGGCGAAGCCATGACCGCTTGCCGGTGCCGAAGGCACGCATGTCCATGGCGTCGATCGTGTCCTCGGCGCCGGCGACAGCGTTCACGATCGTCGGGACGAGCACCGGGACGGCATTCCGCAGCCTTGACAATGGTCCGCTCCGCTTGGCCGTCGCGTCAAAGCCGCGAATACGCTGGGCGTCGATGGTTGTCTGGAGGTCGGCGGCCAGAGACGGCAGGAATCGAAAGGTCAGGTCGATCCCGAATGCGAACTTCTCCGGGACACCGAGCCTGGCGAAGGTAACGCCAAAGTCGGACGGTGCGACAGCGAACGCGAGTGGGAAGCCGACGGTCGCCATCGCCAGATAGCGCATGAGTTGGGTCACGGCCAGGCTCACTGACTCCGCGGAGATCGGCGTTCCGAGAAGCGGCACAGCAAAGAGCACGTGCAGCTGCTCGACCGGCGT
>CAYLSK010000062.1:6693-13107 GCA_964385975.1 uncultured Anaerolineaceae bacterium | reverse complement strand
TGGAACGCCTGCGGCCCGTCGCCTGCCGTCACACCCGTCCACATCGACGTGTATGGGTTCATCCGCTCCGCGGTCGACGAACGCGGTAGCAGCTGGAGGAAGACTTCGAGGTCCTGCCAGGCCGGCAGGAGCTTCTCGATGCCCATGACCGTGACGAGAACCTCGGGCAGGGTCAGGCACATCCGCCCGTTGCCCTCTGATTCGACGACGACCACCGTGCCCGTCTCGGCTACGGCGAAGTTGGCACCGGAGACCGCGACTCGTGCTCGCAGGAACTTTTCGCGCAGGTGCAGGCGCGCCGCCTCGGCCAGCTCGGGCGGGTCATCGGACAGGCCCTCGGGTGCGGGCCGCCCCACCCTGCCCATCTCGTCGATGAAGATGTCCCGAATCTCCGTCCGGTTGCGATGGATCGCCGGGACCAGGATGTGCGACGGGAGGTCGTGGCCGAGCTGGACGATCATCTCGGCGAGATCCGTCTCCCAGACGTCGATCCCTTCGTGGCGCAGGGCTTCGTTGAGCTCGATCTCCTGGGTCGCCATCGACTTGACCTTGACGACCTCGCTCGCACCCTGGGCCCGGACGATCGCCGCCACGATCGCGTTCGCCTCGGCAGCATCACGCGCCCAGTGGACCGTGCCGCCGGCCGCGGTCACGGCGCGCTCGAGCTGTTCGAGCAACGCGGGCAGGTCGCGCAGCACCTCGTCCTTGATGGCCGCACCGGCCAGACGAAGGGCCTCCCAATCCGCGCGTTCGGCAACGACCGCGGCTCGCTTCGTCCGGATCGTGGCGGTCGCTCGCCCCAGGTTCGCGCGGAGCTGCCCGTTCGCCAGGGCTGCGCGGGCCGCCTCGGGGAATGGAGGTGTGCCGGCGAAGGTCGGCTCGGGACGGGTGCGACGCGGGGTTTCGGCGGGTCCGGTCACGCCTCCCTCCCGGTCGCGGCGAGGATCTCGGCGAGGTGCATGACCCGGACCGGCGATCGACGCCGCGACAGCAGGCCGCCGATATGCATCAGACACGACGTGTCCCCCGCCGTCAGCACTTCCGCCCCGGAGCCGAGCACGTCGTCGACCTTGTCGAGGCCCATCGCGACGGACGTGTCGGCGTTCTTGACCGCGAAGGTCCCGCCGAACCCGCAGCACGCCGCGGATCGTGGCAGATCGACCAGGGTCAGGCCGTCGACCGCCTCGAGGAGGCGCGTGGGTCGGTCGCCGACACCAAGCAGGCGCGTCGAATGGCAGGTCGGATGAAAGGCGACCGTGTGCGGGAACCGCGCCCCGACATCGGTGACCCCGAGCACGTCGACGAGGAACTCAGTCAGTTCGAGGACTCGGGGAGAGACCGCGGCCACCCGCTCCGACAATCCCGCGTCGATACCGCGCTCAGCGGCCAGCTCCCCCACCAGGGGGTGATAGCGGCGAACCATCGAGGCGCACGAGCCCGACGGCGTCACGACGACGTCATAGCCCGCGAAGGCGTCGACGAACCGCTGGACGAGCGGGATGCACGCGTCCTGGTAACCGGAGTTGAAGTGCATCTGTCCGCAGCAGGTCTGCTCGGCCGGAAATTCGACTTCGTGGCCCAGGCGCCGAAGCAGACGCACGATCGCCCGCCCGACCTCCGGGTACATGAGGTCGTTGTAGCAGGTGATGAACAGGGCGACGCGCATCTGGCTCAGGCCCGGCCGTGCGCGATCGCCGTCCGCGGCTCGTAGCGCCGGATGTCCTGGGTCGCCCGAACCAGCCCACGCAGGGTCTCCAGGTCGCCGGCGAGCAGCCCGCGCGCGCGGGCCTGGATCAGCACGTTGCCGAGGGCCGTCGCCTCGACCGGCCCGGCGAATACCGTGACCTCGCATGCGTCCGCTGTGAGCTGGCACAGGAGCGAGTTGCGAACACCACCACCGACCAGGTGCACGACTTCCACAGACCGACCGGACAGTCGCGCCGCGTCACGGACCGCACGGCCGTAGGCGGCGGCGAGACTGTCGAGAATGCACCGCACGAGTCGGGCTCGCGTGCTCGGCACGGGCTGGTCCAGTCGCACGCACGCCGCCGCGATCCGTCCCGGCATGGGGCCCGCCGGCAGGAACGACGGATCGTCCGGGTTGATGATGGGTCCGCCCCTCGGAAGCTCGCCGGCAGCGATGAGCAGGGCGGGAAGTTGCTCCGGGCTGCCCTCGAGCTCCCAGGTCCGGAGCGACTCCTGGAGCAGCCACAGACCCATGACATTGCGCAGGTAGCGGATCCGCTCGTCGACGCCGCCCTCGTTGGTGAAGTTCGCCTGGCGACTCTCCTCGGTCAGGACAGGGTGATCGAGCTCCACGCCGACCAGCGACCAGGTCCCGCACGCGATGTAGGCGAACGACGCATCTGTGGCGGGCACGCCGACGACGGCAGACGCCGTGTCGTGCGAGCCGACAAGGGTCAGGAGGGTCTCGGCCGAGGCCCCGGTCTCACGGCGGACGTCGTCCCGCAGCGGGCCGATCACGTCGCCGGGGGCGCCGAGCGGCGGGAAGAGCGACGGCGGGATGGCGAGCGACGCCATCAGCTCCGCGTCCCACGTCCGCCGATGGACGTCGAGCAGCGCCGTCGTCGATGCGTTCGTGACCTCCGCGACGCGGACGCTCGAGAGCCAGTAGCCGAGGAGGTCCGGGATCAACAGCACCGTCCGGGCCATCTGGAAGAGCGAGGTCCCCCGTGCTGCCGCGAGCTGGTAGATCGTGTTGAACGGCAGGAACTGAAGACCCGTCCGGGCGTAGAGACGAGCAGGCTGGATGATCTGGTGGACTGCCTCCACCGAGGCGGCCGTCCGGTCGTCGCGGTAGTGATACGGATCGCCGAGCAAGGTTCCCGCCTCATCGAGCAGCCCGTAATCGATCGCCCAAGAATCGAGACCGATGCTGACCAGGCCGTCGGCCGTTCTGGTCGCCTCCCGCAGGCCGGCGAGGACCTCGCCGTAGAGTCGCAGGATGTCCCAATGGAGACCATCCGGGAGCCGGACCGGGTCGTTCGAAAATCGATGGACCTCTGTCAGCTCAAGCTCGTTCGGAGCCACCCGCCCGACCATGACCCGGCCACTCGACGCACCGAGGTCGACGGCCGCGACGAGCCGGCCGGTCACCGGAGAAAGGCCGCCGCGACACCTGCGTCGACGGGGATGTGGAGACCCGTGGTCTGGCTGAGGTCTCCGCCGGTCAATGCGAAGACGGCCGCGGCGACGTGCTCCGGCAGGACCTCGCGCTTGAGGAGCGTCCGCTGCGCGTAAAACTCGCCGAGCTGGTCCTCCGGGATCCCGTAGGTGCGGGCTCGATCGGCCCCCCAGCCCTTGGCGAAGATCCCGGAACCGCGCACCACACCATCGGGATTGACGCCGTTCACACGGATACCGTACTGGCCGAGCTCGGCTGCGAGCAATCGGACCTGGTGGGCCTGGTCCGCCTTGGACGCGCCATAGGCCACGTTGTTGGGGCCCGCGAAGAGCGCGTTCTTGCTGACGATGTAGACGAGGTCCCCACCCATCGCCTGGTCGATCAGGATGCGCGCCGCCTCGCGCGAGACGAGGAAGGAGCCGCGGGACATCACGTCGTGCTGGAGGTCCCAGTCGGCCACGGTCGTCTCGAGGAGCGGCTTGGAGATGGACAGGCCGGCGTTGTTGACGATCAGGTCGACGCCGCCGAAGGCGAGGACGGCCTGCCGGAACGCGTCCGCGACCTGCACCTCATCGGTCACGTCCGCGACCAGGCTGATCGCCGTGTCCGTGCCGCCGAGCTCGCGCGCCACACCCTCCGCACTCCCGGGGTCGATGTCGGCGACGACGACGCAGGCTCCTTCAGCCGCCAGGCGATGGGCAATCGCCTTGCCGATCCCCGACCCGGCCCCGGTCACGAATGCGACCCTCGCAGCCAGCGGCTTTGGTGCCGGCAGCCTGGCGAGCTTCGCCGCTTCGAGGGCCCAGTACTCGATCCGGAACTTCTCCGACTCGGCGATCGGGGCATACGTGGACAGCGATTCGGCGCCGCGCATCACATTGATCGCGTTCACATAGAACTCGCCGGCGACGCGGGCCGTCTGCTTGTTGGCCCCGAACGAGAACATCCCGACCCCGGGCACGAGGACGATCGCTGGATCCGCACCGCGCATTGGCGGGCTCTCAGGCTGCGCGTGACGCTCGTAATAGGCGCGGTAGTCCGCCCGATACGCCTCGTGCAGGTCCCTGAGGCGCTCGAACACGACGGCCAGGTCGGCCGTGGGCGGAAGGTCGAGGACCATCGGCCGGACCTTGGTCCGCAGGAAATGATCGGGGCACGATGTCCCGAGCTCCGCGAGCCGGCGATGCTCGGTCCGGCTGACGAAATCCAGGACGACCCCAGTGTCCGTGTAGTGGCCGACCATCGGCCGGTCCGTGGAGGCAAGGCCACGGATGAGCGGCAGCATCGCCGCTGCCCGGGCGTGCCGCTCGGGCTTCGGGAGCGCTTCGAAGCCGGCGATCGGTGGCCCGAAGGGCTCGGGCCGGCCGTTGTCCACGATGAACGCTTCCGCCGTCCGGATGATCTCGAGCGATCGTGCCTCGCACTCCTCGGACGTGTCGCCCCATGCGGTGATCCCGTGGCCCCCGAGGACCGCGCCGATTGCCTCGGGATGGTCGCGACGGACCTCCGCCATGTCGAGCCCGAGCTGGAAACCGGGACGGCGCCACGCCACCCACGCCACGCGGTCGCCGAAACACCGGCGAGTCAGGGCTTCACCGTCGGCCGCCGTGGCGAGGGCGATCCCAGAATCCGGGTGCAGGTGGTCGACGTGATAAGCCTCGATGAGCCCGTGCATCGCCGTGTCGATCGAGGGCGCGGCGCCGCCGCGACCGTGCAGGCAGAAGTCGAATGCCGCGACCATCTCGTCCTCGCGATCGATGCCCGGATAGACGTCGATGAGTGCTCGCAGCCGGTCGAGCCGCAGGACCGCGAGGCCGCCTTCCGTCATGGTGCCCAGGTCGCCGCCCGAGCCTTTGACCCACAGAAGCTCGACCGGAGTGCCTGTCACGGGATCGATCCCAGTCCCCTTGGCCGAGGTGTTCCCACCGGCGTAGTTCGTGTTCCGCGGGTCCGACCCGAGACGGTTCGAGCGCTCCAGGAGCGCGGCGACCGGCGAGCTCGTATCTGGGATCACGGACTCGACGCTCATGCGCCCCAGCCCGCCTGTTGCCCGCCGACCCGCTCAGCCACGATCCGGTCCCCGTAGCCGGACCTGGCGTACGCGTCGATCGGATCGGGATCGAGGCCGAGTCCGGTGCGCACCTCGGCGATAAGCGGGCGAACATCGGTGTTGTAGGCGTCCATGAGGACGGCATTCGCACCGAGGACGTCCCCGCGTTGCTGCGCCGCCGCGAGGGCCTCGGCATCCACCATGAGCGCCTTCGCGGTGGCCTCCTGGACGTTCATCACGGATCGGATCTGCCCGGGGATTTTCGGCTCGATGTTGTGGCACTGGTCGAGCATGAAGGCCACGCCGGCCTCATGGCTCAGGCCGCCGGCGCGAACGACCTCGTACATGATCCGGAACAGCTGGAACGGGTCGGCCGACCCGACCATGAGGTCGTCATCGGCATAGAACCGGGAGTTGAAGTCGAAACCGCCAAGGCGAGCGGCCCGGAGCAGGGATGCCACGATGAACTCGATGTTGGTACCGGGCGCATGATGGCCGGTGTCCACCACGACCTTGGCCTTCGGCCCCGCGGCGACGCTCTGGATGTAGGCGGTCCCCCAGTCTGGCACGTCCATCGTGTAGAACGACGGCTCGAAGAGCTTGTACTCAAGGAGCATCCGCTGGTCCGGTCCGAGCCTCGCGTGGACCGCCGCCAGCGCCTCGGCAAGCCGGTCCTGGCGGGCGCGGATGTCATCCTGGCCGGGATAGTTCGTCCCGTCCGAGAACCACAGCTTGAGATCGCGCGAACCGGTCGCATCCATGACGTCGATGCAGGCGAGGAGATGATCGAGTGCCTTTCGGCGCACGCGCGGGTCGGGGTTGCACACGCTCCCGAGCATGTAGTCGTCGTCCTGGAAGACGTTCGAGTTGATCGTGCCCAGGCTGACCCCGAGATCCGCGGCGTGACGCGCCAGGCCTGTGTAGTCATCAACGCGGTCCCACGGAATGTGGAGCGCGACGCTCGGCGCGACTCCCGTGAAGCGGTGGACCTGCGCGGCGTCGGCGACCTTCTCGTAGGGCGTGCGCGGCACGCCCTTCTGGGCGAAGACCTTGAACCGCGTCCCGGAATTACCGAACGCCCACGAGGGCAGCTCGATCCGCTGGGATCGCAGCGCCGCAACGACGGCCTGGTTGCTGATCACGTCTCCCTCCGTCGCCCTTCGGGGCGGATCTCTCCGGTCGCTCTCGTTCCGCTCGATCGTACGCGTTGGCCGCTCCT
>CAYLSK010000062.1:0-6593 GCA_964385975.1 uncultured Anaerolineaceae bacterium | reverse complement strand
TTGGTTCTGACCACGGGACATAGCCTGCCACAGGTTTCGATTACTTTCAATTACCTTCTTGACATTGCGTTCTAGAGGAGTCTACTGTGCGTCGGAACTCAATCGAAATCGTGAATTCGTTGCCCCAACGTCGAACAAGAGGAGAGGCGTGACCGTTCCAGCCGGCGCCTCCCCCGGCGACGTCTTCGCTCGTGAGCGACAGGAGCACATCGTCCGGATCGTCGAGGAACACGGACGTGCCCGGGTGAGCGATCTGGCGGCCCAATTCGGCGTGTCGGCGGTGACGATCCGCAAAGACCTCGTCGCACTCGAGTCCGAGCATCGCTTGGTCCGTACCCACGGCGGGGCGATCACCATCAGCCGAAGCCGGCCGGAGCTTGCGTTCGAGATCCGCGAGCGGCTCCAGGCCGACGAAAAGCTCAGGATCGGCGCGGCTGCCGCGGCCCTCGTCCATGACGGCGAAAGCATCGTCATGGACGCGAGCACCACGGCTCTGTCGGTTGCTCGTCAGCTCAAGGCGCGTGGGGGCTGGAGCCAGTTGACCGTCATCACGAACGGCCTTCGGCTTGCCTCGGAGCTCGCCGGTCATCCGGGGATCATCGTCCTGATGCTGGGCGGCCGAGTGCGCTGGGAGGCGCTCTCCGTCGTCGGTCAGCTTGGCGATGGTCTGTTCAGCCGGATCAACGTCCAGAAAGCCTTCCTTGGCGCAGCCGGCTTCACCCCCGAGTCCGGACTGGCCGATGCCACGGACGAGGAGGCCCAGATCAAGCGCTCCATGGTCGCCGCCGCGCGCGAGGTCATCGCGATCGTCGACCACACGAAGTGGGAGCGCGCCGCCTTTGCCACGTTCTGCCCGACGGACCAGATCAGCACCGTCCTGACCGATGAGATGGCACCCGACGCGATGGTCCGGGTGCTCATCGGTCGCGGCGTCCAGGTCCGGCTCGTCGCGCCCGACCAGATGGTGGAACCCGACGCTGCCGGCATCTCCGACAGGACGAGGTCCTCCCGGTGACCAGGGACCCGGCCGACCCGACGCTCCTCCGCGTCGAGCTCCGAGGGATCTCCAAGCGCTTCGGCGCGACGCAGGCCCTCGATGACGTGTCGCTCGATCTCTTGCCGGGCGAGGTCCACGCACTCGTCGGTGAGAACGGCGCCGGGAAGAGCACCCTGGTCAAGATCCTCGCCGGCGTCCATCAGCCGGACAGCGGGACGATCTGGCTCGACGGGCAGACGACGCAGATCCACGGCCCTGCTCACGCCCGCACGCTCGGGATCGCGGTCGTCCACCAGGAGCCGCGCCTCTTTCCGGACCTGACGGTCGCCGAGAACGTCTTCATCGGCCACGCCCCGTCGGGTCGGCTGGGCACCATCGACTGGGGTGGGACACGACGGGCAGCGCAGGCGCTGTTCGACGAGCTCGACGTACGCTTGGACGTCGGCGCCCCCGTCCGGGGGCTCTCGATGGCCGATCAGCAGCTCATCGAGATCGCCAAGTCGCTCTCCGTCGACGCCCGCGTGCTCATCCTGGACGAGCCGACGGCCTCGCTCTCCGCCCATGAGGTCGCTCGGCTGTTCACGATCGTGCGCCGGCTGCGTGATCGCGGTGTATCGGTGCTGTTCGTGAGCCACCGGCTCGACGAGGTCTTCGACCTGAGCGACCGCGCGACTGTCTTCCGCGACGGTAGGCATGTCGTCACTATGGCGACCAGCGAGCTCACCACCGCCGACCTCGTCCGGCACATGGTCGGACGGACCGTGTCGCTGTTTCCGAAGGTCGAGACACCGCTCGGCGACGTGCTCCTCGAGGTCAAGGACCTGACCAGAGTCGGCGTGTTCCACGACGTCGGGTTCTCCGTCCACGCCGGGGAGATCGTCGGGTTCGCCGGCCTCGTCGGAGCAGGCCGCACGGAGGTCGCGCGGGTCTTGTTCGGAATCGATCGGCGCGACCGCGGCGAGATTCGGCTCGGCGGAACGCCGGTCAGCTTCGAGAGCCCATCGGCCGCGATGCATGCCGGGATCGCCTACCTGCCCGAGGATCGCCACCAGGAAGGCCTCGTCGCGGACTTCTCAATCGCCCAGAACGTGACACTGCCGATCCTGCCGCGCCTCTTCCCACGCCTCCTGCTCCGCTCGTCCACCGAACGCAAGGTCGCGCGCGACTACACGGAACGGTTCAACGTCAGGATGACCGGGGTGGACCAGCTCGTCGGAGCCCTATCGGGCGGCAATCAGCAGAAGGTCGTGCTGGCCAAGTGGCTGGCCTCCAGGCCCAGGATCCTGATCCTGGACGAGCCGACCCGCGGGATCGACATCGGCGCCAAGGTCGAGGTCCACCGGATCATCTCCGAACTGGCGGCTTCTGGGCTCGGGATCATCCTCATCTCGAGCGACCTGCCCGAGGTCCTCGCGATGTCCGATCGGATCATCGTGCTGCACGAAGGGCGGATCACGGCCGAGATCCCGCGCGATCGGGCAACCCAGGAACGGGTGATGTTCGCGGCGACCGGCAGCATGGGCGACGACAACGACCCGACGGCCATCGGCGGTGGCTCCGATGCCTGAGTCCAGCATTGCCGCCACAGTGGGCGCGGCACGGACCCCGGGGCATTGGTTGTCCACGGTCGCGCGCCAGCGAGAGCTGAGTCTCGTCGCGATCATCTTCGTGCTCGGCGGCCTGGTGTCGATCAGCGCACCACAGTTCCTGACGCCGTCGAACCTCAGCCAGGTCGCCGTTCTCGCGTCGATCATCGCGGTCGCGGCCGTGGGGGAGGCCCTCGTCGTCATCACCAGGAACGTCGACCTCTCGGTCGAAGCCATGATGGGGCTGGTCGCGTATTGCGTCGCCAGCCTCCTCGAGCTCCACACGCTCGACGCTCCGGGGGCGATCGCGTTCGGGATCGGTCTCGGGCTCGTCCTCGGGATGGTCAATGGGGTGATCGTCACTCTGCTCAAGGTCCCAGCGATCGTCGCGACGCTCGGGACGCTGAGCGTCTTCCGCGGCGTGGACTATCTGATCGCCGGCAGTCACCAGGTCCCGCTGGCCGGCCTCCCGCCCGGCTTCACCGATGCGGCGCGCGACTCCGTCGTGGGCATCCCGGTCTTCGTCCTCGTCGCGCTGGTCGTCGTGGTGATCGGTTCCGTGATCCTGAGGTCGACGCGGTTCGGACGGCAGATGTACGCCGTCGGGAGCAACCCGGAGGCCGCCATCATCCTCGGCATACCCTCTCGATTGGTCGTGTTCACGGCCTTCTCGCTGTGCGGCCTGCTCGCCGGCGTCGCCGGTGTGCTGTGGGTCATGTTCTTCGGGACGATCAACGGGACATCGGCGACGGGCGTGGTCCTCGCGGTCGTGGCCGCGGTCGTCGTCGGGGGTGTGAACATCTTCGGTGGGTCAGGGACGCTGGCCGGCGCCGCGCTCGGCGCCTTGTTCCTTGGATTCATCGCGAACGCGCTCATCCTGGTCGGGTTGTCGCAATTCTGGCTCCAGGCGATCTACGGCCTGGTCATCCTGCTCGCCATCAGCGCTGACGCGATCATCCTGCGACGCATCCAGCGGGCGACCTCAGAGCGCCGCATTCGATGAGCGCCGCCGTGGCTCCCGTGAATGGCCAGCGACGGTGGACGAGCCTGCTCGCGCGGTGGGAGACGCTGCTCGTCGTCGCACTCGTCGGGCTCATCGGCCTCGGCACGTCGCTGTCGCCGTTCTTCCTTACGCCGGGCAATTTCTCGAACCTCATCGCGGCCCTGATGGAAGTCGCGATCATGGCGCTGCCGATGACCCTGATCATCGCAGCCGGTGAGATCGACCTGTCCGTCGAGTCGATGGCCGGCCTCGCCAGCGCGATCCTCGGGTTCCTGTGGGCGGCTGGCGTGCCGCTCTGGGTCGGGATCCCCGTGGTCCTCATCGTCGGAGCCCTGGGCGGCCTGATGAACGGCCTGCTCGTGGCTCGCGGCGGTCTGCCGTCACTGGTCGTGACCCTGGGTACCCTGGCCTTGTTCCGCGGCCTGGCCCTGATCGTCCTTGGGCCGCGCGGCGTCAGCGACTTCCCGCCCGCGTTCACGGAACTGGGCTTTGGTCACGTTCCGGGGACGCTGATCCCGTGGCCGTTCGTCATCTTCGCGGGGCTGGCTTTCGTGCTCGGGGTCGTGCTCCATCGAACATGGGTCGGTCGCCAGGTGTTTGCCATCGGCAAGAACACGGGCGCGGCGCGATTCTCCGGTGTGCGCGTTACCCGGGTCAGGGTCGGCCTCTTCGTCCTGTCCGGTTTGATCGCGGCCCTGGCCGGCGTGATCCTGACGTCCCGCCTGTCGAGCGCCCGCGCCGATGCCGGACAGGGCATGACGCTCACCGTCGTGACCGTGGTCCTGCTCGGAGGCGTCAACATCTTCGGCGGGTCGGGCACGATCCCGGGTGTCGTGCTCGCCGTCCTCGCGGTGGCGGTCATGCAGAACGCCCTCCGCCTCGCCAGCGTGTCGGTCGAGGTCCAGAGCATCGCCCTCGGGCTGCTCCTGATCCTCTCGGTCGTCATCCCCACCTTTGCTCACCAGGCCAAGTCGGCTCTCGATCGAGTTCGCGGAGGTCGGCATCCGCCGGCCGACTCGGTCCCCCATGGTGAGACAGCTCTCTCATAGATAGAGGAGGAACAACCTTGAAGCTCAGATCAACCGGGCGATTGATCGCCCTCGCAAGCGTCGCGGCCGTCCTGTTTGCTGCATGCTCGAGCGGCGGGGCGACGACAGCGCCTTCCGCGGCCGCGCCTTCAGCGGCGGCGCCTTCAGAGGCCGCGCCTTCAGCCGCCGCGCCATCAGAGGCCGCGTCGGCTGCTGCGGGGCCCCTTACCGTCGGCTACCTGCCGAAGGACATCGTCAACCAGTATTTCGCGGCGGCGAAGACCGGCGTCGACAAAGCCGCCGGGGAACTAGGCGGCAAGGTCATCCAGGTCGGACCGAACGAGGCCAAGGCCGATCTGCAGATCCCATTCATCACCGATCTCACCACCCAGCAGGTCGGCGCGATCATCATCTCGGCCGACGGCGCCGATGAGGTCGCGCCTGCCCTCAAGGCAGCGATGGCGGCAGGCATCAAGGTCGTCGGCTTCGACTCGAGCCCGGCCGTTGGTGCGTACAACGTCTTCGTCAACCAGGTCGACTTCAGCGGCGTCGGTGTGAACCTCGCCGATTGGGCGTGCGAGCTCGCGCCGAATTGCACCGGCGACATCGCGATCCTGTCGGCGGCCGCCACGGCCACCAACCAGAACGCGTGGATCGACCTCATGAAGACGACCCTCGCGACCGACAAGTACAAGGGCCTCAAGCTCGTCGACACCGTCTATGGCGACGACGACGCGACAAAGAGCACGACCCAGGCGCAGGCTCTGCTCACCAAGTACCCGAACCTCAAGGTCATCGTCGCCCCGACGACCGTCGGCATCCTGGCGGCCGCCCAGGTCGTCAAGCAGGCCGGCAAGTCGGACTCGGTCAAGGTGACCGGCCTCGGATTCCCGCATGACATGAAGCCGTTCGTTGAGGATGGCACGTCACCGGTCTACGGCCTGTGGAACGTGCCGGACCTCGGCTACCTCGCCTATCAGGTTGCAGACAAGCTCGTGAAGGGCGAAATCACTGGCGCGGAAGGTGAGACATTCACCGTGCCGAGCCTCAATGGCGGCAAGCCGTACACGATCGGAAAGGACGGCGTCGTGATCCTCGGGCCGGCGTTCCGGTTCGACTCGACGAACCTCGACGTCTTCTTCTAAACCCGCCGACGTCTAGCCCCGCCTTCGACGAAGGCGGGTCAGAGCCCCGGAGGCGAAGCCTTCCGGGGCTCTCCCATACGGAGGAACACGATGGATCGCGTCGGATTCACGATGCGGGTCCTGCCGGGGCAGGAAGCCGAATACCGCCGACGGCACGCGTCCGTCTGGCCCCAGATGCTCGAGGCCTTGAAGGCCGCCGGCTGCCGCGACTACTCGATCTTCATCCGGGACTCGGACCTGTTCGCCTATCTCGAGGTCGATGACTTCGCAGTCTTTCGCACATCGATGGCGGCGAGCCCGGTCAATGCCCGATGGCAGGCCGAGATGGTCGAGCTCATCGACCCGCTCACCGACCCCGCAACCGGCTTCCACCAGCGTCTCGAGGAGATCTTCCACCTCGATTGAGCACGGCTCAGGTCGCCCGCTGCCCAGAAGCTGCCCGTTGCGGTCATCGATTGCTCCCCTCCTCCGACCTGATCCCGCTCGATGTCGTTCAATATGCCCCTCGCCTGACGTAGTCTGCTTGAACCTGCCCGGGCCTCAGGTGGCTGGGGGCGAGAGAGGAGCGCGGATGTCGATCAGCGAACGAGCTGGACGCCCGGCCGAACCGTCGAACCTGGTGGACGTTCAAAAGCTCGTGAGCGCCTACTACGAACTCAGACCCGATCCGACCGTGCCCGCCCAACGGGTCGCCTTTGGGACGTCCGGCCATCGCGGCTCTTCGCTGAACACGGCCTTCAATGAAGCCCACATCGTGGCGACGAGCGAGGCGATCTGCCGCTACCGGCACGGCCAGGGGATCGACGGGCCGCTGTTCATCGGGCGCGACACGCA
>CAYLSK010000061.1:12522-14142 GCA_964385975.1 uncultured Anaerolineaceae bacterium | reverse complement strand
CGTCGAATTCGGTGCGGTGCTCGCTCCGAACAACATTCGATCCGGAACCTCCGTGGGCAACCGGCAAGGGTTCCGGTGCTGCTGTCACCGTAGGGTCCAGACTGCCCCGGAGTCCTTCGTGCGATGGTCCCGGTTGAGACGGTTCGGTGGTACCGGCGGGTTTGGGAGGGTCTTGGGACCATCGGTGCAATCGGGTGGGTTGCGGCCCGTTGCGCGGAGGTCCTCCGCGCGTCGCGGGCACCGGTGCCCTATTCCTCACCGCAGGGACCGCTGGAAGAAATCGACGAGCCGCTGCTCGTATTCCTCGACGTGGGTGACCATCGCCTCGGTGTGTTCGGCACCAGGGACCAACCACGTCTCCACCGAGCCCCACTCGCTCCGGACGGCCGCCTCGAGGTCGCGCGCGTACTGCACGCTCAAGCGGGTGTCCTCCTCGCCGTGGGTGATGAACAGCGGCCGGCCCTCCAACCTGCGCACAGCATCGAGCGGGCTGTACGAGAGGAGGTCGACGCCGGAGATCAGCCGTGCCGCCAGGACGCCCCCGGCCACCAGGAAGGTCGGATAGCCCTCCCGTGTCAGCTCAGCCCGCATCGCGCTCTCGAGGTCGGCGTAGCTCGAGTCCTCCCAGACTGCCGCAACGCGAGGTTCCTGACCGGCCGCCAGGAGGACCGTGGCAGCCCCCAGCGAGATACCCACCAACCCGATCCTCTCGGCGGGGATGCCCTGCTCGGCCTGAAGCCAATCCCAGGCTCCGAGGACATCGCGGTACTCGTCCGTTCCACCCGCAAAGCGACCGTCCTCGATCGTCGAGTCGCCGTGGTCGCGAAGGTCGATGAGGAGGATCGAGAAGCCGTTGCGGTGGAGCATCCCGGACGGCAGCAGCACGGCGTGATCGCGCCGGCAGGCGGTAAACCCATGGACGACGATGACCGCTGGTGCGTCGCTGGCCGTAGACGGCAGCCACCAGCCGGCGATGGTGATCCCAGCATCACGGCTGGGCAGCGTCACCTCCTGCGGTGCCGGCATCGCCCATGGCCGTGGGTCAAGGACGTACGGGCTCGGGATCGTGAAGGATTCGGGCGTGTTCGAGCCCCACTTGCGTTTGCAGTCGTCCGGCACCTTCGTCAGCTTGTCCCAGACAATGGCGCTGATAACGCCGTACGCGGTCGCGAGGACAGCCGCCGCCAACAACCCGGCGAATGCGATGCGACGGCGGAGCATGTCGTCTCCCTGGGGCGAACCGTGGACGGCGCCCACCGCTGAAGTATTGACGTCCGGCGAGACAAGGCGTCACGGCAGGAATGGAGCGGGCGTGCGGCGCGCGTGAGGGCGACGAGGCAGCCGGATCGCGCCTCACATTCCGGGTACACTCCGACCCCACGGGCTCGCGATCCGACCAGCAGGTCGGTCGAGTGCCTGGCGCCACGGTGGCCTTAGCTCAATGGCAGAGCATCGGATTGTGGCTCCGAAGGTTACGGGTTCGAGCCCCGTAGGCCACCCCACTCATTCACTGAGCAGATCGTGCCCTTGAACGGCACGAGGCGGACCCGGTCGGAGATCACGGAGCTGCCGCCCGATCCGGAGATCAGGCGGCAGGCCGGAGAAGGGAGAACTGGCTAC
>CAYLSK010000061.1:4226-12512 GCA_964385975.1 uncultured Anaerolineaceae bacterium | reverse complement strand
CCATCCATTCTGAGCACGAACAACCTGCGCAGACCGGCACGGACCGGCGCTCCCGATCCTCGACAGGCTCGGCCCGCTTCAAGACGCCGGGGTCGTCAGCGCCGTCGGCACCGACCGCGAGGCTTCGGTGATCCGAGCGGTGATGCACCAGATGCCGGAGAACGCGGCGAGGGTCGGCGGACCGACCCGGCAGCCGGGGCGGAAGGGCGTCGTCGCCCTGTCCAAGTAACAGGTAGAGGGCCGAGGCGTCTCACCGGCGTGGAAGCGCGGACCAGGGCGAGCCACCGCAACGGAGCCTCCTCGCGAGGAGCATTTCTTGTGCTCGATGGTAGTCGAGCCCAGGCTGTGCGTCCGCCTCGGAGGGTCGGATGAGCCTGAGCCACCGCCGTTCCGAGTTCGTCCTCTTGATCGCCGCCGGTCTTCTGTGGGGATGCGGTTCGTCTCCACCCACGCCCTCGTCGACCCAGGTCCGAGCGCCGGCGTCGCCGGCCGCGCCAACCCCATCTGGAGGGCCCATCGAGCCGGGCGTCACGGATGGCGACGCGAACGAGGACGGTGACCCACCCGGGCTCGATGAAGGTGACCCACTCCTGAACGCGGTCGTCGTGACCGTCTCAGACCGGGTCCGGGTGCGCTCGGAACCACGGGTTAGCGACGACTCCATCAGATACGAGCCCCTCCTACCGCTGGGCACGTCGCTGTATGTGCTCGATGGACCGGTCAGCGCCTCCGGCTACACGTGGTACAAGGTCGCGTCGGTCTCGCTGGGCCTCATCGCGCCCGGAGTCTGCGGCGCGGACCAAGGGCCGTGCGACGGGATCAACTACGGCTGGGTCGCTGCGGCCGGCCGCGACGGCGAGCCCTGGCTCGCGGCCGGACGTGCCGACTGTCCGCCAGTGCCGACCGACGTCCCAGCGCTGGTGAGTCTCCCACTCGGCGCCCGGCTGGCGTGCTTCTCCCGGATGCCGATCACGGTTCAGGCGCGTCTCATTGAATGCAACTGCGATGTCGACGGCGGCGGCTACGAACCGAACTGGTTCACCGACGATCAACCTCTGTTGCTCGTCGAACCTTCGGAGACCCACCCGCCGGCCGACTACGAGGACTGGCTCATCGTCAGGTTTGACCCGGCCGGTCGGTACCCCGAGGCGCTCCCGGTGGGCGATATCGTGGAGGTGACCGGCATGTTCGATCACCCCGCCGCGCTGAACTGTCTGTTTCAAGATGTGCCCGTCGAAACCGCGGGGCCTCCAGCGCCGACCTCAAACTGCCGCTTCATGTTCGCCACGACTTCTCTCGTCGCCGTGCAGCCGTCAGGGACCGGTCCGCGTCGATCCAGCGTCGGCCGTCGCGCCAGTAGGGTGACGACATGAAGGCGATCAACTCTGAACGATGGTGCAGCGGGCGCTCCTCCTGGCTCACCTTCGTGATGACGGCGATCCTGCTCACCGGATGTGGTAGCGCCAGGGTCCCGACCGGCCCAGCGCCCACGACCAGCGTGCCTGCCACCGCATCCCCGACGGCCCCCGTGAACCCGACACCGACGGAAATGCCGATTGCGCCCACGCCGACGCCGACGGTCTCCGGTTTGCCCACGCCCCAACCTACGGCAGAGCCGATCCCTGAGCCGACGCCTGCTCCGACGCCTGAACCCACGCCGGAGGCGACTCCTGAGCCCACGCCGATCCCAGGCATCGCGGACCGGCCCGGACCCCTCCGTATCGACGGGTTTGCGGCCGCGCTCGTCACCGACCTATCCATCCGCTCGAAGCCGCTTATCGGGACGGCTTCGAAGATCCTCGGGCGCCTCACGACGGGCGACCGGGTGTTCATCCTCAAAGGCCCGGTCGAAGGCTCGGGCTACGCCTGGTACCGCGTCCTGCCGTTGCCCGAGCGTTTCACCCCGTTGTACTGGTACGAGAAGTCATCATCCATCGGTTGGGTCGCGGCGGCGAGCCGGGACGGCGAGCCCTGGCTCCAGGGACGCCAGCTCAGCTGTCCGCCCCTTCCAATCGACCCGGCGACCTCGGTCCGGATGGACGCCTTCGAGCGCCTCTCGTGTTTCGGCTCACGGACGATCTCGCTGGTCGCCCAGCGTTCCTACTTCAGTGACCTCTTCGGACCGCCGACGCTGTGGGGCACGCCGGAGTGGCTGAACTACCCCTACACCGAGATCGAGTACACCACCCAGTTCTCGAACCAGACGGTGGTCCGGTTCCCGCCGACGGTCGGCGACCCAGGCGGCTACTGGGCCCGCCTCACCGGCCACTTCGACGACCCGGCCTCGGCGACTTGCCGGGGCGGCTATGAGGACGAAACGACCGGCGAGCGCCACGAGGACCCCGTCGAGGGGCAGGTCCTCGGCTGTCGGCTGAGGTACGTCGTGACCGAGTGGGTCGCGCTCCACCGGGTCCAGTTCCGCGACACGCTCTCGGGGATTGCTGACGAGTACGGGGTGACGCTGGCCGCGCTGCTTGCCGCCAACCCGCAGATCACGAACCCGTCTCTCATCCACGTCGGAGACTTCCTTACCATCCCGGGTGGAGGTTCCACGCCATGAGCGCGAACGCGACCGCCGCGGGTCAGATGCCTATCCCCCGACTCGGACGTTCCGGTCTGGTCCCGCCCTACGCTCGGGTGCGTCGCGTATGCCGGTTAGGTCGTCCACGAGGTACGGATGGATGACCGCATCGAGCGGTTTCTGGGCCGAAGATTGCTGCACGGATTGCTGCATACCGCCCTTGATGTGGTCACGCTACGCACGAAAGCGGCCTCTGACATTCATCTTGTGGCTCCGAAGGTTACGGGTTCGAGCCCCGTAGGCCACCAGGGGGAGCCCTCGTCCTGGTCGTCCGGGCTCGGGCTCACAGACAGCCGCGACTCGCCGACTTTCAGATGACCCGCGGGCCGGGGTACCCTCCAGATCGCGGCACGCTCGGGGCGAGAGTCCAAACCCTCCCCGGTGAGGTCCTCCCACTGTACGCTGGGGTACACCATTCCTGAACATCAGGCGTAGACTGGTCGAGCCGGGATCCCTGGAGGGGACAGACGTTGTCGACCGACGACCCAAGCAGCCCTGCCGCGATCTTCGCGCGGTGGCGCAAGGCTCAACGTCAGCTCGACGACTCGGCGCCCGGGTCGCCCGAGAACGACCGATTGGCCGCCCGCGTTCACGACTTGGCAGAGGTGTACCGAGCTGCGATCAGGGCGCGAGACGACGAGGCAAGATCTCGCCGCAATCAGCAGGCCACGCGACGGCGCGTTTGACGGTGCCGTCGACGCGGCCCGCGCTGCGATCGCCGCCCTGCTCGAGGTCGGTGCCGATACCTTGGACGTCGAACTCAACTGACCCGCGGCATTCGCAGCGAGCGCCGCGTGGCGAAGCCTCGGCGCCTGTCACCGCTCGGGGGATCGGATCTATCGCTGAGGCTTCGCGCGCCGACGATGATGCTCATGCTCGCTCCCTGCAATGGCCGCCGAAAGTACCAGGTGCATCCGCGCACCGGGCAGCAGGCGGGGGCCGACGCCCTCAGGTATTCCCGTGACGGTGCCGAGGCCCCAGTTCGTCGGCGCGCGGTAGGCGGGCTAGAGCATCGGCAGACGGGTCGATTCAGGCTCTGAGACGTCCTCCGAGGTGGGTACATTTCATGCCACGAGTGGGGACTTCTACGCCATTGATACTTCCCCCGGCCGCGGGGACGATGACGATCCGCCGGGATTTGCAGGAAGGGGTCCCCATGAGCTCTGCTCTCCTCCGCCGAAGTAAGGGATTCGTTGGCATGACCGTCGCTGCGATGGCGTTGCTCGTCGTCGTGGCCATTCCTGCCCTTGGGGCCAGTCAGAAGGTGGGCATCTGCCATGTCACGGGCAGCGCCTCGAACCCGTCCGTCTTCATCGAGGTTGCGCCCCAGGCCGTACCAGCCCACGAGGCCCATGGCGATCAGATCGGAGTGAGCGCCGACGACTGCGGCGTGACTCCGACGCCGACTCCGACGCCGACTCCGACGCCGACGCCGACGCCAACCCCGACGCCGACCCCGACTCCAACGCCGACGCCCACGCCGACGCCGACGCCCGATGTCGTCGCGCTTGGCGGGAGTCTCGTCGGCCCTCACCCGGGCCGCCACTGATCATTCGATCAGGCTGAGCCAGCAATCGAACCGGCCCCAGTGCCATTGCGCTGGGGCCGTTCGCTGAGCGGGACCATCGGAGGGAGCCCCGAGCCGGCTCGCTGGCGCACCACCTAATAGCCCTGGCCTCCGCGCAAGTCGGGTGATCCAAGACGTCCCCAACGGCGCATCATGGACCGATCACGTCAAGTCCAGCGAGGGACGGCGATGACGGCACAGACGACACCAACGACCGGCGACCAGGCATTCACGCTCCCCTTCAAGCTCACGCTGGCCGCTCAGGCGGCGGCGGGGCTCGTCTTTGGGCTGACACCGGTCCTCGCGACGGCCGCCTACGCCTCGGCTCTCGGATTCAGCGGCAACGAGCACCTGGTCTATCGGCTGGGTGGAGCCGCCACGTTCGGCTACTTCGTGGCGCCGGTCATCGCGCTGGCATGGCGTTCCGGCTGGCGGCAGATCCGGATCCCGGCGATCGCCACCCTGACCTTCACGATCGGTGCCTTCGCCGCGAGCGCCTGGGAGCTCGCGAGCGGCGGAAAGCAACTGGTGATTCCGTATGTCGTCGCCGTCGGGGCGATCTTCACACTGATCGCGGCCTGGTGGCTGCGCCGCGACGAGGCGCCGGAGGAGGACCCTGGCCGCCCGCTCGCGACATCGGCACGCGTCGTTGTCGGCCTCGCCGCGCTGTCGGCCGGAACGTTCGGCCTTCTGCCGCTCCTCGTACCGGGGCCGTTCGCGAGCCTGTTCGGGCTGGACGGGACGGACACCTGGGTCTTCCGTCTGGCAGGCGCCGGCTGCTTCGGCTACGCGACAGCCGGAATCGCCAGCCTGCTCGCCCCTGGCTACCGATTGTGGCGGATCCAGAACCTGGCGGCGATCGCGTTCAACGCACTGGGCGCCGCCAGCGCCTGGCTCGCCGTGGTCCATGCCAACGGCGGCTGGCTCGCCCCGGTCGTCGCGGCCGCAGCCTCGTTCTTTACGGTTGCGCTGATCTGGGTCGATCGCACGCACGCGTCTGACACTTAGCCGGCTGCCCCGGGAAGCCTAAGGAGCGAGCTCAAAGGCGCCTTCGGCGAGCAACTCGTCGCCCCGCAGGTAGCGCATCCGGTAGCTGCCCGCCCCGCCGTGCACGTAGATCGATAGATCGGCCATCCCGACCAGCTGGCGCCCGCCCGGATCGGCGATGGTCATCTCCTGCTGCCAATGCTCGATCTCGCGGCCATCGGGCAGGATCTGGACGATGATGAACCTGACCGTCGGCGCGCCAGGCGGTTCGCTCAGGTCGGCCAGCCAGACCGTCGTCTGACCCGGCCGGAAGATCGCCGCCGATCCTTGGATCTGACCGGCGAGGTCCAGGCCGGACCCGAACACGACCGAGCCGGGTCGCTCGACGGCCACCGAAGGAGCGGGTGGCTCGCTGACGGCAGCCGATGCGCCCGCGCCAGCCGACGCGTTTGCCGACGAGGAGGCGCCCGGCGAGGGCCCGTTCGATTGGCCATCGACCGAGACGTCGCGGCTCGCGACTGGCCTGGTGTGCTCCGCCTCCGCGTGGCCACCACCTCCGGTCTCGGCGAACGCCATCGACGTCAGAACAACGACGGCGAGGATCGCCGAACCGACATAGACAGCGGCTGAGGATGGCGACAGCTTTGGCCGCATTCGATCCGACGCCGCAGCGAGACTCCAACCGAGCATCCCGATCAGCGCCAGCTCGAAGCCCCCGGCCAGCAGGTCGAGTGGGCCGATCGGCTCGATCGCGCCGGGTTCCGGCCCGAACGGCAGCCCGACGACCCGGGATGCGGCCCAGACGATGAGCGCACCCACGTTGACGACGATCGCGAGTGCGGCCAGCCAGGGACGTCGTCGCATGATGAAGAGAACGGCCCAACCAACCTGGAACCAGGCGAACACCGCGAACGCAACGCCATACGGCGGGTACTCCGCGAAGTGCTCGCCGATGACCGCGAAATGAATGGCCGCGGCCCCGAACGAAAACCCCGCAGCAAGGATGCCCGTCCAGGTTGCGAAGTCGACCGCGGAACGAGGCAGCCGGCCACGCCGCTCGAGCAGCAATGCCGCGATCGCGAGACCGCCGATCGCCAGGAACAGGGCGGCGGCGGCGAGCCCGTAGACCTCCGGCCCGATGGCGACGGTGCCGGTCGTGAGATGTGCGAGCAAGGTTCCACCTGCGAGAGCGAGCTATGAGGCGCGTATTGGACCCTACGCGCGGGAGGGACTCACGGATGCGGCCGGTGCCCCGAGTGTGCCAGGACGCTGCGCACCTCGTGCGCGATCTGGAGGTCCTCGCGAGCGACGATCACGAGCGCCCGGACGGGCGCGCCGTCGGCGCCGATATCGCGTTCCTCAGGGCCCTGGTCGTTGCGCGCCGGGTCCAGCGCGACCCCGAGGAAGCCCAGGCTCGCGGCCGCCATCGCCCGGACGGTCGGCGCATGCTCGCCGACACCGCCGGTGAACACGAGGGCGTCGATCCCGCCAAGCGACGCGGCCATGGCGGCGATCCCCGCGCGCAGCCGGTGAACGTAGACGTCGAGTGCCAGCCGCGCATCGGGCTCGCCGGCCGCGGCCGCGTCGACGATCAGTCGCATGTCCGCCGTGCCGGCCAGACCGAGCAGGCCGGAGCGATGTTCGAGCGTTGCGGCGAGCTCGGCCGCCGGCATGCCGGCATGCTCTTCCAGCCAGAGCACGAGCCCCGGATCGATGCTTCCGGAGCGGGTGGCCATCACCAGCCCTTCGAGCGGGGTGAAGCCCATCGTGGTGTCGACCGAGCGGCCGTCAAGGACTGCGGCCAGCGACGCACCGGCGCCGAGGTGGCAGGTCACGAGCCGCAGGCCTTCGGCCGGCCGTCCAAGGAGCTCGGTCGTCCGCCGGGCAGCGTAGGCGTGGGAGAGGCCGTGGAACCCGTACCGCCGCAGGTCCCAGCGCCTGCGCCACTCGGAGGGGAGCGCGTACGTCGCGGCCGCTGCCGGCAGGGTCGCGTGGAACGCCGTGTCGAAGCAGGCGACCGCCGGCACGCCCGGCAGGACAGCGTTGACCACGTCCAGAACGGCGAGGGACTTCGGTTGGTGGAGCGGCGCCAGATCTGTGAGGGCGTGCAGTCGCGCCTCAACGGCCGCGTCGATCACGACCGAGCTCGAGAACTGGGTGCCGCCGTGGACGATCCGGTGGCCGACCGCGTCCACCTCGCCGAGCTGGCGGATCGCGTCGGCCACGGTGCCCGCGTCCGTCGAGCCGCGCGACGCCGGGAGGTCCGCGGAGGCGACGACCACGTCGTCGTGATTCAGCACCCGCAGCTTGAGGCTGCTCGACCCCGCGTTGACAACAAGAATCCGGCCGCCGGCTGGCGCGCCGCCGCCTAGTACGGCCACGCCCAGTCCGCGATCTCGGGGGCGTCCTCACCCTCGAGCCGCGTGTATGCGCGGGCCTCGATCCGCTTGTCGACCATCAGCTGGCGGACGTGGCCGGCCCTTGGCCCGAGCCCCGGGACCCGGTCGATCACGTCGATGACCAGGTGGAAACGGTCGAGGTCGTTGAGCATCACCATGTCGAACGGGGTCGTGGTCGTGCCCTCCTCCTTGTAGCCCCGGACGTGCAGATTCGAGTGATTCGTCCGGCGGTAGGTCAGGCGGTGGATCAGCCACGGGTACCCGTGGTACGCGAAGATGACCGGCTTGTCGATCGTGAACAGCGAGTTGAACTCCGCGTCCGACAGGCCGTGCGGATGCTCGGACTCCGGCTGGAGGCGCATGAGGTCCACCACGTTGACGAACCGGATCTTCAGGTCCGGCAGGTGCTGCCGCAGCAGATCGACCGCGGCCAGCGCCTCGAGCGTCGGGACATCGCCCGCGGACGCGATGACGACGTCCGGCTGACCGTCGCTGTCGTTGCTCGCCCAGTCCCAGATCCCGATCCCCCGGGTGCAGTGCAGGATCGCCTGGTCCATCGACAGCCAGTTCGGCCCGGGCTGCTTGCCGGCAACGATCACGTTGACGTAATGGCGGCTGCGCAGGCAATGGTCGGCGACCGAGAGCAGCGTGTTCGCGTCGGGCGGCAGGTAGACCCGGATCACGTCCGCCTTCTTGTTCACGACGTGGTCGATGAAGCCGGGGTCCTGGTGCGAGAAGCCGTTGTGGTCCTG
>CAYLSK010000061.1:0-4216 GCA_964385975.1 uncultured Anaerolineaceae bacterium | reverse complement strand
CCCTCGAGCCAGCCCTCGCACTGGTGCTCCGAGAGGACCTCCATCACCCGGCCCTCCGGCGCCTGGTGCTCGTCCGAGGGCAGGATCTCGCCGCCGAACTGGCGGTCGGTCACCTCGAGCACCGCGCCCAGCCGATTCGACGCCGTCTCATCCGGTCCGAAGATCCGGAAGTTGTCCCGGTTCCGATCGATGACGTCGCGCAGGTAGGTCCCGAGGACACGGGTGGCCTCGGCCGTCGTCGCTCCAGGTGTTGGGACGTCCACCGCGTAGTCGCGGAAGTCGGGCAGGACGAGGTCACGGAGGAGCTCGCCACCGTTGGCGACCGGGTTCGCGCTCATCCGCCGGTAGCTCTTCGGCGGCAACGACGCGAGCTCGGGGACAAGAGCTCCGCGCTGGTCGAACAGCTCCTCGGGGCGGTAGCTGTGCATCCAGTCCTCGAGGATCGTCCGGTTCTCCGCGTTCGTGCGCACCTCGCTCATCGGCACCTGGTGCGAGCGCCAGGTGCCCTCGACCGGCTTGCCGTCGATTTCCTTCGGGCCGGTCCAGCCCTTGGGGGTCTTGAGCACAATCATCGGCCAGCGCGGCCGCTCGGAGACGCCGCCCTCGCGGGCCGCCTTCTGAATCGCGTGGATCTCCTCGATGACCGCGTCGAGGACCGAGGCCAGCTCATGGTGGACGGTCGCTGGATCGTCGCCCTCGACGAAGTAGGGCCGGTGGCCGTAGCCCTCCATGAGGGCGCGCAACTCGTCGCGGGGAATCCGGGCGAGGACCGTCGGATTCGCGATCTTGTAGCCGTTGAGGTGGAGGATCGGCAGGACCGCGCCGTCGTGGACGGGATTGAGGAACTTGTTCGAGTGCCAGCTGGTCGCGAGCGGGCCTGTCTCCGCCTCGCCGTCGCCGACGACCGCGCAGACGATGAGGTCCGGGTTGTCGAATGCCGCACCGTAGGCATGGGAGAGCGCATACCCGAGCTCGCCGCCCTCGTGTATCGACCCGGGGGTCTCCGGCGCCACGTGGCTCGGGATCCCGCCCGGAAACGAGAACTGGCGAAACAGCTTGCGCATGCCGTCCTCGTCGCGGGTGATGCTCGGGTAGACCTCGCTGTACGTTCCCTCGAGGTAGGCGTTGGCCACGAGCCCGGGCCCGCCGTGGCCCGGGCCGGTGATGTAGATCGCGTTCAGGTCCCAGTTCCGGATGACCCGGTTCATGTGCGCGTAGATGAGGTTCAGGCCCGGCGTCGTGCCCCAGTGGCCGAGCAGCCTGGGCTTCACATGCTCCGGCCGAAGCGGCTCACGGAGCAGCGGGTTGTCCAGCAGATAGATCTGGCCGACCGAGAGGTAGTTCGCCGCGCGCCAGTAGGCGTGGATGCGGGCCAGCTCGTCGGCGGCCAGATACGGTGCACGAGCGTCAGCCATCGTCGCCTCGTCCGAGGTAAGCGGCCCGTTTGGCCGATCCTCTAGAGGGTAGCGCGGGTGGCCGTCCGGCCACTCGACCGGCGTCCGGCTGCGGAACCCTCGCGGTCGGTGGCCGGACGATGGGCTCGCTCGCCGATCGGAGGCCGGCGGCGCGGGTCGAGTGCCGCCGGACCTTTCGGATCGATGACATCCGGGGGTTGCGCCGCGGTATCCGCGACCGTACGATGCGGACACCCACGCAACCCTCGTACGGGGCCCGTTCACGTCCGCTTCGGCGGCTGAATGCAAGGGCCCGCGATGGGCGGCGGGGATTGGAGGATTCGCTATGGCGACCGTGACGTTCGAAGGCGTCAACAAGCTCTACGGCGATTTCCAGGCGGTCAAGGATCTCAACCTGGAGATCGGCGACGGCGAGTTCATGGTCCTGGTCGGACCCTCCGGCTGTGGCAAGACGACCAGCCTCCGGATGATCGCTGGCCTCGAGGAGATCACCAGCGGCACGCTCCGGATCGGCGATCGCGTGGTCAATGACGTCCCGCCCAAGGACCGCGACATCGCGATGGTCTTCCAGAGCTACGCGCTCTACCCGCACATGTCGGTTCGCGAGAACCTGGCCTTCGGGCTGAAGCTGCGCAAGGTCCCCAAGGCGGAGATCGAGCGCCGGGTCAATGAGACTGCCGAGACGATCCAGCTCGGCAAGCTGCTCGACCGCAAGCCCAAGGAGCTCTCCGGAGGCCAGCGCCAGCGCGTCGCCCTCGGTCGAGCGATCGTCCGCGAGCCGGCCGTCTTCCTGATGGACGAACCGCTCTCGAACCTTGATGCCAAGCTGCGCGTCCAGACGCGCGCCGAGATCGCCCGCCTTCATCAGCGGCTCAAGACCACCATCGTCTACGTTACCCACGACCAGGTCGAGGCAATGACGATGGGCTCGCGGATCGCGGTCATGAATGACGGCCTGATGATGCAGGTCGGCACACCGCAAGTCCTCTACGACACGCCGATCAATCGCTTCGTGGCGGGCTTCATCGGCAGCCCGTCGATGAACTTCACCGAAGTCCACATGGAGGGCTCGGGGGACGCCGCACGCCTGGTCGGTCCCGCCGACTGGTCGATCCCGCTGCCGGGCCGTTACCGCGCGGCGGCAACGCCGAAGGCCGGCAAGACGCTCATCGCCGGCTTCCGACCGGAGCACCTCGACATCGGCGAGGGTGGACCGGGCGTTGGTTCGTTCCGAGCGCGGGCAGACGTCGTCGAGTACCTAGGCAACGAGGAGCTGCTCCATGTCAACGCCGCCGGCCAGGACGTCGTTGCGATCGTCGGCTCGGAGCACCGCGTACGACCGGGCGACATCGTGAACCTCGTCCTGCCGCTCGACAAGCTCCACCTGTTCGACGGTGAGACAGGCCTGACCCTCGCCCCAGACGTGGCGCTCGTCGCCTGAACACGAACCGGTCCCCCAGCGAACACTCGGCCCCGGAGGATCCCTCCGGGGCCGATCTCGTCGAGCGCGTTATCGAGTCGCGGATCCTCCATCGCGGACGCTACTTGACCTTCCGCATCGACACGATCGAGCGCGCCGACGGCACCCGGGGGACCCGCGAGATTGCTGGCCATCCAGGAGCCGTGGCAATCCTGGCCCTCGACGACGAGGATCGCGTCCTGATGGTTCGCCAGTACCGGGTGGCCGCCGGACAAGCCCTGCTGGAAGTCCCGGCCGGCACGCTCGACGTCGCCGACGACGGGACGATCGAAGACCCGGACCTCGCCGCTCCACGCGAGCTCGAGGAGGAGACCGGGATGCGGGCCGGTTCCTGGCGCCTGCTCGCTCGCTTCTATACGACGCCCGGCTTCACCTCCGAGCTGATGCACCTCTATCTCGCCACGGATCTGCGACTCGCCGACGGGCACCGCCTGGGCCCGGACGAAGACGAGCACCTCCTGCTGGAACGCCTGCCCTGGCGAGACGCGCTGGCTGCCGTCGATCGTGGCGAGGTCGCCGACGCCAAGTCGCTCGTTGGCCTGCTCTGGTTGGCCCGACTCCGCGTCGATCAGGGTTGATCAGGCGTCGTCGCCCGGCGCCGAGCCCTTCGGTCGCTTGTCCTGCGGCAGTCGCCCGAGCGGCAGTCGCCCGAGCGCCCCGCTGTAGAGCGGATCGTGCGGGCTCAGCGCGACAGCCAGCCGGAGATGTGTCCGCGCCCGATCGATCCGGCCGAGCCGCTTCAGGCATTGGCCGATCGCGTAGTGGGCGTAGTGCGACGACGGGTCGATCTCCAGGAGGGCTTCGAAGGTCAGGCGAGCGCGTTCGGCCTGGCCTGAATTGAAGTAGGCTCGTCCGAGGGCCTCGAGGATCGAGCCCTTGCGCGGCTCCAGCCGATCCGCTCGCTCGAGGACGATCGCCGCCTGGGCGAAATGGTGCCCCTCCAGCAAGGCGTGGCCGCGCTGCAGGAGGTCGTACGCCGTATCGCGGTCGTCGCCGGTCTCGTCCGGCTCCCAGCGCTCCATCGAGTCGATGGTGCCATGCCCAGCCCGTGACTGCTTTGATCGTGTCCGGGGCGGGCTCGGCAGGCCTTCGGCGGGCCTCCGCGGGCCGCGGCGGGCCTCGGCGGCTGAGACCCCTCCGCCGAGCCACTTTCCGGATCGTTCCAGGTAAGCGGAACGATCTTCGCGACATGATGTTTGGTCGCCCCCTTGGTCACCCCTATCCGGAGGAACGCGCAGTTTCAAAGCAGCGCGCGGGCTCGGGAATCCCTCGTGGCCCAACGACTCGATGAGTGCGGGATCCATGCGGTAGTTCCGCTTGG
>CAYLSK010000060.1:11617-14318 GCA_964385975.1 uncultured Anaerolineaceae bacterium | reverse complement strand
GATCATCACCTTCGGCACGATGCTCGCCCGGGCGGCCATCCGCGATGTCGGCCGGGTCCTGGGTCACTCCTATGGTGAGGTCGACCGGATCGCCAAGGCGATCCCGAACCAGCTCGGGATCAGGCTCGACGAGGCGCTCCAGGTCGCCCCGGCGCTCCGCGAACAGGTCGACGCGGATCCGGCGGTCAAGCGGATCATCGACTTCGCTCGCCACCTCGAGGGTGTCGCTCGCAACGCCTCGACCCACGCCGCCGGAGTCGTGATCAGCCGCGAGCCGCTGACCGAGTTGATGCCACTCCAGAAGGCGACCAACTCGGATGGGCTGATGACCCAGTACGAGATTCACGCGATCGAGGCACTCGGGCTCCTCAAGTTCGACTTCCTGGGCCTCTCCAACTTGACCATCCTGCGCCAGGCCGTGGACCTGGTCCGGGCCAATCGCGGGATCGAGATCGACCTCGACCGCATCCCGCTCGACGATGCCCGGACCTTTGCATTGCTCGCGTCAGGCGAGACGACCGGGATTTTCCAGCTGGAGTCGGCGGGCATGCGTCGCTACGTCCGCGATCTGCGCCCGACGTCGGTCTACGACCTGGCCGCAATGGTTGCGCTCTACCGCCCTGGCCCGATGGACAACATTCCTGCCTACATTCGACGCAAGCACGGCGACGAGCCGGTGACCTACCTCCACCCCCTGCTGGAGCCGTACCTGGAGAAGACCTACGGGATCTTCGTCTACCAGGAGGACATCATGTCCGCGGCCATGGCCCTCGGCGGATTCAGCGGGCCGGAGGCGGACACCCTCGGCTACGCGATCCGCAAGAAGAAGTCGGTGGTGCTGCGGGCGCAGAAGGAGAAGTTCGTCACCAGGGCGGCGGAGCGTGGCGTCGCGGCGGACGTCATCGACGCCGTCTTCAAGGCGTTCGAGCCATTCGAGCGCTACGGCTTCAACAAGGCCCATGCCACCTGCTACGGCCTGATCGCCTACCAGACGGCTTACCTGAAGGCTAACCACACGGTCGACTACATGACCGCCGTCCTGACCGCCTTTCGATCGAACGAGGAGAAGGTGGCGGCGGCGGTCGCCGAATGCCGTCGCATGGGGATCGACGTCCGGCCGCCCGACGTGCACGGCAGCCATCTCGAGTTCACGGTCGAGGGCGACTCGATCCGGTTCGGTCTGCTGGCCGTCAAGAACGTCGGCGAGGGTGCGATCGAATCGATCATCGCGGCGCGCGAGGAGGGCGGCGAATTCCGCTCTCTGACCGACTTCTGCACGAGGATCGACCTGCGCCTGGCCAACAGAAAGGTGCTCGAAGCGCTGGCCAAGGTCGGCGCGCTGAACGCCTTCGGACACCCGGCGCAGATCCTGCTCGGTCTCGAGGATGCCGTGGCCGCGGCACAGGCGACGCAGCGAGACCGGATCTCCGGTCAGACCTCGCTCTTCGATCTTGGGGCAGCGGACGCCGCCGCCTTCGAGCGCCCGCTGCCGAACGCGACGGAGGTGCCGGTCCGCGAGCGCCTGCGCTGGGAGAAGGAACTGCTCGGGCTCTACCTCTCCGAGCACCCGATGGGCGAGGTGGCCGAACGGGTCGGCCAGTACGTCAGTGCGTATTCGAGCGATCTGCGCGATGAATCGCTGGACGGTCAGCGCGTCGTCATCGGCGGCATCGTCACCGGGGTGCGCACGGTGATGACCAAGGCCAAGGCATCCATGGCGATCGTTACGATGGAGGACCTCCAGGGCACGGCCGAGGTCGTCGTCTTTCCACGGCTTTACGAGCAGACCGGACCCATCTGGCGCGAAGGCGAAATCCTGCTCGTCGCAGGGCGGGTCGACCACAAGGGCGAGGAGATCTCGCTGCTGGCCGACCTCGTCGCCGAATGGGACCAGGCGTCTGCTGCCGGACACGAGGCGTTTGCTCGACAGGTGGCGTCCGGCGACCGGAGCGGCGGCGGCCGACGCGGACCTGCAGCGAACGGCAACGGCAACGGAGTGCCGTACGCAAACGGCCAGCGGCCGCTCGTCGCGGTTGGGCCGGGCCAGACCGTCGCCATTGCGGCCGGTGGCGAGCAGGGGCTGGCGACACCGGTCGTCCCGTTCGTGTCACCTCGTCGCGGCGGAGGCGATGCGCTCGCTGCGCCCGCGACTTCGCTGCCGGCGATCGGGCCCGCGGAACCCGTCTCGACCTACCCGGAGACCCGCGGCGCGGCCCAGGGTCCTGACGAGGACGACGAGCCCGCCGTGCCCGACGAGGCGCGCTCGCGGATCGTGGCCGACGCCACCGCCGACGCGCCGCTGGACGCCGGACCCGGGACCGTCCTGCATGTGCGGTTCGCCGGTACCGCACCCGCGGACCGGGTCGTCGGGGCGATGGAGACGTTCAAGGCAGTGATGCGCGATCGACCGGGCGAAACCCGTGTGATCATCCATCTGCCCGCGCCGGGTGGGGGAGCGGCCCTGCCGATGGAGTTGCGCCGGGGCGTTGCCTACGACGCCGAGCTGCTGGCCGAGGTCCGCCGCCGGTTTGGCGAAGGGCTCGTGGAGCTCCGCCTCAGCTGATCCGTCTTCCCGGGCGCCTGGGCGACCGATCGCCGGTCAGCCGCCGCCGGTCAGCCGCCGCCGGTCAGCCGCCGCCGGTCACTCGCCGGATCCGCTGGACCGACGACAGTTGCTCGTGATACTCGGCGCGGATCGCGT
>CAYLSK010000060.1:0-11517 GCA_964385975.1 uncultured Anaerolineaceae bacterium | reverse complement strand
ATGCCACCGGCGGCCACTTCAGCGTCGAGTACGACCCGGTCGCCCGTGGCCTCGATCGGCCGCGCACGGAGTTTGACCGGCCGATCGACCGGCGTCGGGCGACGCAGCCGCGTCACGCGAGATCGCCCGAGCGCGCGACGCGGTCAACCTCGGATTGCGCAGGATGCAACCACGGTCGCCGACCGGCTGCGTGGGCTCGCAAATCTGTTGCTGGATTGCGTGCAATGCAGCAACACGGCATGGGCGATCCGATACCGGTCAGGCATGCGCATTTGACGCACGAAACTTACGACCCGAGACCGCTCGGGCGACGTACGTTGCATTCGACGCAAGCCCCTGCCGGGTTTCTTGCACTGGACGCAACACGTCGCCGGCTGACTACACGGGCGGTCTTGTCGCGGACTCTTTCGTTGGTGCCGGAGCCGGGACTTGAACCCGGACACTCTTGCGAGTAACGGTGTTTGAGACCGTCGCGTCTGCCTGTTCCGCCACTCCGGCCGGGGCGCGACTTCATCGTAGCGCCTCGGCGGAACTCAGCCCGCTGTGCCGGCGTCTCGCCCCGGATCCGATGCTAGACTCGCCCAGCCTCAGAATCGCCGTCCGGAGGGACCCACCGACCGTGGAGGACCTTCGCTCGACGACGGTCACCGATGACCCCGTCCAGCGCCGCGACCTCATCCTGCTCGAGCGCGCCCGCCAGGGCGACCTCGGAGCGTTCAACGACCTCGTCACGCTCTACCAGGACCGGCTGTTCGCGCTCGTCGTCCGGATGGTGCCCGACCGCGACCAGGCCTCCGACGCGGTCCAGGAGGCATTCTTCTCTGCCTTCCGGCACCTCGACTCGTTCCGCGGTGGCAGCGTCAAGTCGTGGCTCAACCGGATCTGCGTCAACGCCGCCATGGACGCCCAACGGGCCCGCAAGCGTCGTCCTGTTCAGCCCTACCCGGAGCTCGATGACGAGAGCTGGCAGCCGCCGGCGGGCACCGAGAGCGATCCGGAGCGGATCGCTGTGCAGGCCGAGCGGACCCGGGCACTCTCCGGCGCCCTGGCGGCAATCACGGATGACCAGCGCGCAGCGATCGTCCTCTACGACGTCGAGGGTTACGACTACGCCGAGATCGCCGAGATGACGGGCGTATCGCTCGGGACCGTCAAGTCGCGGATTCACCGAGGCCGGCTGGCCCTTCGCGGACTGCTCGAGGGCCGAATGGAGCTGTTTCGTGGCTGAGCCGCCGCCAGCCAACGACGGCCATGACGGCCATGACGAGCTGATCATCGCCTCGCTGCTGGACGGAGACCCGTCCGATCCCGAGCGATCGATCGCCGAGAGGCGCGTCGCCACGTGCCCCGAATGCGCGGCGCTCCACGCCGACCTCGTTGCCCTCTCGAGAGCAATGGCGGAGCTTCCGGCCGCGGCCAGAACACGCGATTTCACGCTGACGGCCGCTGACGCGGTGCGTCTCACCCCCGCCGCTGGGGAACCCCGCGCAGCCACCGCCCGTCTGACCGGCGAGATGACTCACCCGCCGACCGACCACGCGACGCACGATCAACAGCTCATCGCAAGCCTCCTCGACCGGTCGGCTGGCGACCCGGACCGGGATCGCGCCGAGGCGCTCCTCGCCGCGTGCAACGACTGCGCGGCACTCCATCGAGACCTCATTGCGCTGAGCGAGGCGACTCGCGCCCTCCCGACTCCATCCCGCCCACGCGATTTCACCCTTTCTCCCGGCGACGTGGAGCGGCTTCGTCCGAAGGGCTGGCGGCGCCTGATCGCCGCGTTCGGGTCGTCGCGCGACATCTTCAGCCGTCCCCTCGCGATCGGTCTGACCACGCTCGGTCTGGCGGGGCTGCTCGTGGCAACGATTCCGGGCGTCCTGTCCGGCCAGGCCGGCAGCTCGTCAGCCCTCTCGTCGGTGGGGCAGTCGATCGATGCGGCCGGGGCGAACCCGGAGTCGCTCGGAGCATCCCGAGCGGCGCCCGCTCCGCCCGCGGCATCGGCGGGCCCGTCCGTGGCCGCGGCCCTGGTCGCGCCGTCCGTCGAGCCTTCCACCGCCCCTGCGCCCGCTACCCCTTCTCCGGAGGCAGTGTCGTCCGGGCCAACGTACGACGCGTTCGTGGCGGGTCCCGGAGCATCGAGCGGGGCCGCCGCGGCCGCGCCCGAATCGAGCAGCGCGAAGGGCCGGGAGGCCTACGACCTGACCGGCACGGCGTCAGGCACGGCGGAGCTGCCGGTGGAGCGCTCAGGCCTGATGGTCCTGGCCGGCCTGCTGCTCGCCGTCGGCCTCGCGCTGTTCGCGCTCCGCTGGACCGCCCGCCGTCTCGGAGACAGCTGACCGGCGTCACGCCAGACCGGGACTCCCAGGTCGCGGCGGACAGGTCCGCCGCTACACTTGATCCGTGCCCACAGAACGCCTGATGCTGCTCGACGGCAACGGGCTCATCTACCGCGGCTACTTCGCGCTTCCGCCGCTCACCACCTCGCGGGGCGAGCTGGTCAACGCCGTCTTTGGCTTCTGCAGCATCGTGCTGCGGGGGATCCAGGACATCCGCCCCGACTACGTGGCCGTGGCCTTCGATCTCCAGGGGCCCACCTTCCGCCACGAGCAGTACGCCGAGTACAAGGCGACCCGCCAGCGGATGCCGGACGACCTGCGTGACCAGTTCCCGAAGGTTCGGGAGGTGGTCAAAGCCCTGCGAATCCCGGTCTACGAGCTCGCCGGGTACGAGGCGGACGACGTGATCGGGACCATCACGGTTGACGCCGAGCGGCGTGGTTTGGACACGACGATCGTGACCGGGGACCTCGACATGCTTCAGCTCGTGACCGACAAGACCCGCCTGATGACAACCCGGTCCGGCGTCGAGAACACGATCCTCTACGACCCCGCAAGGATCCGAGAGCGGTTCGATCTGGTGCCGGGCCAGATGATCGACTACAAGGCCCTCAAGGGCGACCCGACCGACAACATTCCCGGCGTGCCCGGGGTGGGGGAGAAGACCGCGGCCAAGCTCATCCGCGACTTTGACACCCTCGATGCGCTCTACGAGCGGCTCGACGAAGTCAAGCCCGACAAGCTGCGCGACAAGCTGGCGGAATACCGCGAGCAGGTCTTCATGGGTCGCGGTCTGTCGACGATCGTGTGCGATCTGCCGGTCCAGTTCGATCTCGAGGCGGCTCGTCTGGGCGACTACGACCGCGAGACGGTCATCCGGCTCTTCCGCGAGTTCGAGTTCCGTTCGCTGATCGAACGCCTGCCACAGATGACCGGCGAGACGGCCGGAGACGCTGCCGAGGCATTGCGAGGCGTTGCCCTGGACGGCTCCGTCCCAGCCGCCCGAGTGGCCGGCTCAGCTCGACCGTCCGGCTGGGGATCGGCACGGCCGATCCGGCCGCCAGGCGAGGGCGGCGGCCTCCAGCTCTCGCTCGACTTCGACGCCGTCTCCCGCTCCGACCCGGCACGATCAGCCGAGGGAGGATCCTCGACGGCGGCCATCGCCACTGACGCAGTCGAACCCGAAGACCTGCCGGAGGCCCTGGCTGCCGCGATCGCGGACCCATCGCGCATCGAGGTCCACAGCGGCGAGCGGATCAGAGCCCTCGAGCCCTGGCTCGCCTCCCAGTCGGCGGTCGGGGTCGGGCTCGTCCTCGACGACCCGCGCCCTCGACGCGGCACGCCGCTCGCCCTTGCGCTCGCCGGTGCGGACGGCCGGACCGTCGCCGTGGAGGGACCCGACGATGCCGCGACGTTGCGCCGTCTGCTCGATCGGCTCGAAGTCCCGCTCGTCGGTCACGAGGTCAAGCCGCTCCTGGTCGCCCGGATCGCCGACGATCCCGACGCGCCGGCGACCCCGGTCGCCTTCGATACCCAGATCGCGGCCTACGTGCTCAACGCATCGTTGCGCAGCCAGACGATCGCCGACGTCGCTGCCGAGCAGCTCGACCTGATCCTGCCACCGGTCGCGGAGCTCGATAACGCGGCCCGGGCCGGCCTGGAGGCGTTGGCATCGATCGCGGTGCGCGACCCGCTCGAACGGCGCCTGGCCGCCGATGGCCTCGACCGGCTCTACAGGGAGATGGAGCTGCCGCTGATCGCCGTCCTGGCCCGGATGGAGGCGACCGGGGTCGCCCTCGATCGCGAGGCGCTGGCTGGGCTCGCGACCGAGTTCGGGGTGGAGATCTCGCGCCTGGAGGCCGAGATCTATGTCGATGTCGGCCACGAGTTCAACCTCGGGAGCCCCAAGCAGCTCGAGCAGATCCTGTTCTTCGAGCTCAACCTGCCCAAGGGCAAGCGGACGAAGACCGGCTACTCCACCGATGCGTCCGTCCTGGAGGATCTCCGCGCGGCGCATCCGATGATCGACAAGCTGCTCGAATGGCGCGTCTACACGAAGCTGCGCTCGACCTACGTGGACGCCCTGCCCAGCCTGATCGCATCGGACGGCCGGCTGCATACCACATTCCACCAGGCGGTCGCCGCGACCGGTCGCCTCTCCTCGTCCGATCCGAACCTGCAGAATATCCCGATCCGCACGCCGCTCGGCCGCCGCATCCGGCGCGCCTTCGTGGCCGGCGCGCCGGATCTCACGCTGGTGGCGGCCGACTACAGCCAGATCGAGCTGCGCATCCTGGCCCACGTCTCGGGTGATGAGCACCTTCGCGATGCGTTCGCCAGGAAGGCGGACATTCACCGCGAAACGGCGGCGCGGGTGCTGCACAAGGATCCAGCCGACGTCACCCTCGGCGAGCGCTCGATGGCCAAGATGGTCAACTTCGGGATCGCCTACGGCATGAGCGACTTCGGGCTCTCCAGCCGCGCTAACATCCCGCGCGCCGATGCCCAGGAGTTTATCAACACCTACTTCGCGACCTATTCGGGGATCAGCTACTACATGCTGGCGATCAAGGAGCAGGCACGGAGCCAGGGCTTCGTGACGACCCTCCTCGGGCGCAAGCGCCAGATCCCGGAGCTGAGCGCCCGCAACCCGACGTTGCGTGCCGCCGGTGAACGGATGGCCATCAACATGCCGATCCAGGGGACGGCGGCGGACATCGTCAAGATCGCGATGATCCGCCTCGACGAACGGCTGCGCGCCGGCGGCTTCCGTGCCCGGCCCCTCCTCCAGGTCCACGACGAGCTGCTGCTGGAGGTGCCGCGCGACGAGCTGGATCGGCTGGTCGCCGTCCTGCGCGAGACGATGGAAGGCGCGCTGCCACTCGACGTGCCGCTGACCGTCGACATCAAGGTGGGCGACAACTGGGAGTCGATGACGCCGCTGACCCGCGAGGACGCGATCGCGGCCGAGGGGGACGACGCCCTGGAGCTCGAGGCGCCGATCGCGCCCAGCCTCGGGTAGGCTCACTCGATGCCCGAGCTTCCCGAGGTCGAGACGGTTGCGCGCGACCTGCGCCCGCGGATCGTGGGCGCCACGATCGTCGGCGCACGTTGCACGTGGGCACGGACCTTGCGCTCGCATACGCCCTTGACCTTCGGGGAGGCGATCGCGGGACGGCAGGTCGTGGCGGTGGGACGGCGCGCCAAGCAGATCGTGATCGAGCTGTCGGGCGACGCCGCCCTGACCCTCCACTTGAAGATGACCGGGCAGCTCTTCGTGGTGGCGGCCGACTTGCCGGTGGACCCATACGTCAGGCTCGTGCTCGAGCTGGCCGACGGGCGGGAGATTCGCTTCCGCGACATCCGCAAGTTCGGCAAGGTCGGGTTCTACGGCCGCGATCCGATCACCGGTGAGCTGGTCTCCGAGGCCGGTGGCGCCGGCGTCTTTGCGGCGCTCGGACCGGAACCGCTCGATCCGTCGTTCAGGCTGCTCGACTTCCGGCGCCGCTTGCGCCGGCGGAAGGGTCGCTTGAAGCCGTTGTTGCTGGACCAGTCGTTCGTGGTCGGCGTGGGCAACATCTATGCGGACGAGGCGCTCTGGTCGGCCCGCCTGCATCCGCTTCGCACGGTTTCGACCCTGCGGCCGCCCGACGAGCGTCGCCTCTATGAGACCGTCCGCTCGATCCTGGCCGAAGCCGTCGAGCTGCGCGGGAGCTCGATCGACGACTATACGGCGCCCGACGGCGACGGTTCGATGCAGGAGCAGCTGCAGGTCTATCAGCGGACCGGCGAGCCTTGCCCGCGCTGTGAGCGCCCGATCAAGCGGATCGTTATCGGCGCGCGGTCCACCCATCTCTGCTCGTGGTGCCAGCGCCTGTCGGCCGCCGACCGGAAGGGTGCGACCACGATCCTGCGGACGATGACCGGCGGTCGGCGAAGAGCGGGCGGGCGATGGACGGAGCTTTCGGGGGACGGTGCGCTCGGGCTCAGCCTGTCGGAGGTGGCGCGGGCGGGCTCGCGCGCCCGGACGGAGCGGACCAGGCGGGCCGCGGCGACGCGCCGGGCCGCCGCACGTGCGTCGATGGCGATCGCGGGCGACGGCGAGTGAGCATCCTTCGGCTGTCGGGCGTGACCCGCGAGGTCGGGACCTTCGTGATCCTCGACTCGATCGACGCCTCGATCGCGCAGGGCGATCGAATCGGCCTGGTCGGGCCGAACGGCGCCGGCAAGACGACACTGTTGCGGCTGGCCGCTGGACGAGACGAGCCCGACGGCGGGGAGGTCCACCGGAAGCGTGGGCTGACCCTCGGGTTGCTTGGGCAGGAGGCCCACTTCGACGCGGCCTTCATGGCGTCGCCGGATCTTCGGACGGCGGTGCGAACCGGCGCGGCCCACCTCGACCGGATGGCCGAACGGCTGGCCGCCTTCGAGCGCGATGGCCGCGTCACGGAACGGGCCTATGCCGAGCTCCAGCACGAATACGAGATCCTGGGCGGCTACACGCTGGACCAGCGGGTCGACACTGCCCTGAGCGGTCTGGGCTTCCCCCGGGACGAGTGGGCGAAGCCGCCGGCCGCGCTCTCTGGCGGCGAGCAGACCCGCGCGTCGCTGGCGCGCCTGGTGATCGCCGACCCGGACCTGCTGCTGCTCGACGAGCCGACGAACCACCTCGACCTCGACGCGCTCGAATGGGTCGAAGAACATCTCCGCCGGCGGGTGGGTTCACTGCTGGTGGCGTCGCACGATCGCGCCTTCCTGGACGCGACGGTGACCCGGATCTGGGAGCTGCGCGATCGCCGCCTGACCGCCTTCCGGGGCGACTACAACGCCTTCCACCGCCAGCGCCTGGAGCGCGATGCCCGAACGGTCAAGGACGTCGAGAACCAGGCCGAGGCCATCGCGCGGGAACGAGAGCTCGTCCAGCGCTACCGAAGCCACCGCAAGTTCAGCAAGATGCACGAACACGAGGCGCGCCTGGATCGGCTCGAGTCCGAGCGCCGGGAAGCGCCGCGTGCCGGTCGCAAGCTGGCGATCCCGTCTGCCGCCCTGGTTGGCAGCGGACCGTCGCGCTCCGGTGAGATCGTCATACGGGCGGTGGACCTGGTCGTCGGGTACCTGCCAGGTGGCGGCGCGGTCGACGCGGACGGGGGGCCCGCCTCCGCGCCGCATCTGGTGGCGCGTGTCCCGTTCCTCGTGGCCGCGCGCGGCGAGCGGATCGGGATCGTGGGCCCCAACGGCGCCGGCAAGACCACCCTGCTTCGAACGATCGCCGGCGACCTGCCGCCGCTGGACGGTGGGGTCACGTTCGGCAACGCGGTCCAGATCGGCTATCTCGCCCAGCTCCGCGACGCGGCGATCCCCGGGTCCACCGTCCTCGACGCGCTGCTCGAGGCGGTCCCGGTGACAGCGGGCGAGGCTCGTGCCTATCTCGCCAGGTTCCTCTTCCGTGGCGACGACGCGTTCAAGGAGGTTCGCTCGCTGTCGGGTGGCGAGCGCTCGCGTCTCGAGCTTGCACTGCTGGGAATCCAAGCCTCGAACCTGCTCTTGCTCGACGAACCCACGAATCACCTGGACATCCCGGCGCGCGAGGCGATCGAGGCGTTCATGGCCTCGTCGCCGGCCACCCTCCTGGTGGTGTCGCACGACCGGCGACTGCTCGAGACGGTGTGCGAAAAGCTGTGGGTCGTGGACGGCGGAGCGGCCGTGCCGTTCGATGGTGGGTACCGGGCGTGGCGGACCGCCGTGGCTGGTGGCTGGACCATGGCGGGCGCCCTGGAGGTGGAGGCCGCGAGGCTGCGTGGCGGGAATCGTCGCGTGCCGGCCATAGGCGACCGTACGGCCGCCACCGCTGCGACAACGCCGCGCGGCAAGGCTCCCGCCGGCATGGCGCCCGCCGGCATGGCGCCCTCGCTCAACCCGAGGACAACGAAGAGGGAGAAGCTGTCGAAGGAGGCATACCGGAAGCAGAAGCTCGCCGTCGAGGCCGATCTGACGCGGCTCAACCTGCGAAGGAACCACTTGGAGCTGGCCATGGGGGATCCGGCCGTCGCGGCGAACTTCGTGGAGATGCGGCGGGTCACGAGTGAGCTCGCCGATATCGAGGTGGCGCTGGCGACGGCGGAGGATACGTGGCTGGGCCTCGAGGTGCGGGCACCGTGACCACGGTCGGACCAGGCGAAACGGCGCGGGAGCGGCGGCAGCGGGCGGTCCGGATCGGGGTGACCGGCCCGATTGGGTGCGGCAAATCGACGATCGCTCGCTGGCTGGGCCAGCGGCCCGGCGTGGTCGTCATCGATGCAGACCAGGTTGCTCGCGACGTCCTCGACCCCGGCGAACCGGCGCTGGCAGCAGTGGTCGAGCGGTTCGGTGCGGGACTGCTTCGAGACGGCGTCGAGCTCAACCGAGCGGTGCTCGGTCGGCTGGTCTTCGCCGATCCTGCTGCGCTGGCGGATCTCGAGGCGATCGTCCATCCGGCCGTTCGACCGAGAATCCTGGCCGCGCTTGCGACGGCCGAGGCGAATGGCGCGATGGCCGTGATCATCGAGGCCATCAAGCTCGTCGAGGCAGGCCTCGCAACCGAATGCGACGAGGTGTGGCTGGTGACCTGCGATTCCATTGCGCAGCGGGCCAGGCTCGTCGGTCGCGGGTCAGCCGAGATGGACGCCGAACAACGGATCGCCGCGCAGGGCGACGTCGCTGGGCGGATCGGGTCCGTGGCGACGCGAACGATCGACGCGTCGGGCGATCCGGCCGAGACGCGACGCCACGCGGAGGCCGCGCTGGACGACGCTCTCGAACGCCGCGGCGCCTGAGCCGCCTTACCTTGCATTGGATGCAACCAACATCGCCGGCCGGCTCAAATCGCACCCGTCGCTGCCATGCCCTTGCGTTGGGTGCAACGAGCGGCCACATGTGCGCGCGATTAGGCCCGGGGCTTGCGTTGGATGCAATGATCGGCGGTGGTGACGTGGTTCGACCGACGTTGCTTGCGTCTGGCGCAACGCCTTGCCGGATTCTTGCGTCAAATGCAGCGGCCCGGACGGATCAAAAGAAAGAGAGCTCAGAACGCCTGTTCGGTTCGTGCGTGACTTGGTAGACTGACCGAATGCCGGACTTCAAGCTCGTCGCCCCATTCGAGCCGACGGGGGACCAGCCAACCGCGATCGAATCGCTCGTCGCGGGCCTCGAGAAGGGCCTGAACCATCAGGTCATGATCGGCGCGACCGGCACCGGGAAGACCGCGACGATTGCCTGGACCATTGCGCGGGCGAATCGTCCGACCCTCGTCCTGGCCCACAACAAGACCCTCGCCGCCCAGCTCTACGCCGAGTTCCGCGAGTTCTTCCCCGACAACGCCGTCGAGTACTTCGTCAGCTACTTCGACTACTACCAGCCCGAGGCCTACCTGCCGCGCAGCGACACCTACATCGAGAAGGACTCGAGCCGCAACGACGAGATCGACCGCCTCCGTCACGCTGCGACGCACGCCCTCTTCGAGCGCCGCGACGTCATCATCGTCGCCTCGGTCTCGTGCATCTACGGCCTCGGCGCACCGGTCGACTACGGCGCGACGGTCCTCAAGCTGCGGGTCGGCGGCTCCTATCGGCGCGATGCCGTCCTGCGTCACCTGGTCGATCTCCAGTACCAGCGCAACGATCAGGCGCTGAGCCGCGCCCGCTTCCGAGTTCGCGGTGACACCCTCGAGCTCCAGCCGGCCTCCGAGGAGACGCTCATTCGAGTCGAGTTCTTCGGCGACGAAGTCGAGCGGATCACCGAGCTCGACCCGCTCACCGGCGAGCTCCTGGCGGAACGGAAGGAGGTCAACGTCTACCCGGCGACCCATTACGTCACGCCGGCCGACAAGCTCAAGGAAGCGATCGTCGACATCGAGGCCGAGATGGAGGTTCGGGTCGGCCAGCTGGAAGCCGAGGGTCGGGCACTCGAGGGCGCACGCTTGCGCCAGCGGACCACCTTTGACCTCGAGATGATGCGCGAGCTCGGCTACTGCACCGGGATCGAGAATTACTCGCGCCACCTCTCGCGTCGCGAACCGGGGTCGCGCCCCTGGACGCTGCTGGACTACTTCCCACCGGACTGGCTCCTGGTGGTCGACGAGTCGCACATGACGATCCCGCAGGTGGTGGGCATGTACAAGAACGACCGGACCCGCAAGGAGATCCTGGTCGACTTCGGCTTCCGCCTGCCTTCCGCGCTGGACAACCGCCCGCTCACCTTCGAGGAGTTCGAGGCGACCGTCCACCAGGTCATCTACATGAGCGCGACCCCCGGGCCGTACGAGCTGGAACGCAGCCAGCGCAACGTCCAGCAGCTCATCCGACCGACCGGGATCGTCGATCCGCCGATCACGGTTCGCCCGACGGATGGCCAGATCGACGACCTCCTCGAGGAGATCCGGAACCGCGTCGAGCGCGGCGAGCGAGCCCTGGTCACGACGCTGACCAAGAAGATGGCCGAGGACCTGGCCGACTACCTGCGCGAGCTCGGGGTGAAGGTGCAGTACCTCCACAGCGAGGTCGACACGCTCGAGCGGGTGGCGATCCTGCGCGACCTGCGCCTCGGGATCTTCGACGTCCTGGTCGGGATCAATCTGCTGCGCGAGGGGATCGACCTGCCCGAGGTCACCCTGGTGGCGATCCTCGACGCGGACAAGGAGGGATTCCTGCGCTCGGCCTGGTCGCTCATCCAGATGAGCGGGCGGGCCGCCCGGAACATCGGCGGCGAGGTGATCATGTACGCCGACCGGGTAACCGAATCGATGCGAGTCGCCATGGACGAGACCGCGCGCCGGCGGACCTACCAGGAGAACTACAACAAGGAACGCGGGATCGAACCGACGACGATCGTCAAGGGAATCCGCGACATCAACGAACGCCTGCGCGCGGTCGCCGAGACGACCGCGGTCTACACCTCGGAACGTGGCGCCGAATTCAGCGAGGCGGACCGCGGCAAGATCGAAGCGCTGGTCGCGCGCATGGAGGCCGAGATGAAAGCCGCGGCCAAGCAGCTCGAGTTCGAGCGGGCGGCTGCGCTGCGCGACGAGATCCAGCAGATCCGCCTGCGAGTCCTGCAGCAGGACGCCTCGATCACGGTCGGGCGGGCGGCCGAACGCGCGGCCCGCGACGCGGCGACCCGCGGGCTGACCGGTGCGGCCGATCGGGCG
>CAYLSK010000059.1:12557-14614 GCA_964385975.1 uncultured Anaerolineaceae bacterium | reverse complement strand
CCCCAACCAGGTCGCTGATCCTCGCATCTAGTTGCCACCAGACCGGTAGCGATCAGATACCAGCCCGTAGCGCCGGATTCGGCCTCAGGTTGAGCGTGGATGTGCCGCCCTGACTCGGCCCACAGGCTCGAACTCGTCCGTACCAGTCGGTGGATGCGGTTTTGCGCGACGGGCCGCGGCAACCGCGACCGTCAGAGGGCCAGGGGGTCGGTCTTGTCCGGGTCGATCCCGAGCTCGCGGATCGCCTTGGCGGCCTTCGAGCTGTTCAACGCCCCGCAGCGGGCGAGCGAGACGAGGGTGGCCGCCGCGATGTGCGGCGGGTCGATCTCGAACAGGGCGCGCAGATTCTCGCGGGTGTCGCTTCGCCCGAAGCCATCCGTGCCGAGGGCCAGGTAGTGCGGAGGAAGCCAGCGCGCGACCATGTCCGGCAGGGCCTTCATCCAGTCGGTGGCGGCGACGATCGGACCGCCCTCGTGCGGCAGGACCTGGCTGACATACGGCACCCGCGCCGACCTGGCATCGGGATGAAGCCGGTTCCAGCGCTCGACCTCGAGGGCGTCACGCCGGAGCAACGGGAAGGACGGGGCGCTGTACACCTCGGCAGCGACCCCGAACCGCTCGGCCAGCAGGTCGCGGGCGGCCAGAACCTGCTGGAGGATCGCGCCGGAACCCACGAGCCGCGCCGGATGGGCCTCCCCACCGATCTCGGGTGCCTCGGAGAACCGGTAGATCCCACGCAGCAGACCCTCATCGACGCCCGCAGGCTTGGGCGGCTGGGCGTAGTTCTCGTTGTAGATCGTGATGTAGTAGAAGACGTCCTCGCCACGCGCGTACATCCGCTCGATCCCGTCGCGGATGACGGCCGCCAGCTCGTAAGCGAAGGCCGGGTCGTAGGCGCGCAGATTCGGAACGGTCGAGGCGATGATCTGGGTTTGGCCGTCGTCGTGCTGCAGACCCTCACCGGTCAGAGTGGTCCGGCCCGCCGTGGCCCCCATCAGGAAACCTCGTCCGCGGACGTCACCGAGTGCCCACATCTGGTCGCCGGTTCGCTGGAAGCCGAACATCGAGTAGAAGATGTAAAACGGGATGGTCGCCAGGCCGTGGCTGGCGTACGAAGTCGCGGCGGCCTGGAAGCTGGCCATCGAACCGGCCTCGGTGATCCCCTCCTCGAGGACCTGACCGTCCGTCGCTTCGCGATAGGACAGGATCAGGTCCGAGTCGACCGGCTCATAGCGCTGGCCGAGCGCCGAATAAATGCCGACCTCCTTGAACAGGGGGTCCATCCCGAATGTGCGGGCCTCGTCCGGGATGATCGGCACGATCCGCGGACCGAGCTCCGGATCGCGGATCAGATTGCGCAGGATCCGAGCGAAGACCATCGTGGTCGAGACGGGGGTGGCGCTGCCCACGGCGAATTCGCCGTCGACCTCGGGCGCCGGCGCGGGCAACGGCGCGGCTCGCACGATCCGTCGCGGGAGGGGGCCACCAAGGGCGGCTCGCCGTTCGCGCAGGTATTCGGCCTCGTCGGAGTCCGGACCTGGGTGGTAGTACGGCGCTTCCTTGAGCGTCGCGTCCGGGATCGGCAGCTCCAGGCGGTCCCGGAAGATCCTGAGCTCCGCCTCGTTCAGCTTCTTGGCCTGGTGGGTGATGTTGCGTGCCTCGACGCCCGGCCCCAACGTCCAGCCCTTGACGGTCTTGGCCAGGATCACGGTCGGGGCGCCCCGGTGCTCGGTCGCGGCCTTGTATGCCGCGTACACCTTGCGATAGTCATGGCCACCGCGGCGCAGCTTGGCCAGATCGTCGTCGGAGAGGTGCTCCACCATCTTGCGAAGGCGCGGATCCGGGCCGAAGAAATGCTCCCGGATATAGGCGCCGCCGGCCACCGAGAACTTCTGGAACTCGCCGTCGAGCGTCTCGTTCATCTTCTGGACGAGCACGCCGTCGACGTCGCGGGCAAGGAGCTCGTCCCACTCGCGCCCCCAGATCACCTTGATCACGTTCCATCCGGCCCCGCGGAATGCCGCCTCCAGCTCCTGGATGATCTTGCCGTTGCCGCG
>CAYLSK010000059.1:0-12547 GCA_964385975.1 uncultured Anaerolineaceae bacterium | reverse complement strand
GGACCGGTCCATCGAGCCGCTGGAGATTGCAGTTGACCACGAAGGTCAGGTTGTCCAGCCCTTCTCGCGACGCGACGTCGAGGGCTCCGAGCGACTCTGGCTCATCCGTCTCGCCGTCACCCAGGAACGCCCAGACTCGTGAACCCGAGGTATCCAGCAGCCCGCGATTCTGGAGATAGCGGTTGTAGCGGGCCTGGTAGATGGCGCTGATCGGTCCCAGGCCCATCGACACGGTTGGGAACTCCCAGAACTCGGGCATCAGGCGCGGGTGCGGGTAGGAGCTCAGGCCCTGGCCAGGAACGGTCTCGCGCCGGAAGTGGTCGAGCTGATCCACGCTGAGTCGGCCTTCCAGGAAGGCTCGCGCGTAGATCCCAGGAGCGGCGTGACCCTGGTAGAAGATCTGGTCGCCGCTCGCGTTGCCATCCTTGCCCCGGAAGAAGTGGTTGAAGCCCACTTCGTAGAGGGTCGCGGCCGAGGCGTAGGTCGCGAGGTGCCCACCGATCCCGGGAAACCGGTTGTTGGCGCGCAGGACCATCGCGACGGCGTTCCAGCGGATCAGGCGGCGGATCCGCCGCTCCATCTCCTCGTCGCCCGGGAAGTATGGCTCCTGCTCCGGGCTGATCGTGTTGATGTAGCGCGTCTGGGTCAGCGGCGGGAGCCCGATCTGGAGCTGGCGGGCACGCTTGAGCAGCTTGTAGATGAGGAATCGGGCTCGGGTCTCACCCTCCTGGGCGACCACCTGGTCGAGCGAAGCGAGCCAATCGTCGGTTTCGGCCGGATCGATGTCAGGGAGTTGATGCTTGAATTCGTCAAAGTACATGGGTTCCACAGGGTAGCCCATCCGGTCGCCGGTGGGACATTGCGAGACGGTCGCAGTACGCTCCGGGGATGTCGCACTACGGGCCCGGCGTCGCGCTCATCGTCGTCGACGTCCAGAACGACTTCGCCGATCCCGTCGGCGGGCTGGCGGTTTCAGGAGGCGACCAGATCATCGGGGCGGTCAACCGCGAGATCGGGCTCGCTCGTGCGGATGGGGCGATCGTCGTTGCGACCCAGGACTGGCATCCCGAACACACTCCCCATTTCGCCAGGGACGGCGGACCGTGGCCGGTCCACTGCGTCGGCGGGACGTGGGGCGCCGAGCTCCACCCCTCGCTCGAGCTCCCGGAGGCCGCCGCCCGCGTCCGTAAGGGCGCGAACGGCGAGGACGGCTACTCCGGTTTCACCATGCGCGACCCGCGCACCGGCGAGACGACGCCGACCGAGCTCGAGGGCATCCTCCGAGCGGCCGGCGTCGGCGCGGTTGCGGTGGTCGGCCTGGCGACCGACTACTGCGTTAAGGCGACGGCCCTCGATGCGGTTCGGCTCGGCTTCCGGACCGCCGTCCTGACCGCTGCGGTCGCCGCTGTCGACGTGCAGCCCGGCGATGGAAATCGAGCGCTCGAGGAGCTCCGGACGGCGGGCGTGGAGCTCCGGCGGTCCGTCCCGTGATCCGGCTGATGCTGCGCATCGCGGTCGTCGGCATGGCCGTCGGCTGGATCGTTGACCGGATCCTGAACGCACGAGCCGGCGACCGCGCCCCGGACCCGATCCGCTCGATCGTGGTGATTCACGCCCCGATCGAACGCGTCTGGCAGGTCCTCGCCGACGTCGAGGGTCAGCCACGCTGGATGCACGACATGAAGGCCGTGCGGGTCCTGACGCCCGGGCCGGTCGGCGTTGGCACTCGGGGGGAAGCGCGTGTCCGCATCTTCGGGATGGAGGTGCTGGATCCGATCACGATCACGGCCTTCGAACCGCCGCGCCGTTTCGCGATCCGCCACGAGGGCCAGTTCAGCGGGGAGGGCACGATCGAGCTCGAGTCGGGCTCCGACCCCAGCGCGACGATCGTCCGCTGGGACGAGACGCTCGTGCCACCATATCTGCCCCACCTCGGCGCGCTGCTGCTGGCGCCGATCCTGGGGACGATCTTCCAGGCCGACCTGGGCCGACTTCGCGAGCTGGTCGAGACCGCGCCCGCGCGGTCCTGACGGCCGCCGTGGAGATCCACCTGGTCGACGCGACCTACGAGCTCTTCCGGGCGCACTTCGCGCCGCGACCCCCGGTGATCGGTCGCGACGGGATCGTTCTCTCCGGCGTCTCCGGTTTGGTGGAGCAGCTCCTGTACCTGCTACGCGAGGAAGGAGCCACCCACATTGGCTGCGCCACCGACCGGGTGATCGAATCCTTTCGTAACGACCTCTATCCCGGCTACAAGTCGTCAGCCGGCATGCCGCCGGAGTTGCTCGCCCAGTTCCCCATTGCCGAGGCGGCCGTCGAAGCCCTCGGGATCGTTCTGTGGCCGATGGTCGAGTTCGAGGCGGACGATGCGATCGCCGCGGCAACCGTGCGGTTCGCCGGCGATCCGAGGGTCGAGCGGATTCTCGTCTGCACCCCGGACAAGGACATGGCCCAGCTCGTCCGCGACGAGCGGATCGTGCTGTGGGATCGACGCCGCGGCCTGGTCTACGACGACGCGGGCGTCAGGGCCAAGTGGGGCGTCGCGCCGACCTCCATCCCCGACTACCTGGCTGTCGTCGGTGACGCATCAGACGGCTACCCCGGGCTGCCCGGCTGGGGCTCGAAGTCGGCGGCCGCCGTCCTGCTCCGCTACGGACACCTCGAGGCTGTTCCGCCGCACGCTTCGGCCTGGGAGGTTCGAGGCCTCGGCGGCAGTCGGGCGATCGCCTTGGCCGCTGCCCTGCGGGAGCACTGGAGCGAGGCCATGCTCTACCGCGACCTCGCCCGACTGCGCACCTCCGACGACGGCGTCCAGATCCGTCAGCACGATCCCGATCAGCTCCGCTGGGACGGCGCGCCCCGGGCCGAATGGGAGGCGTTCTGCGAGGAATGGGGTCTCGAACGGCTGGGCCGCCGACCGCACCGCTGGCGCGACGACTGATCGAGGGTCAGCGGACCAGGGCGAGCAACGCCTCGTGATGAGCGGCCGGCGCCGCGAGGATCCCGACCGAGCGCGGCCCACGGGCGAGGTCGAACCAGGGACCGCCATCCATCGCCGTGACCCGCGCCCCGCCTCGTTCAGCGATCAGGCCGGCGGCGGCCACATCCCAGGCGGAGAGCCCGCCCTGCTGGACGAACGCATCGAACCGCCCGTTGCTCACGTAAGCGAGGGCGAGGGCCGCCGAGCCCATGGAGCGCGGAATCCGGATCGCCTTGCGGACGCTTCGTGACCGGGTGACGGCGGATCGACCACTCAACGCCATCGAGATCACGAAGTCGGACAGCTTCTCCTTGTCGGAGGCGTGGATCGGTCGCCCATTGAGCATCGCGGGCCCATCGGCCGTCGCGCCGAACCACTCACTGCGGGTGGGATCCACGATCACCCCGACCGATGGCGATCCATCGACGACGAGCCCGATCGACACGCAGAATACCGGGATCCCGTTGGCGTAGTTCACGGTTCCGTCGAGTGGATCGACGATCCAGACTCGTCCTCGGCCGGACGTCGGCGCCTGGCCTGCCACGGCCCGATGCTCGCCCGTCTCCTCCGCCAGGATCGCGTCATCCGGGTAGCGACCCTGGATCGTCTCGACGATGAGCGCCTCGGACAGATGATCCGCCTCGGTGACGACATCGCGGGCGCTCTTGTAGTCGATCTGCTCGAGCCGTTCGTAGTGGTCCATCAAGACGACGCCGGCCTGACAGGCGAGGTCCCGGGCGAACGCGAGATCGTCCTCGGCGGCGGTCACGGCGCGCTGCACTCGACCCTGAGGTCGCGCACCGTGGAGCCCAGCTCGGTCACCCGCTTGGTGAACGACAGGGTCTCGCCCGGCTGGATCTGCGGACTGAGGATGAAGCCGTCGCCACCGCCGCTGCGATCGGCGGGATCGGAAACGCGGCAGGTCGTCTGGCCGACGTTTGTGCCGCGATTGGTCACCTGCAGGGTGATCGCCAGCGCACCGCCGTCAGAAGCGGCCGACACGATCCTGCCGTCGAACGGGCCGACGCCCGCCACCGCCAGACGCGCGACGATTGCGAGGGCGATGACCGCCGCGGCGACCCCGATCAGGGCGAGGCCATGGACCTGCGAAGCGGACGAGTCGCGCAACCCGAGCGGATTGCAGCGCTCACATAGCCCGACATGAAGCGGGACCGGAGCCCCGCACCGGACGCACGGATGGGTCAGCTCAGGGGCGGCGGTCGTCGGGGCGGTCACGCCGGTGATGGTGCCATGAACCGCGCGGACGAGCCGCGAGACACCGCTGAGCCGCGAGACGCCGACGAGCCGCGAGGCGCCAGGCCCCTGCCCTACCAGCGCTCGGTCGCCGCCACGAGGGCGTCCACGTCCGCTGTCGTCCGGGCAAGGACGATTGCGCCATCGGCGCCAGCCTCGCGCCAGCGCGCCCAGGTTTCGCGCGGCTCCTTGACCCACGGGCTGTCGGCGATCGACTCATCGCTCAGCCAGTCGCCCTGAAAGCCGACGATGACGAGCTGATCCTCGCGCCGGCGCCCGCTCCCGTGGAGCGCCTCGAGGTAAGCAGGCAGATTGGCCTCGAAGTTGACGTCGAATGCCGACCAGCCGTCGCCGATCCGACCCGCCAGGCGCGCGCCGGCGATCGTTTCGCCACCGATCACGATCGGCGGCGGCGGCAGAGGCACCGGGTGGGCCGAGGCTCCCTCGAGCGGATAGAACGGCGATGGCCGGGTGACCGGACTGCCGGTCCAGAGCGCTCGCAGCACAGCGACCGCCTCCTCCAGCCTGGCGACCCGCTCCGGAGCATCGGGGAAGTCGATCCCGTAGGCACGGTGCTCCCTGGGCGCCCCGCCGATTCCGATCCCCAGGATGAGCCGGCCGCCGCTGGCGATCTGGAGCGTGGCGGCCATCCGCGCGAGCAGCGCGGGATGACGGTTCATGACGTTGAGAACGAACGGTCCGACCATCGCCTGCGACGTGCAGGCGGCCGCCATCGACAGGATCGTCCAGCTCTCGACGACCGGAACCGCCTTGTCACCACGACCCATGAAGTGGTCCCAGGCCCACAGCCCCGCGTATCCCGCCGCGTCAAGGCGGCGGGCACTCTCCAGCCACCAGCCTGGTTCGGCTCGGATCGTCCGGATGCAGACCCCGATCGGCAGTCGGCCCGAGGCGTCCTTCGCCACTACAGGCCGGTCTCGAACAGGCGGATGTCCTCCGGCGCCACCGCGTGGCCGTCCCCGCGGGTGGGCTGAAGAGCGGCCCGGGCCCCGAGCGCGTCGAGGTTGCCCGGGAAGCGTCCGATGAGGTCGAGCACGACCTGCTGGATTCGTTCGGCGTTCTGCTGGAAGACCTCGAGGACGCTCATCGCGTTCACGGCTTCCGTGCCCTCGTGGACGCCGGCGTCGTAGTCGGTGATCAGGCTGATGTTGACGACCGCGATCCCCAGCTCGCGGCACAGCCACGCCTCCGGGTACTGGGTCATGTTGATGACCTCCCAGCCGGCATCGCTGAACCACTTCGACTCGGCCTTGGTCGAGAAGCGCGGGCCGCCGATCACCACGACGGTGCCACGTTCGTGGACCTCGATCCCGTGGTCCCGGATCGTCTCGACCGCCAACCGGCGGAGGACCGGATCGTACGTGTCGGCCGACGAGACGTGGGTGACGATCGGACCGTCATAGAAGGTGTCGGCACGGCCGCTGGTCCGGTCCACGAACTGGTCGCAGACGACGAAATCGCCCGGCTTGACGGCAAGCTGGAGCGAGCCTGCGGCGCACGGCGAGATCGCCGCCCTCACCCCGAGCGAGCGCATCCCCCAGACGTTCGCCCGGTAGTTGATCCTGTGCGGCGGAATCGTGTGGCGGCGTCCGTGGCGCGGCAGGAAAGCCACGCGTCGTCCGGCGACCTCGGCGAGGAAGAAGGAATCGGAGGGCGGCCCATACGGCGTGTCCACCTTGATCTCGCGAACCTCCTCGAGGAGCGAATAGAACCCCGAGCCGCCGAACACGCCGATCTCCGCTGCATCCGAGGTGCTGGCCACGCGTTCCTCCGTCCTGTTCGCGCGCCGGGCGGTCGGGGCCGGCGGTCGAACCCGATTCTAGGCGGCGGCGCGGGACGAAGCTACGATGGGCCGATGAAGGACGATTGGAGCCAGGGCGACGGCTCCGCGGCCGACCGCGCCTGGCTGGCCGACTGGCGGCGCCGGATCGCCGCCCTCTACGCCGAGGTCCGGGCGATGGCCGACACGGATCCCGCCCTCGCGCTGGCGCACTGGCGAGCCGTTCGCGAGCGCCTCTATCGAGAGCATCCACAGTCGCCCGTGCCGTCAGACGCTCGCGAGGGCTTTCGGGCGGCGCATTTCGAGCACGATCCGGCGCTCCGCTTCGAGGTCGTCGTCGAGCCGGCGCCACCACCCGCGCCGGGCGCCTTCGCCCTCGCGCTGCCCAATTCCGGAGCTGACTCGCTGTCCTTCAGTCGAGTCGGGCGGATTGCCATCCCGTTTGCCAGCGGTCCGCGGACCCTGTCGGTCTTCTGGATGGCCGGCTACGCGGGCGGCCTGTTCGTCCCCTTCCGCGACGTCACCAACGGCCAGGAGACCTACGGGGCGGGTCGTTATCTCGTGGACGCCGCCAAGAGCGCCGACCTCGGCGGCGACCCCGCCCGGAACACCCTGATCGTCGACTTCAACTTCGCGTTCCAGCCATCGTGCGCGTTCGATCCGCGCTGGGCCTGCCCGCTGGCGCCACCGGAGAATCGGCTCGACCTCCCAATTCGCGCGGGTGAGCGGCTCGCCTGACGCTGCCGCCGCTCCGCCTCGCGTACCATCGGGACCATGACCGAAACCACCACGCGCCAGTCCGTCCTTCCCAAGTCGATCCGGCAATTCCTCGACGCTACCCGATTCGCCACGATCGCAACGATCGACCCCGATGGGTCACCGCGCCAGGCCGTCCTCTGGTATCGGCTCGACGGGGACGAGATCGTGCTCAACAGCGCGGTCGGGCGGCGATGGCCGGCGAACCTCCAACGAAACCCGCGGATCTCGATCTCGGTCACCGATGCCACAGATGGCTACCGCTGGGTTGGCCTGACCGGCACGGCTCGGGTGGTCGCCGACCAGGCCACGGCCCAGGCCGACATCGCCGAGATGGCCCGCCGCTATCACGCCCATGAACCGGATGAGGCCGAGCGGCTGATCCGTGACAGGTTCGAGCGCCAGGAACGGATCAGCTTCAGGGTCACGCCGCTCGCCGTCCACGACCACCTGGACTAGGCGATGCCGCGAGTGGTCGAGCTCGCGGGCGGGGTCGGAGGCGCCAAGCTTGCCGACGGGTTGCTCGCAGAGCTGGGCGCGGAGCTGACGGTTGTCGTCAATAGCGGCGACGACCTGGTCCTCTACGGTCTGACCATCTGGCCGGATCACGACACGGTCGCCTACACGCTGGCCGGTCTCGACGACAGCGAACGCGGCTGGGGACTGGCGAACGAGACGTGGACCGCGATGGACCGTCTGGCCGAGCTTGGCGACGAGACCTGGTTCCGGCTGGGCGATCGAGATCTGGCGACCCACCTGTGGCGCTCCGACCGACTCCGCGAGGGCGCTCGACCGACCGCCGTCGCCCGCGACCTGGCACGGCGGATGGGGATCGCCGCGACGATCCTGCCGATGACCGACGACGAGGTTCGGACCGAGGTCCGCACCGATGACGGATGGCTCGAGTTTCAGGAGTACTTCGTCCATCGCCATCAGGCACCCGAGGTCCATGAGGTCCGCTTCCGTGGCGCGGCCGAGGCCAGCACGACGGGAGAGGTCCTCGCGGCAATCTCCGCGGCCGAGCTGATCGTCATTGCCCCGTCCAATCCGATCGTGTCAGTGGGTCCGATCCTGGCGATCGGGGGGATCCGCGAGGAGCTCGAGGCCGCGCGCCGGCGTGGCGTGCCGATCGTGGCAGTCAGCGGGATCGTCGGCGGACGCGCGCTGAAAGGGCCTGCCGACCGGATGCTCGCGTCACTCGGGCATGAGGCCAGTGCGCTCGGCGTCGCCCGGCTCTACGGCGGCGTAGCCAATGGGTTCGTGCTCGACGACCTGGACGCCGAGCTCAGGCCGGCGATTGAGGCTCTCGGCCTGGCCACGCTGATGACCGACACGATCATGACCGACGACGCATCGCGCGCCCAATTTGCCGCCGAGGTCATCGCCTTCGGATGCTCGCTTGGCGGCGTGCAGCCATGACGCCGGCCACGGCCCACCCGGATCGCACTGGAACCTGGGCGATCATCCCGGTCCGAGGCCTCGAACGGGCAAAATCGCGCCTGGGCGGCCCGCTCGATGCCGAGGAACGGCTCGACCTGGTCAGCCGGCTACTCCGGCGCGCGATCGAGGCCGCGACCAGCAGCCCTCGGATCGCCGGCACGATCGTCGTCAGCACTGACCCTGCCGCCCTGCAGCTGGCTCGGGCCGCCGGGGCGGTCCCGGTTGCCGACCAGGATCGCGGGCTGAACCTGGCCCTCGAGCTCGCTCGGACCGAGGCGCTCGCCCGCGGGGCGACGGCCCTGGTCATCCTGCCCGCAGACCTGCCATGGCTCGACCTCGAGACGCTCGAGGTCGTCCTCGAGGCGGCCGGACGGGCCGCCGTCGGCGAACCATTCGTCGCTCTAGTGCCGGACCGTCACGGGACGGGCACCAACGTCCTGATCGTGGCGCCGCCCGGCGCGATCGACTTCGCCTTTGGGCCGGGCAGTCGCGCCGATCACGCCGCCAGGGCGGCCGCCGCCGGGGCGACGTATGCCGAGCTTGGTGGGCCGCTCGAGATCGACCTCGACACCCCAGAGGATCTCGTGCTCGTCGAGGGACTCGCCCCCGAGACCATCGATGTCGGCTGACGGCGTCGCGCAGGTCGAGGTCCTCGCACTGGCCGGCCTGCCGGAGATTCGCCCCGGCGACGACCTCGCGACGCTGATTGGCGACGCCCTGGGCACGACGCCCGGCGCGCTGCCGCTGCGCGAGGACGACGTCATCGTCGTCACCCAGAAGATCGTCTCCAAGGCGGAAGGGGCGGTCGTCGACCTGACGACGATCGAGCCGCGCCCCCAAGCCGTCGACTTCGCGGCGCGCTGGGATCGCGACCCGCGCCAGATCGAGGTCGTGCTCCGCGAGGCGCGCCGTATCGTTCGGATGACCAACGGGGTGCTCATCACCGAGACGCCCCACGGCTTCGTGTGCGCCAACGGAGGCGTGGATGCCTCCAACGTCGGCCCCGAATCCGGATCGGTCGTCACGCTGCTCCCGGTGGATCCGGACGGGTCGGCCGGACGCATCCGAGCGGCCCTGCGAGCCCGATACGGCGTGGATGTCCCAGTCGTCATCTCGGACAGCTTCGGGCGCCCGTGGCGCTGGGGGATCGTGGACGTCGCGATCGGGATCTCCGGCCTCGCCCCGCTCGACGACCTGCGCGGCACGGCCGACGCCAACGGCCGGATCATGCGTTCCACCGTCCGCGCTGTCGCCGACGAGCTCGCCTCGGCCGCCGAGCTGGTCCTCGGCAAGACCGCCGGACGACCGGTCGCCCTCGTCCGTGGGGCTGTCTTCCGCCGCGCGGAGTCGACTATCCACGAAGCGCTCATGCCTGCCGAGAACGACCTCTTCCGCTGAGCAGGCTGCGAAACCAGATACTGGTACGCTCCGCAACAATGAAGCTCGGCCTCCAGATCCGCTCGTTCACGTGGCCTGGCGGGGCGGAGACCATCGGACCCACGCTGGCCAGGATCGTCCGCCAGGCCGACGACATCGGTTTCGATTCCATCTGGGTGATGGACCACTTCTTCCAGATCCGTGGCGTCGGTCGACCGGAGGAACCGATGCTCGAAGGCTGGACGACGCTCGGATTCATGGCCGCCCACTCGACGCGCGCGCGTCTGGGTTTGATGGTCGGGGGCGTCCACTACCGCTACCCGGGCCTCTGGATCAAGGCCGCCACGACCCTCGACGTCCTGTCCGGCGGGCGAGCCTGGCTGGGGATCGGGGCGGCCTGGAACGAGGAGGAGTCGAACGGTCTCGGCTTCCCGTTCCCGCCACTGGCCGAGCGGTTCGAGATGCTCGAGGAGACGCTCCAGATCGGATACGGGATGTGGTCCGGCGCCCGCGGGTCTGAAGGCAGTGTTGCCGGGCGCCATTTCCGCGCCAGCCGGCTCCTCAACTCGCCGCAATCGATCAGCCGGCCGCGCGTCCCGATCATGGTCGGCGGCGGTGGCGAGAAGAAGACCCTCCGCCTGGTGGCTCAGTACGCGGATGCCTGCAACGTCTTCGGGACGCCCGAGACGATCGCCCGCAAGTACTCGATCCTCGACGCGCACTGCGCCGCGGTCGGGCGCGACCCAGCCGAGATCGAGCGCTCCACCCTGCAGAATGTCCGGGCCAGCGCGTCCGGAGCGCGCGGTTCCGAGACGCCGGCCCAGGTGGTCGAGCGGTTCGGCGAGCTCTCGGATGCCGGCGCCCAGCACATCATCGTGGCGGTCGCCGACCTCCACGATCCCTCGCACCTGGAGCTCATCGGCCGGGACGTCCTGCCGCAGGTCCGGGCGCTCTGAACATACCCCCAGGGAGTATCGTTTCCGTGATACGATGCCGGTCATGACAGACAAGCAACCAGGCGCCGCCGGGACGCCCAACCCGTTCGGTGGCTTCAGCATCGCGCTCCTCGACGAGTCGTCCGCGCCCGCGAGATCGACCGGCGGCCCGTCCACCGTTCGGAGCGCCGAAGACCGGGTCGATGCCAAGGTCGTGATCGTGGGATCCGGGCCGGCCGGGCTCACGGCGGCGATCTACGCGGCGCGGGCCAACCTGGAACCGGTCGTCCTGGCCGGATCGGCGGCGGGCGGGCAGTTGATGCTGACCAGCGACGTGGAGAACTATCCGGGCTTCGTGGATCCGATCCAGGGACCGGATCTGATTGCCGCGATGCGCGGGCAGGCCGAGCGGGTCGGCGCCCGCTTCGTGGACGTCGACATCGACCGGGTGGATTTTTCAGGGCGTCCGTTCCGGATCTGGGCGCGCGGCACGGAATACCGCGCCCAGGCGGTGATCATCGCGACCGGTGCCTCGGCGCTCTGGCTCGGTCTCGACAGCGAGACCAGGCTGCGCGGCCGGGGCGTGTCGGCCTGCGCCACCTGTGACGGCTTCTTCTTCCGCGATCGAGAGATCGCCGTGGTCGGTGGTGGCGACACCGCGTTCGAAGAGGCGACCTACCTGACCCGCTTCGCGACCAAGGTCCACCTGTTCCATCGGCGCGACACGTTCCGCGCGTCGAAGATCATGATCGACCGCGCCAAGGCCCATCCGAAGATCGAGATCCATCCGAACACCGCGGTCGAGGAGATCCTCGGCGATGCCAAGGTGGACGGCCTGCGCCTGCTCGACACGACGACAGGCAGCGAGACGAAGATGGCGATCGATGGGGTCTTCATCGCCATCGGCTACAAGCCGAATACGGACGCGTTCCGCGACTGGCTCGAGATCGACGGTGCCGGCTACCTGGTCGTCCATGACGAGACCGGCTCAAAGATCGACGGCGTCTTCATCGCCGGCGACGTCCACGATCACCGCTACCGCCAGGCCGTGACCGCTGCCGGGGACGGATGCAAGGCGGCCATCGACGCCGAACGTTGGCTGGAGGCGCAGGGCATCACCGAGGCCGCGACCTCCACCGCCTGGTAGGGGTGACCGAACCGGGGCGCTTCGCCCTGCTGCCCAGGCTGGGAATCAGCCCGACGGTCGGAAGCCTCGTGCATGAGGCCCTGGATCGCGCCGTCGGAGCGGCCGAAACACGCTCGCCGGGGGCGGTGGCCGCGCTCGATGCGGGCTGCGGACGGGTGTCGGCGCTGCGCGCATTCCGACCTCGGATCGCTCGATTGGTAGGTGCCGACCTCCACGAACCGGCCTCGCCAATCCCCCATCTGGACGAGTTCGTAATCGTGGATCTGTGCGGCCCTGGCTCGGCCTTCGCCGACGGCTCGTTCGATCTCGTCCTCTCGAGCTTCACGTTTGAACACTTTGCCGATCCGCCGACGGCCCTGGCCAATCTCCGGCGCTGGCTGCGACCGGGAGGCACGCTGGTTGCCGCCACGGTCAATCGGCGGCACCCGTTCGTCGCGGCCTATCTCGGCCTGCCCGACGGTTCGCGCCGAGCGATCCAGCCGCTGGTCAAGGCCACCCCCGCCGACGCCCACCCGTTGGTCGGGGCGTGCAACGATCCGGCCACGGTTCGCCAGACCCTAGCGGCCGCCGGGTTCGTCGATATCCGACTGACGACCGTGGGGCACCTCGCCCGGGCCTGGGGCCGCCACTGGCCGACGTTCGCCCTCGGCCTCGTCGGCGACCTCCTGACGAGGACCGCGCCGTCGCGACGTTCCACGATCGTGGTCCTCGCCAGCGCACCCGCGCAGGTCGACTGATGGGCTTTCCGCGTGGCCGGACGCGCACCGCCACCGGGGGCGCGGCGGGCGGGGGCGGCGGCGGGCGAGGCATCGGTGGTCCGTTCGGGCGAGGCATCGGTGGTCCGTTCGGGCGAGCCG